>CAYZRT010000043.1:15385-20305 GCA_964480875.1 uncultured Smithella sp. | reverse complement strand
CGCATATTGATAGTTTAACAAAGTAAAATTATCAGAGGAATTTGTTCATGCTGGTCCATCAAGCCTCTACATCAGAACTCTTTCAGGCATGCGAAACAATATTCGGATCTGAGGTAAAAATATCCCCTGATTTTCTGGAATGCCTTCAAACCGTTGGTATTAAAACGGCCTTCAGAAAAAGAGCTTTGGAAACCCATCCCGATCGGGCAAAAACGCTGGGTTTTTTTGCTGCTGACTTAACTGATGAATTTATAAATGTCCGGCAGGCCTATGAAAGACTTCTTTCTTTTGTTGAAACACGAAATGAAGACACTGTAAGCGCTTCTATCTTTCATGAATTCAGAGCAACGCAAAATGATTCAGATCCGTCTCCAAAAAGCTCATTTCACCAGAATACACAGCACAAGACCGGACAAAAAAAAGCTCATCACAGTAAAAAATATACTGATCATTTCTACAGCGGCAGTATCCCAAATGGCAATCTCATGCTTGGCCAGTTCCTATATTACTCCGGCCTGATTTCCTGGAAAACGCTGATTGAGGCCATTTGCTGGCAGAGACGCCAACGTCCCCTTATCGGACAAATAGCCGTAACCTGGGGGTTAATTTCCTACCATGATGTCTTAAGAATATTAAACATTCGAACGTTCGATGAGAAATTTGGAGAATGCGCGCTTCGCATCGGTTATATTTCAGGTTTCGAGCAACTTGCTCTTGTTGGAAAACAGAAAAAACTTCAGCGGCCCTTTGGTGAATACTTTATTAAAAGAGGCCTTCTTTCTTCCATTGATCTTATTAGCATCAGTCAAAAGCAGCAACTTCACAACATGAAATCGCACAGATAATGGAAAGCTCATGGAATGCGATTTTTCAATATCAGCTATTCTCTATTCACAATAACCTATAAAATTTTATTGTATAATTATGAAGAAAATTTATTGACATAAAATGTCATTAACATTATATTCACGCCCGCCCGAAGTATATCAGTATTTAACGAATCAGCAACAGGGCGTTCTTTATCATATCTTGCTGGGGAATCGTTCAACGGTAGGACACCGGACTCTGACTCCGTTTATTAAGGTTCGAATCCTTATTCCCCAGCCATAAAATCAATAATTTCATAATCTTAAATTAATATTCCGCACCGGATAAATCGTTACCTTTCGTGGTGAAATTCATCTTGACTTTTAAATATAACACTGTTAACTTAACAATGTAATTTTAAACAAAAGAAGTAACGTATGCCAAAAAAACCGAGAACAAAAGAAGAAATAGAAAATATCAGGGGAAGGATTCTGGACACAGCTCTGAACATAATTATTGAAGAAGGATTTAACAATCTCAGCCTGCGTAAAATAGCTTCCCGCCTGGGCGTCACAGCCACAACCATTTATAATTATTATACCAACAAAGATGAGATCAATCTGATGATCCGGATCAGAGGATTCGAGAAACTCTATGACCTTCTGACAAAACGTTCGGCTCTTTTTAACAATATTGACGACAGGGTTCAGTCTATGATTAGCGCCTATATTGAATTCGGACTGACCAACCCCAGCTACTATGATATCATGTTCAATTTGCATACGCCCAAATATCTGGACTATATCGGCACTGATATAGAACCTCTCGCCTATACGGAAAAACAAAACGCTTTAAAATGTCTGTCTCTTTTTATGGAGCCCCTCAGCAATTACATTCCCGCTAAAGGAAAGAAAAAAGACCATTTTATTTTGTATCAGGTCATTAAATTCTGGTCTGATCTTCACGGTCTGATCACCCTCAACAACAGCCGTTTATTTCACGAGGTCACCGATAACGTGGAAGGTTTTATCAAGGATCGGACTTCAGATATGATTGAAAGTTTCATGAAGCTTAAAGAAAGTCTGGATGATGGAGAAAAACTCTTTTAATTAGAAGCAACAAGATTTTTTGGAGGTAGGCCATGCAGGCGTTACAAAAAGGAATCAAAAAAAGTTATGCTGACACGTTAGCCAATCTTTTTTTAAAATTCGTCGCTTTTAATTTCAACAATCGTCCCTCATTAAATAAATATCTGAAAAGCGATGACGGCTGGTTGAATTTCACTTTTGGCATAAAAACGGAAAACGGCAGCGTGGAACAGGCTCTGCGCTTTGAAAACGGCAAAGTCATTGTTTTAAAAAATATTCCTGAGAGATTTGATGCTCAGCTGATATTTCAGGATGAAAGCGCGCTCAAGGAAGCCGCCACTCAACCTCCCAACAAGTTGATGATCGCCCTCATGGAAAACAGAATGATACCGGTCGGCAACCTCGGTTATCTGCAATTAATCAATTTGTATCTGTCGCTGCTTTTAAAACAAATCCAGATTGCCAAATTGAAAAAAGAAACAAAAACCGAACATCGAAAATATGACGCGGAAAAAGCTTCCAAACACAGCATTGAAATCAGGAAACTTCGTCAACTCAAAGCCGAGTCCGTTGATCCAGGTGTAAAATTCCTGCCAGATCCCTATCTCGCAGAATATTCGCTGGATGACTTCCCAAGACTGAAAGATTTTCTGGATATTCATCTGAAAACAAAACCGGCCATCTGCCATGAACGGGCTAAGCTTGTCACAGAATGGTGTAAAGAAAACGGATTTGAAAAGGACAAAAACAGCAAGCCCTGGGTCGCCGAATTGCGCCAGGCCAATGCGTTTAAATATCTGATGGAAAACAGAAAACCCATCATCCGTCAAAACGATTTGGTTGCCGGAACCAATACCACCAAAGATATCGGCGTTATCATCTATCCAGAGGCGCATGGCACCATGATCTGGGGAGAACTTCTTACCGTTCCCCACAGGCCTTTGAATCCGTATGATGTTGATCCCGATACTATTGATGTTCTTCATAACAAAGTATTTCCTTTCTGGATCAGGCGTAATTTCCGTGAATGGGTCAGAGATAACAAAGATTATCCCCTCTGCCAGAAACTCGATGAACGTTTTGCCGCCTGCTTCCTCTGGAAAACCGTTGCGCTATCGCACACGATTTTAAATTATCCGGAAGTACTGAAGTTGGGCACAAATGGCATCATCGCCAGAATTAACCAGGAATTAAGAGAAACGCCCGAAGCTGAAAAGCAAAAGCGTGATACGTTGCAGGCGATGAAGATAAGTCTGGAAGGAATCAACGCCTACGCGGAAAATCTGTCGCAGGAAGCGAGGCGCCTCGCAGATCAGGAAACTCAAACGACCCGCAAAAAAGAATTGCTTCATCTGGCTGAAATCTGCAAACGTGTGCCGGCCAATCCCTGTACAACGCTTGATGAAGCCGTCAACGCCATGTGGATCATCTGGGTGGGCGTGCATATGGAGAACACCAATGCCGGCTTTTCCCTGGGCAGACTGGATCAATGGTTGCAACCTTATTTTATTGCCGACATTGAAAAAATTAATAATGAAAAAGAAATAAAGGAATACATCAGGCATGCCATTGAACTTATCGGTTGCTTCTACATGCGCTGCACGGATCATCTTCCTTTGATACCGGACATCGGCAATTATTTGTTCGGTGGCAGCTCATCCGATCAGGCCATTACCCTTGGCGGTGTAACGCCGGAAGGGGAAGATGCCGTCAATGACATGACCTATATTTTCCTGAAAGTGACAGAAATGCTCTCCATCCGCGACCCTAACGTCAACGCCCGTTACAATAAGAGCAAAAACAGCGCAACTTATCTGAAGAGACTCTGCGAAGTTAATTTCAATACAACAGCAACGCCATCCATTCACAATGACGAAGCCGTTATGGCTTCTCTGGCGGAATTCAATTATCCGCCGGAACATTTGCGCGACTGGTCGGCAACCGGCTGCGTAGAGCCGACGCTTTCCGGACGTCATATCGGTCATACCAACTGCATGATGTTCAACATGGTAGCTGCGCTGGAAATGGCGCTCAATAACGGCAGACATCCTTTGATGCGTTGGGATGTAGGACCGAAAACCGGCGATATCAAGACCGGAATGTTTTCCGATTTTGAATCCTTCTTTAACGCTTTTGCCACACAGCTCCGTTTTCTGGCCGACCAAACCTGCGAATACAACAATCTTCTGGGCGAAGCTCATCAGGTCATCCGCCCTACCCCTTTCATCTCGGCTCTGATTGAAGGACCATTGAAAAAAGGGAAAGACGTCACCAAGGGCGGCGCTCTCTACAACTCATCGGGAACAGCATGCATCGGCCTTGCCGACATCACCGATTCCTTGATGGTCATCAAAAAACTGGTCTTTGAAGATAAAAAAATAACGTTTGGCCACCTGCTGGATGCGGTCAACACTAATTTTAAAAATGATCCCGCACTGCATGCTTTGATAAAAAACAAAACCGCGCTTTTCGGCTCAGGCAGTGAAGAAGCTCTGGCAACAGCCAACCGCGTGACCAAACTGGCTCACGACATTTTTATCGAACACGAAAATTACCGCGGTGGCAAATATACGGCGGGCTTCTGGTCGATGTCTAACCATGTCGCTTTTGGCACCCTGACCGGCGCGCTTCCTTCGGGAAGGCTTGCGGGCAAAGCCTTTACGCCCGGTCTGACACCTGAACCGCATGCTTCCAAAAGCATTCTGGACAACATTCGCGATGTCGCCCGATTAAAACCGGAAAACATGAACAACAATATCGCGTTTAACGTGAAGGTTGTTCCCAGCGCGCAGGAAACGCATCAAAAAACCGTGGATAACATCTATTCCTACGTAAAAACATACAGCGACCTCGGCGGCATGCAGATGCAGCTCAATGTTGTGTCCTCAAAAACGCTCCGTGATGCGATGGAACACCCGGAAAACTATCAGAACCTTCTTGTTCGCATATCCGGATATAACGCCTATTTTGTAACTCTCAACAGAGAGATGCAGATAGAATTGATTGAAAGAGCCGAGTTCGGCAT
>CAYZRT010000043.1:0-15285 GCA_964480875.1 uncultured Smithella sp. | reverse complement strand
TTAATTTTGGAAATCAAAGGCAACAGTCTGGATGACGGACCGGGCATCCGCTCCGTGGTGTTTTACAAGGGATGTCCTCTTTCCTGCGTGTGGTGTCACAACCCGGAAAGCAAGAAAGCCATAGTGGAAATATCCTTTGACCCGAAAGTCTGTATCGACTGCGGAGTCTGCCGCGAGGTGTGTCCAGAGAATGCGCTCTCCAAAGATAATCGTTTTTATATTGATAGAAACAAATGTAACCTCTGTTTCCTGTGCGTTGATGCCTGTCCGTCAGGTGCGTTGGATAGAATCGGAAAAACAATGTTCGTCGACGAAATCGTGAAGAAGATTCTGCCGGACAAACCGTTTTTCGATACATCAGGCGGCGGCGTAACACTTTCCGGAGGAGAACCCACTCTGTTCATGGATTTCACGTCGCAGCTCTTAAAATCACTCAAACAAAACAACATTCACACACTTTTGGAAACCTGCGGCTATTTCGATGTAAACAAATTTATGGATAAGCTTTATCCTTATCTCGACACAATTTATTTCGACATAAAAATAATGGACAGTACTGCTCATAAAAAATACTGCGGTACCTCCAATGAAAAGATACTGGATAATTTCACCCAGCTTTACCTAAAGGCATCACTTGACGGAAAAATTTTTCTCCCTCGGACACCGCTTATTCCCGATATTACGGATAACGAAAGTAACATTAAAGGAATCGCGTCGTTTCTGAAAAGCCTGAACATTACCGAAGCTGCTCTGCTCGCTTATAATCCCTTGTGGCACGAAAAAAGCGATAAAGTCGGAGTGGAGGATCCTTATAAAAACAGCAAAGTGATGACCACTTTTACTGACAATTCCGTAACAGAAAAGTGCAAGGATATATTCAGGAATGCTGGAATAACTGAAGCTAAAAATTAACAGTTTATCAACACAACTCTAGGAGGAACAAATAATGACCACAGAAGAAAAAATTGCGCAACCGGTTCTGGTCACCGGAGCAACGGGATTCATCGGCAGCAGAGTCGTGCACAAACTTTTACAAGATGGAGTTGCGGTAAAAATACTGGCGCTTCCCGGAGAAACAGTTCCTGCGGACTGGGCTGAAAAAGTTGAAATTGTTCGCGGTAGTATATCCGATCCGAATGCCGTAGAAAAGGCAACTCAAGACGCTGCAACGATTATTCACCTGGTGGCCATTGTTACCGATTGGGGAGATGAGAAAAAATACTGGGAATTCACCGTCGAAGGCAGTCGTCTGATTTTCGAACAGGCCGTAAAAAACAAATCCCGGATTGTTCTCGCCGCGAGCATAGCGGTTTATGGAGACAAAATTCACACCCAGCCCTGCCCCGAAGAAACTCCCTACGGTAAAGCACTCGGCCCCTACAGCAGAACAAAACAGGCGCAGGAAAAGCTCGCCTGGGATTATTACCAAAACAAGGGCATGAAACTTACCGTGGTTCGTCCGGCCAATGTTTATGGTCCGCGCTCCGGCCCCTGGCTCCATGATGTGATGAATGTTCTCAAAAGCGGTTCGCCCGGTCTTATCTCCGGAGGTCATATGAACGCGGGGCTCGCCTATGTAGATAATGTGGCGGATATCCTCATCCTTACGGGAACTCTCGAAAAAGCAATGGGCAGGGTCTACAATGCTTGTGATGGATTGGAGGTTACATGGAGAGATTATTTTACGGACATTGCCAGCATGATTGGAGTTGGGAAGCCAAAGTCCATTCCCAGACCAGTGGCAGTATTCGGAGCTTATCTACTGGAAGGAATTTATAAACTGCTTGGCATCGAAAAACGTCCGCTCATTACCCGTGAAGCGTTGAATCTGGTAGGTTCGGACAATAGAATACCCATCGAGAGGGTTAAAAATGAATTAGGTTATACACCGCAAGTTACTTATGCTGAAGGTTTAAAACGCATTAAGGGATATATTGACAAAGAATTCAAATAAAGAAGGGAGGCGCATATGGCATACTTTTCTAATCGCGGGTATAAACCCCAAAGCAAGTTTCGGGAACCTATTCCACAGCAGGCTGCGGGTTATTATACCCTCCGCTGCGCGGGATTGTTCAACTTGCCAATTCCGTCGCGCTTCGCTTCGGAATTGGAGTTTCACAATAAACTGGCTTTCATCACAGGCGGATCAAGCGGCATTGGGCTGGCAACGGCAAATTTACTCGCTTTACAGGGATGCAGTCTCGTTTTATTCGCCAGAGGACAGAAGATGCTCGATGAAGCAGGCAAAACCATTAAAACAAAAATGGATAGCACTTCTCAAAAAGTCAATGCCGTGTCAATGGATGTCGCAGACAATAATGATGTCCAGCAGAAAATTAAATTTGCCGTTGAAAAATTCGGCGTTCCCGATATTCTGATCAATAGCGCTGGTGTCGGCACAGGAGATTATTTTGAAAACATTTCTTACGAACAATTCGACAAACTCTTGAAAATAAACGTGTATGGTACCAGAAATACCATCAGCGCTATTCTGCCTTTCATGAAACAAAAAGGCAGTGGTCATATCGTTAATCTTTCTTCCGTGGCGGGACATATCGGCATGTACGGCTATTCCCTGTATTGCACAAGCAAATACGCCATCGTGGGATTTTCGGAATGCCTGCGCAGTGAGCTGAAACGCTTTAATATTACCGTTACGCTGGTCTGCCCTCCGGAAGTCAAAACCCCTTTTGTTGAGGCAGAAGCTCAAACGCTGCCACCTGAAGCGCGGGTAGTAAAAAATCTTGCCGGTTTATTGACGCCGGAGCAAACGGCAAAAGCCATTGTCCGCGGCATTAAAAGAAAGAAATTTCTGGTAGTGCCCGGCATGATGGCCAAGTCTTTGCTTTTCTGGCATCGCATCAGCAACGGTTTATTCACACGCATACCTTCGGACATTATTGTACGATTTGCATCCAAAAGGCGCGGCGGATCATTATTGTAAATTAAAACAACAAATCATCCGGATAAGATTTTGGCCAGAATAATTGTTTTATTCATGATAGTAAAGCGCAGAAATCATATTCCTGCTCTTTACTATCATATTGTACTCATAACCTTTTATATAAAACTTACTTGAATTTTTAACACGGATAATTTAAAAATAAAATTAATTTCCTGTTTAGGATTTTTTCGTGAAATTTAAATTCCCTTTTTCAAGAGTGCAGAAGTACCCTGAAAACATTCGGGCATTTTTGTTGCCTGTTATTTACGGTATCTTTGCCGGTCTGGCGGCCGTTGCCTTCCTGCTGTTAACCAATTTTGTTTTTGAACACACGTATCTTGCGCTGACCCATTGTTCGCTGATGAAATTTTTAATCTGGACTTTCTTCATCATCATAGCCTCTTCTCTGGTTGTCGGGCTCATGCTCAACTTTTTGAGCAAAGAAGCTAATGGCAGCGGCGTGCCGCAATTGAAGGCGGCCTACTGGAATGACCTTGGATTTGTCAGATGGAGACCTGTATGGGTAAAATTTGTCACCGGCGTGCTCAGTATTGGCGGCGGTGCAAGTCTTGGCAGAGAAGGTCCCACCGTATATGTATCCGGAGGCACAGCCTCTAATATATCCGGCATATTCGGCGTGCCGAAACAGTCCCGCCGTCATGCAACCGCTCTTGGAGCTGCGGCCGGTTTGGCAGCAGCTTTTAACACGCCTTTGGCGGCAATTACTTTTGTCCTTGAAGAACTCATCGGCGACATGAACAGCCGTTTTCTCGGAGGCGTTGTTTTATCATCCGTTTTCGGTGCTTTTGTTGTTTACGCCATCATCGGAAAACAGCCGGCTTTCAATCTGCCGGATGTTGATTCTCTTTCGTGGTGGGTCTATCTTATTGTGCCTGTGGTAGCTGCATTTGCAGCGTGGGTCGGGATGCTTTTTCAAACAGAAACCCTTCGTCTGCGAAGCAGAGTCAGACAAAACAGAAGCGTTCCCTTTTGGGTAAAACCGGCCATTGGCGGTCTTATCACATGGATCATCGGTGCCACCGTTTACGCCACCACGGGGAAATTAGGCGTTTTCGGACTCGGCTATCACGATCTTTCGAGCGCTCTGAGCGCTTCTCCGGGATGGAAAATAGCTGCTTTGCTTGTTTTCGCGAAACTCCTGGCGACCATTGCCTGTTATGGATGGGAAGGATGCGGCGGAATATTTGCGCCATCTCTGTTTATAGGAGGAATGTCGGGATTGTTCATCGGTGATCTTGCCGGTCAATGGATTCCCGTCACACATTCCGATTGCGTTATTCTTGCCGCGGTAGGTATGAGTTCATGCTTCGGCGCGCTTGTCCGCGCTCCCATGACATCTCTTTTGATGGTGTTTGAGATGACGCATCAATTCTCCATGGTTCCGGCGTTAATGATCGGCGTCTTGGTCAGCCAAACGATAACCCGTTTAATGTCAAAACATAATTTTTACGACTCTATTCTCCTTCAGGATGGACACGAACTGATCAAGATAAAACCGCCACGCGACTTTAAAAGCTGGCACAATCTGCTGGTTCAGTTTATAGCAAACAAAAAACCCGTTGCCGTCAAGGATTTGTCTGAAACGGCCTTAAAGGATATTTTAATCAATCATCCGTTTAACTGTTTTCCTGTTGAAATCGATGGTGTTTTGAAAGGAGCTGTTACCCGGGTAGAGATCGAAGCAGCTTTAGCACAAAAAAGGCAGCTTTTCATTGAACCGGCAACTGTGTGCTTCGATGATGATAAATTGCGCAATATCGAAAATAAATTTATTCAGTCGACGAGCGGTATGGTTATTGTTGTCAGCAAAAAAGATTCTTCCATGATCGGCTTAATCACATTACATGATATTCTGAGAGCGCAGGCTGCAATTATGGAACAATAAATTTTGCTGCGAACCCGTTATTCGTATTGAATGTCATGAAAAGATGGCAATGACATTTATAAGAAAGGATAAAGATTATGCATACGATTGAAGAATACAAAGCCTGTGGCGAAAAATTATACCATCAACTCCATTTATCCACTTATCCCGTCGCCATAAAATATATTAAACCCGAGGATGAGATACCCAAAGACGCGGTGAAGCCCTCTGCTTTGGGGCAGAAATTGGCCCTGTGTCAGGCATTCAGTCAGGCAAGACATTGGGGAATGACTATTGCTATGACAGCGGAAGATAATTTCTGCACGCCGGCGACGGCCATTCACAAATGGCGGCCGGTTGAGTTTGACGACCTTATCGAAAGCCAGGTGAAACAGGGCTGGCATAAAAATATTGAGGCGGAGAAAAGAAGATTCGATGCGTTGACGGGTCTTCTTGGAAATGATTACTTTTCCAAGCCTGTCCAGTATTGCGGTTTTGTCTGTTCACCCTTAATGCAAACATCACTGATACCCGATTCAATTTTAATTTACGGCAATGGTCTTCAAATAACCCATGTTATCCAGGCGCTGAGTTATGAACATCAACATGTGCCGATGTCTAAATTCGAAGGCTTCGAAGAATCCTGCGTCAAGGGCGGTCTTTTGCCTTTTCTCACTCAGAAACCGGAGGTCGTGATACCCGGCGCCGGAGACAGGTCTTTCGGCGCTGTGTCAGATGATGAAATTGCCGTAGGGATGCCCGCAAATCTGATTTTCTATGTTATGGAAAACCTTTTTAAAACGGGCGGCATCATGAATATTGGATATCCGATGAAACAGATATTGCCCATGAATCTCACGGAAAAATTGACACCCGGATTTAAATTCCTGTGGGACAAAATGTATGCTAAAAAGAATGAAAAACTATAAAGCTTCTTTCGAAATCACTCGGTGAAATGTCTCAATAATTTGATTAAAAAAAGAACCCCGTAGATATAACCTGCGGGGTTCTTTTTTACCTTAGTTCTTCAGAAAAAGAAGGCTTACCTCTTAATGATGTAATCAACAGCCGCTTCCACACGACGGTTCTTCGCCCGCCCTTCCTGTGTATCATTGGAATCAATGGGTCTTTCTTCGCCGAATCCTTGCGCATCTATACGGCTGGCATCAATGCCTGCTTTTTCCACCATATATTTTTTGACGGCTTCGGCTCGTGCCTGGGAAAGTTTTTTATTGTATTCATCATTTCCTACGCTATCCGTATGTCCTTCGATGACGACATTCAGTTCCGGATAATCCTGCATTACACTTGCCAGATCATCAATGTCTTTACTGTAATCTTCCTTGATGGTTGCTTTGTCAAAATCAAATTTAACATCCAGCGTCTGTCTACCCTTTTCAATGATGACCGGTTTGGGAGCAGGCGGCTCAGGTGGTGGAGGGGGAGGAGGTGGAGGGGGTTCCTCAACCTTGGCTTCCACGATTTTTTCCTTTTCTGCTCCGCCAAAAGCGAAGGTGATGCCCAGGGTATAAAGAAGATTATTATAACGATCACTGAAGGGAATAACATGACGCACATCGGCCCTTAAAGCAACATTATCCGTTACGAAAAGCTTAACGCCCGCGCCGTAATCAAGAGCGAATTTATCATGGTTTGCCGAGTCTTCGGGAAGCGCGTCATAGTGAATGCCTCCAACACCGAATGCCAAGAAAGGCACAAAACGGCTGTCCGGCATGAAATGATAGAGACACTCAAGGCCGTAACCAAACAGCTCAACCTCATTATCATCATTCCAATCTTTATTGTTCCACGGAACATAATTAAAAAAACCTTCCATGCCGATATTTTCGGTGAAGTTATAACCCGCACGTAACCCGGCGGCATACGTGTCTTCATTGCTGACATCCTTGTCAAATTCATTACCTTCAAAAATGTAACCGCCAATGAAAGGCGTGACTGAAAACGATCCGGCCTTAACTTCAGCCTGCGCGATTGTGACGCAGGCTGACAAAATTACGGCCACCGCTATCATGACTACTTTCCTCATAACATCCTCCTTTCTTTATAATGATTAATTGAAAATAAATTTCACCCGGAAACAATGACGCTAATATTTTCATGAGTATATCAAAAAAAATATTTATATCAATGCCGCATTGATTATCTTAATAAGTAATATAATGATATCATATATTTAAGATAATAATATTAAGATGGCAATGCCCAATATAATATAAAAAATCAGGGACAATATCCCTCGCTTTTAGCTGTCGCTAATGTTGAACAATCTCCCAAAGAACAAGCTCTTTGAGCATCATAGCAACCAAACGTTGTATTCCCTTGTTTGAGATGAACAAAGGCTCTGTTGATGTAGGCATCGGGATAATCCGGTTTTAGTCGAATGGCTTCATTATAATTCTCTATGGCCACTTGAGGCTGACCCATATAGGCGTATGCAGTCCCTCTATTGTAATACGCTTTGGCGAAACCGGGTTTCAGAGCAATAGCCCTGTTGAAATCATCGATGGCCCGTTGGTACTTTCCTTGCGCACCATAAACAGTCCCTCTGTTGTTATAGGGATCAGCATATTTCGGTTTCAGGCGAATCGCTTTGTTGTAATGATACATAGCCTGTTCTATATTACCTTTGTCAGCCAGCGCCACGGCAATATTATTATGCGCCAGAGCAATACTGCCTTTTGTTACCTTTAAATCATGCTGAAGAAGAGTTATACTGTTTTGCCAGTAACCGCATTGCTTCCACGTTAAAAAAGACAGAATCACTAAGATAGTCATCCCTGCGAAAAATAAAATTTTTTTACGCACCGCTTCGTTGTGAAATGCCAGTGGAACGCTCCAGGCAAGCATAACCGCAATACCGATGGCAGGCAGGTAGGTATAAAGATCATGCAGCGAATGCGGGCCTGTCTGGGTAATCCCGATAACAGGCAGAAGCGCTATGACATACCACAGCCATCCGACAAAAATATACGGCAATCGTTTCATCATTATAATCGCAACAGCGCTGACAAGGAAAATCAATGAAACACAACCCAAGACCTGTCCTGTTGGAAGTTGCTCGGCAAGAGGGTAAAGGATAACCAAATCGTGTGGCCAGAAAATTTTTTCAAGGTAGGTTACAAAAGCAACGGGAGCATTGGCAAGCCGGTAATTTAAGGGAAAAAGTTTCACGGATGGATTATACTGGGCAGAAAACGTAATCATTGAAAAAACCGCTGACAAAATAAAAAAAGGAACTTTTTCTTTCAACTGCCATAAAATTACATTCTCCTTTCGTGACTCAAAACGTCCCAGCGGCCAGTAATCCAGAAGAATCATGATTAGCGGTAATGTAACGACTATCGGTTTACTCATTAGCCCGCACAGAAAGCAAAAAAGAACCGGCCAATATCGCCGGATAACCGGTTTTTCTGCGTAATAAACGTAAAAGCACAAGGTCAACATCCAGAAAAAAGCGCTCAGGACGTCCTTGCGTTCAGCGATCCAGGCGACGGATTCCACCCGCAAAGGATGAAGGGCGAAAAAAGCTGCGACAAAAGCGCTCTTCCAGACTGAACCGGTCATGCGGTTGAAGAGCCAGAAAAGCAACAAGACACTCAGGACATGTAAAATAACATTGGTTACATGATAACCACCGGCATTCAGACCATAAAGTTGATTATCAAACATCAGAGATAACCACGTCAAGGGGTGCCAGAATTGAGCATGCGTGGTACTGAATGCCCAGCGCAATCCATCCCATGTGATTCCGGACTGGACATAACGGTTATCTGTGACGTAAATGTCATCATCGATATTGATGAAGTCAAATTGATAAACCTGCCCGAAAACGGCCAAAGCTATGACCGTTAAAACAATGTAAATGATTAACTTCTGATTTGAGGAATGAACATTTATCTTATTTAGCATGGTGATTTTTTTATCACAGGTTCAACCAGAGTTCAGCCATTTTTTTATGATTGCCGGATGAAATGTTTTGTTAACTTATAAATCAAGTATGCAGATCTGGTAACATAATTTCCTGTAGCCGGATTCTCTGGCGTTCGAAATCCTCTTCGCTTTCTCCAGACCTCATATCCAGCATTTCGCCAAAACGCAGGGTTACACGCGCAAATGGTTTCGGCAACATGAATCGATCCCAGCTGTCGAAATACCAAGCCCGATCTGCAGAAAGGTAGAAGGGAACAACAAAAGCTCCTGCGGCTTGAGCTAATTTAACAACTCCGGCTTTAACGACTCCGGCCGGACCTCTCGGTCCATCCACGACGTGACCGGCAAAACCATATTTTTTTAGATGAACAATCATTTCTCTGAGCGCTTTTCCTCCATCTCGTGATGATGATCCCCGCACCGTATGCCATCCTGTCTTCTCCGCAATCTTGGCAATGATTTCACCGTCTTTGCTCTGACTTATCATCAGAGCCGGATGATAGGGAGCATAGGACTTAAAGTATCTGATTGCCGAAAAAAATTGCTGGTGCCAACAGCACAGTAAAACCCGGCCTCCATTTTGCAGATAATCCATCCATGGTTTTTCATTTTCCACACGAAGACGAAATGTCGAACTGTAAGCCCTTATAAAATAATAAAGAAAATTTTGAATGCATGCCGCCAGAAAATATCGATATTTTTTAAACATCATCACTTCCTTATTGAACAAAACTGGATTTGCCAGAACCATAGCATAAGTCAAGTCAAAGTTCAGTCTTTTTGAATGTTAAGAAAAGCTTTTGAGGTTTTGTTAAAATCAGCGTTAAGAAGGGTGTTTTTTCAGCTAAATAAAAAGAGCCGGGGGAAACTGATTTCCTCCGGCTCTTTTAAAAATTATATGGATTCAATTAGAATCTGTATCTCAGTCCTACGAATACGTTATGGGTCATAAATTCAGGATTCAGGTTTTCAAATCCAAATCCGTCAACTTCCACAACACTCATGAACCGGTATTTCAGTTCAATATGCCAGTTATCAGTAATGGTATAATAGCAACCGGCTCCAACCTGATAAGCGAGCCCAATGTCATCCACGTGCGCAAAATCATTGACATCTGCATCAACCTTTGCAACACCGACACCAGCGGTGATAAACGGAACTATTTTTTTGCCTCTGATAAAATCATAATAACCGTTTACCAAAAATGAATAAGCTTTAATGTCGCCCGTTACATCGTCGCGTCTTGAACGACTTTCGACTTCATTTTTCTGGTATCCCAGTTCACCTTCCACCCTGATATTATCAAATCTATACCCCGCTGCTACGCTAACAGCATAACCTAAATCGGTTTCTACCGCGTCACGACGATTGTCACTAACATCGCTGTCTGTTAGGAAAGTTACTCCTCCCTGAACGGTAACGTGTGGTCCGTTTGTGTATTCTGCTTTCTTCAAATGAACTTTTTTAACTGCGGCTGCCTTCTTCTCTACCGGAGCCGTTTGATCTGCACAAAGGGCAACTCCGGTAAACATCACCAACGTAAACAAACCTACAATAACCAATAAAATTTTTTTCATAACCATCTCCTTCATTTAAGTTAAATTTTTTTCCTGACATCGGGTATTGTCAAGATACTCATAAAAAACACCTTTTAAATATGTGTAAAAATAAGCAATTTTATCTTATATGTCAAGTAAATTTTGGTTATTAAAATTGCGTTTTTTTACAACTAAAATTAAGGCAAGCTTTATTTTGTAAAAATTAAATGTTAAATTTTAGTTTTATAAAAAAATATCAATGGGTCAATGGTTGTTCCTCACCTTTTCGCAGAGGGAAATAAAGCAGTAGTATAAGCACCGAAAGCGCTACGCCAATGAAAAAAAGACCCGTATAACCAATTCTTTCGGCAATAAATCCCGAAAAAAAACTTCCCGGCGATTTACCCATAACCTCAATGGCTGCAAGGACGGTATAATGAGTGGCGCCGATGCGCTTGTCCACGCGCGACATCATGAATGCGAAGAGAGCAGTGGTCAGTATGCCACCAAAAAAATGTTCCGCAACGGTCACACCAACCACTTGGGAGGCGGTAGGCGCAATGGTGGAAAGCCAAAGTTCAGCAACAAGAGGAAACAGTCGCAAAAATGCAGCAATAAAGAGAGCGTTAACTATCGAGAGACGAACGGCAAGCCAGCCTCCCACGACCGATCCGATGAGTGAAGCGACCATGCCCCAGGTACCAATCCATAAGCCTATTTGATATGCCGTAAAACCGCTATCCACCAAAAAAGGCTTGAACATCACGTCGATCATCGACTCGCCCATCTTGTACGTGGCAATGAAAAGAAGAAAGTAAATCGCACCGGGAGACCGCAGGGCCTTCAGCATAACGTTGATAAAATCAGCTGGCTTGGGCGGCACTTTCTCGGTAATGTCTGTTTGCTCCTCCGTTTCCTTATGGCGTAAAATAAAGATAAGCGGCAGGAGAGCCACGATCGCCATCATCAAGAACAATCCTTCCCATCCCGTTCTTGCACTTAGCCACACCAATATGCCACCGCCCAAAACCATGCCTGCTTTGTAACCGGCCACCTGCGCGGCATTTCCGGGACCGAGTTCATCACGTCCGAGAATATCCACAGCCAGACCATCAACAGCGATATCCTGGGTGGCAGCGCAAAGATTCATGAGAAATATACACACAAGCAGAGGGGATACAGCGCCGCCCGCGGCAACCGGAACAGCCGCAAGTATTGTTAAAACCATTAACGCCTGAAGGGGAATAATCCAGGAACGGCGTCTACCGATTCGCGCAGACCAGTACCGGTCAATCAAAGGAGCCCAGAGAGGTTTAAGAAACCAGGGTAATGCCAATGCACCGGCAAAACCGATGGCCGCAAGCGAAATTCCTCTCTCACGCAAAAGGACAGGTAAAGCGGTGGCCTGAAAACCGAAAGGAAGGCCCTGCGAAAGATAGAGAGAAAACAGAAGTGCCGTTTTGCCGCTTGTTTTCATTTACGTCACACTGATAAGTTAAT
Source organism: uncultured Smithella sp. (assembly GCA_964480875.1). Lineage (GTDB taxonomy): Bacteria > Desulfobacterota > Syntrophia > Syntrophales > Smithellaceae > Smithella. Next base: position 3,467 of record CAYZRT010000043.1, on the reverse strand, counting down.
TTTTCTGTTCTTATTTCAATGTTTCATTTCTAATGGTTGCGCTTATCAATTTATAGCCACTTTCTGTTCTCAGAAATTCAAACTCGTCCTGATAAAAATCATTTTTGGTCTTATGAGGAATAACGATACTCATGACAGGGTATCGCCATTCTTTTGGTTCACGACAGTTGTTAAAATAAACATCAAATTCCGATGTTCCATAAATAAACGGATTAAGCCCATCCATGGAAATAAAATAATCGGATCTTTGTCCGGCAAGTTCTTTCAACCGGCCTTTAATGAGTTCATAATTTCTGTTGATGAATTCATTGCTTGCTTCGGCTGTCCAACCGTCGGGTTCTTTCCAGAAAAAAATTTTATCAAATGAGCATTCAATAAGTTTTTCTCTGGAAAACGGATTAAGCAGAATAGAATTAAGCCAGAGCAGAAACTCTTTTTCATAATCGATAAATGAATAATACCTGCCGTCAACGCCAAGGAAGTTTTGGCGGCGGGCGTCTTTTACAGGATTCTGTTCGATTTTTAAGGAAAAAAAGTTGAGGCTGGATTCATACTTTAAGTTATCAATGATGATGTTATGGGCCGTATCAATAAGATATTCTTTTCCTCCAACCCAGCTGAAATGATTGCAATCAGATGGTTTGCTGTCGCGGGGGAACTTCTTCTTCGCGCCCTTTAACGCGACGACCAATCCATTTCTGACATTGGTTAAATCATCATACTCTGCCGGTATTACAATTTCACCTTCGCTATTGAACATACCGACTTTATCAGTTTTGTTATCTCTGAACCTTATAAAACCTTCACTTTCACAATCCGGAGCGTTATCAAAAAAATAGATGCTGTTGATGCCGAATTTTTTACCCGATTTTGTAAGATAGCATGTTTTATGATCTCCCTTTTTTTCTTCCATCACTGCAACGATTTTGTCAAATTTTCTTGCGATGGTGAAATCATTATAGACAGCTTCTATTCTTATCTTATTGTTTTGATCCCTGAATCCAACGAGCCCTGTTCTGTCATCTCGGAATGTCACCCAGGAAGTATCCTTCTGAGCATTGATCGAACATCCGAATAATAATAGTAAAATGCATGTCAATACAATTCGTTTCATAAAATATAATTACAAACTCCGGATTTTACTTCTTCTAACTTGGATTTATTTCTTTTTTACTTTGAAATGAATAGGATCACAGACTTTACTTTTAATTTTTTCCAATCCCGAATTTGGAACAATATCCATCCATTTGTCAGGAGAATGCGTCATTAACGCAATCACGGCGCCTCTTTTATCGCAAATACGCTCAGAAGATATTCTCATCCTGCCATTCAAACAGTCGACCTCCCATAATACAATTTCATGACTCAAGATATATGGATTAACCGGCGCTTTATCCTTTTTTTTGAGCATCGCATATTTTTTATACTTTCCGACATCATTGTATATTTTTTTTATCCGGACACGATGAATATCATTCTTTACTTTTTGAATGCTGCTTTTATCATAATACTCATCTCCCGTGGCTGATTTCTCATATAATATCCATTCTGATGCCAAGGCCTGATGAGTGCATAGAATAAAAATGACTAAGCTAATAATGTTTCGAGCTATCTTCGTTTTCATACTCAATATAATATGAAATATCCCGTCCTGAGTCCAACAACTCATACATGAATTAACTTAAAAATAGTACCTTAATCCGACGTAAGCATCATGATTGGCGAAGTCAATCTTGATACCATCAAAATCGAGTTCTGCAATATCGTGGTATCGATATTTAAATTCGATGGTAAATTTCTCATTGATGGCACAAGCGATTCCAGCACCAATTTGATATGCAAACACTGTGTCATCAGAATCTCCTATCTGCAATCTTGCAACTTCAAAATCATTGACTTTAACCGTGGCCGATCCGATTCCGGCGGTGACGTACGGTGTAAATTTAGTTTTATTGACAAAATCGAGATAAGTGTTTGCCAAAAACGAAACCATTGTTACATCCCCTGATGACGAGACACCGGAAATACAGTGACGTCCAAAACAAACATTAAAAGAATCAATGTTATTTTTCTGGTATTGAACTTCTCCTTCCAGTCTGAACATTTTCCAATGATATCCGCCTGACAACCCAACATTAAAACCCGGATCAAAGTCCAACGCCACATTGACTGCTGAATTCCCATATTTTTCGCTATCAAGCAAAACCGTCATTCCTATATGACCACCCAGATACAGTTCTGAAGAAGCACTTAGGCAAATTTCAGGAAATATCAACATTGCAAAAAAAACCATACCCATTCCCAAAGTCTTCTTCATAAACCGACAACTCCTTCTTTTTATTTTTGATTGGATCCGTGTTTTAAACTTATGCACAATGAACGCTTTATGAACAATTAAAATGCTCTCTATTCCGGATACCATTAACCAAAATAGAGAGCAAAATAATTTAAGGTTCTATTTTTCTTCTCTATACTCCCTTTTTCTCAAACCATTTAAATAGACCGACAAAAACCACTCCCAGTACCATAATAACGAACCAGTGATTGATTCCCAATGCGGCGGGGAGAGTAATCTTTCCGAAATTCCCCCATGTCAGTACAGTTTCTTTCATGATCGGATAGACTTCGGCATAAATTCCGGCTCCAAGAATCATACCCAACAGACCGAAAGCGGCGTCGTAGCGACCTTCGCCGAGGGCGCCCATTGCCGTTGCAGGACAGTATCCAACAATGCCCCACCCGATGCCAAAAATCAGGCCGCCAATCACATTTCCGCCAAGAATCAAAGGCTTGATGGAAAGTTTGATTAACCCCAAATCCAACAGAAGATAAATTCCCACCATGGCAACCAGGATCATGGTCAGCATAAATTTAACAATGGTCATGTCCTTTAAACGTAGCGCTCCCAACTGACGGTCGTACCTGATGACCTGGGCCTTCTGCATACAGAAACCGAAAAAGATTCCCGTGATGGCACCTATGAACAGTTCATTCATGACCATTACCTCCATACAAAAGTCTGGCTATTATGATGCCTCCGACGAAAAAACACACCAGAGAGACATAACCGCTGAGAGCTACCTGAGCAAGACCGCTCAGTCCATGTCCGCTCGGTCACCCATCGGCCAGACGGGCTCCGAACATCGCCACAGTGCCACCCAGAAAAGCGGCTATCCATCGTCTGGTCCGTGAAGACCCGAAGCGATCTTCCCACATTCGGGGAACGGCCACGGCTTTCTTTTCTCCGGAGAACCATGCGGAAGCCAGTGAACCGAAAAGCACGCCGACAACAAACATAAACTGCCAATCAACTTTCACCTTTGTCTTAATGAAGTACTCCATGCCGGCAACTTTTTCCGGGACAAAAGTCTGTTCGATCAAACCGGCGGTACGGACAAACGTTGTTGAGGCGCCGAAATATTTCCCAGAAATAAAAACCGAAAGGATGAGCAAAAGACCCGCCAGAG
>CAYZRT010000042.1:0-20504 GCA_964480875.1 uncultured Smithella sp. | reverse complement strand
ATCGGGATTGAGAGAATCGCGGCTTTGGTCAACGTAGGCCAGTTTTACCGTATCGCCGATGCGAATGACGCCCGTATCGGGTTTTTCCTGTCCGGTAATCATTCTGAAAAGAGTCGTTTTCCCTGCGCCGTTGGGACCGATGACACCGATAATGCCGCCCGGTGGCAATGAAAAAGTCATGCCTTCCACCAGCAGTTTATCGCCGTAACCTTTGTTCACCTCTTTGGTCTCAATCACCAGATCGCCCAATCTTGGTCCCGGCGCGATAAAAATTTCGCGTGTGCCGGATTCTTTATCCATGGTTTTTCCCAGCAGTTCTTCATAAGCATTGATACGCGCTTTGGATTTGGCGTGCCGGCCTTTGGGCGACATGCGAATCCATTCCAGCTCTCGCTCCAATGTTTTGATCCGGTCGCTTTCTGCTTTTTCTTCGTTTTTCAGACGGTTCTGTTTCTGTTCCAGCCAGGAAGAATAATTGCCCTGCCAGGGAATGCCTTGACCGCGGTCGAGTTCCAGAATCCACCCCGCCACGTTATCCAAAAAATAGCGGTCGTGGGTAACGGCAATGATGGTGCCTTCGTATTTCTGCAGATGATGTTCCAGCCAGGCGACGGATTCGGCGTCCAGATGGTTGGTCGGCTCATCCAGAAGCAGGATATCCGGTTTCTGTAAAAGCAGACGGCACAATGCCACGCGACGTTTTTCTCCGCCGGAGAGCACCTTGACCGGCGTGTCGCCGGGCGGACAGCGCAGGGCGTCCATGGCCATTTCCAGACGGGAATCAATATCCCAGGCATCCAGGGCGTCGAGTTTTTCCTGCACGGCGCCCTGTCTTTCGCAAAGTTTGGCCATGTCGTCATCGGACATCGGTTCGGCAAATTTTTCGTTGATTTCATTGTATTCCTGAATCAGATCCATCGTGCTTTGCACGCCCTGTTCCACAATTTGCCGTACGGTTTTATTTTCATCCAGATGGGGTTCCTGTTCCAGATAACCAACGGTATAGCCGGGAGAAAGAATGGTTTTGCCCAGGAACTCCGTATCCACACCGGCCAGGATTTTCAGAAGAGAGCTTTTTCCGGAGCCGTTCAAACCGATGACGCCGATTTTGGCGCCATAAAAATAGGAAAGATAAATGTCTTTGAGAACAGGTTTTTTTTCGTAAATTTTACTTACCCCAATCATGGAGTAAATGACTTTGTTTCCTTCATTAGCCATTAAAGGTTTCTCTCCGTGAGATAGATTTTAAATGTAGGGGAAGATGCCCTGGATAATTAAATTAAAATTTTTCTGAATATTGCCTTGTCCCTGCAAAATGCCCATATGTCCCGGGAAAAGCCACTCCAAGTCAAGTTTGGAAAAAGCAAGAATGCTTTTTTTTAAGAGTGCACCGCTGCCTCCGGGGAAGTCGGTCCGCCCGACGCTTTGATCAAATACTACATCACCGCAAAATAATGCCTTTTGCTCTGGCCAGTAAAGGCCGATGGAACCGGGAGAATGACCGGGGGCAAGTATGATTTTAAATATCTGGTCTCCTAAAACTACATCGCCTTCTTCCAGGGGAAAATTAACATTCATTCTGGGAGCATTGATGCCGAAAAGACTGTAAATGTCGCCGCCATCGCCTTTTAAAAATTCGATTTCTTTGGTATGCAGGCCGACCTTGACTTTTTCCTGATCAAAAACTTCCGATCCCTGAAAATGGTCAGGGTGCGAATGGGTGTTGATGACATAGCGGATATCTTCTTTTTTGATGCCGTCGGCGGACATCTGCTTGAACAGGTTGGGCACATAACCGGTCAAGCCGGGATCGATTAAAGCATTGATCCCGCCGCCGATAAAGAAGCTGTTGCAATTGTTTTCGAACGGACTGGTCCATTCATAGACATATATATCGTTTTTTAATTTCATTTGGGCTCCTGTGCATTTGATTTGGATGGAATAAAAATCCAAAGTAATATGTATAGTAATATGCCTGTGCCGAAGCAGATAACAAGTGTCACGAACAAAAGACGCCATGCCCAGGATGGAATAGGAGAACTTTCGCCCAATCCACCGCAAACACCGCCAATCCATTTATCTTGATTCGATTTTGTCAAATTCTGCAGCCAGTTGTCCTGTTTCATGATTGTTCCTCAAAAAAATATTATTTTCAGAGCTTATTTTTTTGCTAGAAAAAGATTTTCTACGGGCAAATCCGATATTCTGTGGCTGACACTGACAATATTTCCTTCTTTATCCAACAGAATGAATGTCGGTACGCCGATAATATTATAGTTCGTGGCAACGCTACCATCGCCATCAACCAGGACCAGATAAGGGAACACATTTTGTTTGGCAAAGCGCGCCACCCTTTCCGTGGATTCATTGATATCAATGTATAAAAATTTTAATCCGCGCAAAGCGTATTTGTCGTAAAGATCTCTGTATAACGGCATTTCAATGCGACAGGCGGGGCACCAGGTGGTTCCGAAAAACATCACCACGGGATTTCCTCGCTGGCTGCTAAGCCTGAATGTTTTCCCCTGGATATCTTTTAAAGAAAAATCAGGAGCTAGAACTTTATCATGCCTGGAAAAAAAACCAGGTTTATATTGTCCAAAGCACATGGCGACTGAAGCTAAAATAAACAGGGACGCCAAAACTAATAAAACTTTTTTATTCATCATGCCCTCGTTTCATATTGATAATTTACCGGCAATATACAGGAAATATTCCGCCGCGCCAATTAATATCAGTCCGGATATGAATTTAATTTTTGTCATCCATTCTCCTGACTTGGGCAAGGACGCAATAAATCCGGCGAATGTGCCAACGATAATCAGCAGCGTGCCCATTCCAAACGCAAAGATAAAAAGCAACCCCATTCCCACTAAAACATTCGTTTTTACCGCCACATAAGCCAGCAATACCCCCAGAGCGGGAGCGGTACAGGGACCGATAACCACACCGGAAACCATACCGATGAGGAAGCTGTTTAAGAAACCTTTTTTATTGCTTGAATCGTTAAGTTTCATCAGTTTTTGTGGGACGGGAATTGAAATATTGAAAACATCCAGCATGGATAATCCCATCACCAGACACAAATTAGCCATAATGAAATAGGTCCAGGGAGTGGTCTGCATTTGTCCGAAAATCCTGCCTGATAAAGCTGCCACGGCACCTAAAGCTGCGTAGGTGATCGCCAGTCCAATAACATAAAACAAGGAAAGCATAAATCCGCGAAGCTTGGAAGATGATTCTTGTACACCGATAAATCCGATTGTTACCGGAATTAAAGGATAAGTGCAGGGAGTAAAGCTGATTACAATTCCGCCCAGATAAGCGGCTAGAAATGCTAAGAACACAGACGTTTCCAAATACAGAGATAAATTATTAATCAGGTTTTCAATCATTATTAAGTGCCATTATTTATGATTTCTTTAATCAAGGGAAAATTCTTCTAAAAGTCAACTAAGAAAGTTTATGAATATGATAATCTGCGATTCAGAAAAAATATGCCGAAAACCGGATTTGAACCAGTTCAGGCGCACACCTACAAGACCCTGAATGCAGAAATCAGCACATTCAAGGATAAGGAGGGATACCAAGAACTTATTATGATGTCAAATAAAATGATCATTTTATCATGGGAAGAACAGCAAGTTTTCCGTAATGAATTATACAAACTTTCGAGTTACTGAGAACTTTCCCGCAAAAGGCATCATTCCCGAATGACCTGTTGAGGAGATTTTTCAAGAACCAAGGGGTTTTCCACGCATTCTTTAAAAAATAAAAGTATGTCGCAGGCCTTTTTCCCGTCGAAGATTCGTTCATCTATCGTAAATCCGAATTTGATGATATCTGAAACTTTTAGCGTGCCTTCAGGTGTCACGACTGGCGCTTTATGCATTGCGCCTATGGTAACAAAAACCGATGTGTTACCCCAGTCATAGAGATGATGATAAAGAGACTTCAAACCAAAAGATCCTATGTCTGAAACTACACACGAAGAAAACAGAGGATTATCTTTATATGATGCATAGGGCAAAAGTCCTTTGTCAATCAGCCATGGATATAGTATTGCGCAAAATGACGAAATAAAATTGGGAAGTTTCATAAAGAAATCAATTATATTTTCATTGTTGTCGGCCGGTTTTTTAACCGTGTCCTTAATAATTTCCTTAATTTTTTTTGAGACGTCAAAAATATCCCATTCCGGTTGCGCAAATATTTTACGAAGGACAATTTGCCCGTTAAGGTTTATAGCGAATGCCGCTGAATATTCATGTCTGGCGTAGAATTTATGATTATAAATAAATCTGTTTATTTCGGGAAACTGGCTTGTTGTTCTAAGAAGAGCAGAAATGACCAGCTCAAAAATTGTGATATTATGTCCTTCTGTTTTTTTGTTGTTTATAAAATCAACGGTGTGAGCAACATCAACTTCCAGTTCATGCCAAACAATGGCTTCACTTCGTTTGGGCATGAAAAATGTGTAACATTTCTGAAAACTGCTGATTGTTTTGAGATAGCGTCCATCTTTTCTTCCCATGTCAACCTCCGGCAAAACAGAATATTCATTTGAGAGTTTTACTTGAAACTGATCGTGCTTTGGTATACATGATCAATGCAAAAAGTCAATAAGATGTTGGTCTTTAAATGTGCGAATTAAATGCGAAAAATAAAAATTTCCTTCTTAATAATTAAGATTCAGGTTATGTCTGACAACCGGTGTGTTCTGAAAAGAGAAGCCTTATTGCTGGAGCGGTAAATTAATGATGAAATGGATCAAGTTGTCATTACGCAATATATTAAGAAATAAACGCCGCTCTTTATTTACTATTGTCACCATAAGCATCGGTTTTGCCTCCATTGGATTGTGCTACGGATATCTTCATCATACCTATTGGGCTTTAAGCTATCTTGCTATTCACGGTGAAGGACTCGGTCATCTGAGAATCAACAAAGCCGGATGGAAGCAATATTCAAAGATTGACAAATTAAAATACATGTTTACTGATGAAGAAACCCAAAAAATAATGAAGATTGTCGGTGAAGAAAAAGGCGTCATATTGTCCACGCCCCAGATTCAGCTCGCCGGTCTGGTGAGCAATGGCGAAATTTCCACTCTTTTTGTTGGTCAGGGTGTTGTCCCTAAAGACGATAAAATTCTTCAGACACAACGGTGGATCAAATATTCAAAGATTAAAGGAAAAAGATTGGCGGAAGACGATTTCTCCGGTGTGGAGATGTCAAAAGGTTTGAGTAAATATCTCAATTTAACACCGGGGACAAAAGGCGTGGTTATGTCAAACACAGTCGATGGCCAGATGAAAGCTCTCGATATAAGAATAAATGGGGTCTACGATGCAGGAAATGAGATTTCCAATAACAAATTTTTACGATTCAATTTTAAATTTGTCCAGTCTCTCCTTGACACTCAATCGACGGAAAGAATCGTCGTTTTACTCAAAGACGTCACAGAAACAGAAGCAATGCGTAAACGCTTACTAAAGAAACTCGACGCTGCCGGTATAAATTGTGAAATACGGACATGGAATGAATTGTCCTTGGTCTATTCCAAGGTAAAATCTTTTCTCGACGCGATCTTTATTTTTCTCTTTGTTATCGTTTTGTTTATCGCAGTATTATCAATAATCAATACCATGAGCATGGTGGTTCTGGAAAGGACAAGAGAGATTGGGACATTGCGTACGCTTGGTTTAAAACGCAAAGGCGTAATCATAAATTTTGCTCTGGAGGGAGCCTGCCTGGGATTTTTCGGCAGCATAGCCGGTTTTGTGTTGCATAGTGTCGTTGTAGGTATTACCAGATATCATCCCATGCGCTACACGCCTCCGGGTGCATCGAGTTCCGTATTGCTTTATATAGATATGGTGCCCGATGTGCTGTTTGTGTTAATTATAAACTTTATTTTGCTGTCCATGGCATCAGCGGTTGTTTCCGCCAGGCACGCAGCCGGTAAAAACATTGTCGATGCTCTGGGGCATACTTGAAATCACAAACGAGCAGGCAAAATTATTTTACGGATATTTTATATCGAATAGCGAAACATTATGTACCGGAAATTCAAAAATTTCTGAATTATGATTGAACATAGGCTGGAAAATTGAAAAAATATTGTAGAGGTTATTGCTGAATGTTGAAAAATGTACTGGTCGCCGGAGCCTCGTCCGGTATAGGACTTGCTACATCGCGTCAACTACATACTGACGGCTTCTGCGTCTATGCGGGTGCGCAATCATTCGGCGAAGAACAAGAAGCACCCGAAGGCTTTATAATGTTGCCCCTGGATGTCACCGATGATTTGTCCGTACAAGAAGCAATCCGGAACATTATACAAAGGGATGGCCGCATTGATGCGCTCGTAAACTGTGCCGCGTTCTTAACACTGGGCGCGTGCGAGGAAGTCTCCGCTGAAGAATTACGCCTCGTCATGGAAACAAACTTTTTAGGGACGGCACGAATGACCCGGGCAGTGCTGCCAGCCATGCGCCAACAGCAATATGGCCGTATTGTTAATATTTCATCTCTCAACGGTCTGTTCGGTATACCTTTTCAGGGGGCCTATACAGCATCCAAGCATGCGATTGAAGGTTGGAGTGAAAGCCTTGCCCAGGAAACAAGACGATTCGGCATTTATGTGACCCTTGTAGAGCCGGGTGATTGCCGGGGCGGGGCTTTGAAGTACCGGACGCGTGCGAGGGCTGCTGAGAAAAAAAACTCGCCTTATACAACATGGTATAAAAAAGCGGTGAACAAAATCATGTATGATGAACAAAATGGTCTCCATCCGGAGCGGGTGGCTCGCGCAATATCACGCATTCTACAAAGCCGGTGTCCGCCGTCTCGCAAGATTGTTGCGGATCCGCTTCAATCCTCGGCCGTTTTGTTGCACAAGTTACTGCCTCGTAAAATATTTAACCGCATGATTGAAGCTTATTACGCACCTGGAGACGCTAAGCGATCTGAAATAAAAAAAATGGAGGGCAATTAATGCCGGGGGAAAAAGATCAGCTGGCTGTGGCATTGCAGCAGGTTTTAAATAAAAAACAATCCAATAGAGATCAAAGAGTATTTACTGAAGACATCTCTGTGCAACTGGCGATACTGATGAAAGAAATGGGATTGTATCCTTACTTCATGCCGATATCAGGACAAATCGGACCGCGAATAATCATTGACGGCAGAGATACCATTAACCTTGGCTCCAACAATTACATGGGGCTGGCAAACCATCCGGATATGATTAAAGCCGGGTGCGATGCCATGAGGAAATACGGTACGGGGTGCACGGGATCGCGCTTTCTCAATGGAACGCTTGAAATTCATAATGAACTGGAAGCAAAACTAGCAAAATTCTTTCAAAAAGAAGCCGCTCTTTGCTTTACGACGGGGATGCAAACGAACCTCGGCGTTATCTCTGGAATTACTCATAAGGGTGACCACATCATTTCCGACGAGAATAATCATGCCAGCATTATTGATGGCTGTCGGCTTTCACGTGCCAGCACCCATGTTTACAAGTATAATAATATGGATGATCTGAAAAGAGTTCTGACCGGTCTTCCGGAACAAGGTAACCGCTGGATCATCAGTGATAGTATTTTTTCCATGGAAGGGAATGTTGCTCAGATACCGCGTATTGTCGAACTGGCGGAAAGATACAGCGCGCATGTTATTATTGATGATGCCCATGGCATTGGTCATTTCGGCGAACATGGAGAAGGGATTTGCGGACATTTGGGGTTAATGGATAAGATCGACATTCTCGTCGGTACTTTTTCCAAATCATTTGCCAGCATTGGAGGTTTTTGCGCGGCCAGCAGAGAGATTATTCAACACCTTCAGCATCACGCGCGCAGTTTGATTTTCAGCGCTTCCATGCCCCCGGCTATGGTTGCAACGGCCAGCAAAGCCCTTGATATCTTTTATGATGACTATAAAAGGAGAAAACGGGTTCTGCAAAATGCTTCCATTCTGAGAAAAGGTATAGAGTCTCTGGGGTTTAGAACTGTCCCACAAAAGATACCCACACCCATCGTTCCCATCATCATAGGAGATGTCATGAAATTGGCTTATTTCAGCAAAGGGCTTCTGGAAAACGGTGTCTACACAAATCCGGTCATCCCTCCTGCATCGTCTGAAGCCATGATCAGAATGTCGGTTATGGCTACTCATAGTCAAAGGGATCTCAAAGATGCCCTGATCGTTTTGGAAAAAGAAGGTAGAAAACTGGGTTTGATAAAATAACCAACTTATCAGGAATAACACACGATCATATCGTATTAACCATTTCAAGATTATAAATTGTTACCAAAGGAAGCATCATGAAACTCACGCAGAACAAAGATGGAAAACAAGTACTAAAAACAATTTCCAATGATCGAACAAGAACCAATTTAATAAGAAAGCCTGAGCAAATTGCGCTGGTTTTTTTAGTTCAACGCATCCCTTCCTGGATGAGTTCAGACATGCTTACTTTTGTCGGATTGTTAGGAAGCGTAATAACGCTGATGGGTTTTATTTTAGCCGCTCATAGTCACCCCTACTATTTTTTGCTGTGTGTTCTAGGCTTAGCCATAAACTGGTTTGGTGACTCTCTGGATGGAAGACTTGCCTTCTATCGCAACAAGCCCCGTCAATGGTATGGATTTACACTCGATATTATCATCGATTGGATAAGTATTATTTTAATAGGCTTGGGATATTTGCTTTATGTTGACGGCAACTGGAAACTGGCAGGATTCGGACTCATTGTACTCTATGGCTGGAGCATGCTGATCACGTTGTTGCGATATAAAGTTACGGGGAAATATATCATCGACTCTGGCGCTTTTGGACCGACAGAAGTCAGAATTCTCATAGCATTCTTTCTGATTCTCGAAATATTTTTCAAAGACATCATTTTGTATTCTGCAGCGCTTGCCTGCTTTGTTTTATTCTTCATCAATATTGCCGACTCTCGGAAGTTGCTAAGACTTGCTCATGGCAGGGATCTTGAGGAAAAGCAAAATAATTTATACGGGAAAAAAGATTAAGAATATTTGTTTTCATAATAACTTCAATTGTGCCGTGATTTTTTGATCTTATCAGCAAATAAACTGGCTTCGATACCCACCCACATTGTCACAGTATCTTTTGATGAATCTCGTGATGTATATGTGCCAGAGAGGATTACTTTGGATGCTATTGAAATGTTCTAACCTTTTTTTCTGAGGGCATGAGATTTCTCCGTTCCTTGTATGCCCAAACGCCCAGAGCGATCATCAATGTAAGGTAAATCGGAATTCTCCAGAAAAGAGGAAACAGCGCGAACCTGGATTGAACAAAAAAGACTGCTCCGATGAATCCGAACAGACAAAGCATATGCGGCGCCAGTTCCCGTTTGTAAAGCCAGCGTCCCGTTAAACGGGTCTGTAAGACAATGACTTGAAGAAATTGCACGCCAGTCATTAGAAGCGAGGTAAACGCCGCGCCTAATAGTCCATGTTGGGGTATGAGCATCACTCCGAACGTCGCCGCAAACAGCAATGTAATCACATTCCGCTTCAGCATCAGTGTGCTTTCCCCCAATCCATAAATCACTTGAGAAGAAAGTTCACCGATTCCGTTAACGAGCCGTCCGGAAAGGAGAATGAGAAACGCAAACAAATCGACGGAATACTGCGCTCCCGCTATGGACAGCAGTTCTTTGGGAAAGCACGCCAAAGTCGCGGCCACGGCGATCTGGATCATGGATACCATCCGAACGGTATAGGAAAGGACATCCCTTAATTTTTCCCGTTGGTTATTTGATTCCATCTGACTGACGATCGGGACAATCAGTGGGTCATAACTCAGCCGGACTTTCGTGATGCCGTCCGCGAGCATGCGCATGATTCCATAAACAGCTGCAGATGCGGGGCCAAGAAAGAAAAGGACCATCCAAAGATCAATTTGTGTGATGATATTTGCTATTAACCGTGCGAACGCTACGGGCAATGAATAGCGAATCAGGCTTTGATCCACGGCTGTCATTCCTCTTTCAAGACTTGGGGGAAAATTATTCGCGAGGTATGCCAAAATGACGATGGCGCAAATCCATTTCGCTCCGAACAGGCTCCATGCCAGGGCATTCGAAATTCCCGTCGGCCAGAGGGCAATGGCCAGAATCGGGATGAGGGAAAGAGAAAGAAATTGGTCCCATATGGCACGATATTGCGGTTTCCGGATTCCCATCAGGCAGGCGGAACCATAACTGAGAACGACTGAGCCGGGAACGCTGAAAAGACAAATGGTGTAGAACCCTAGTGTAACATATTCAAAACCGGTTGGTATCCATGCCTTGCCGGTTGATAAGACGAGCACGGCCAAAAAGATGAAGCCCCCACTCAGAAAAAGCACAATAAGCAACCACTTCCAAACTGTCCTGGCCGTCTGACCCTCTGTCGTTGATTGTTTCGGTATCCACCATGTCATCCCGGAGCTCATGCTCAAGCCGAGAATCGTGGCAAGTGTTGTACAAAATGACTGCATCGAGATGAAGATTCCGAACATCTCCTGATTAAAAAGTCTCGGCACGATCAACATCAGAGGTGAAATAATGATTCTCAGAATCATTGCAGACATGTTGATAAACGAACCACGGAAAATAAATCTGGTCTCAGACACGGTCAGAGTCTCCTTCCCGGAATGTTGCCGATACAGATTCCGGTGCTGGTTCCCCTAATCCTTTTTCCATCATGACGTCCACGAATCGCTCTCGTTCGCCCGGAGGGATGTTGTTCAGACACGCCAATCCGGCATTTGATCCGGCAACCTGTTTCCAGAACAGCTCTCTGTTTTCAGAAACGGAGGACGAAGGAAAATCAAACATCGCATTCGGGGCGGAAAGGTTCCGGAAGAGGTGTCGATAAATGCGGTCATGAGGGTCCCATGCGGAGAGATTTCCGAAAAGATGCAGATGAAGACGGTCATGAGGGTTCCATTTTTTTTCCATGCTGTAAAGAATGGTGTAATAGGAAATATCTTTGGCATCCCGAAAACGCCGCCGGCGCGTTTCCTCCAGGATAGGTCCGAATTCCTCTTCGACGCGCCATGCTGTTGACTTCCGAAGAACAAGCGTCGAATGTATGGGCGCGATAATCTTATAACCGGCAAGACGGTGCCTGCATCTTCTTAGGTGGTCGTAAGCGTTCGCAATGCCAGAGGAGTAGATATTTGTTCGATACTGCGATACGCGGGAATATTGGCGTTTTATCCACCTGAAATAGGCCGGATGAGTATGCAACTCAAGTGAAATTGATCCGTTCCCGTTTGCCGTGAAAAAAAAGTTCGGGTTGATTGGTGAAAAATGCATAACATCGTCGTTATTGTGGAGAAAGATTTCAGACAATCCGTCGATACGATAAAGAAACGAACCAATGGCTCTGCTATTAAATGTCGGGAGGCATTGTGCAGGAATGATTTCCCGGTGATCGATAATTTGGACTCGTCCTGATTTGAGGAGATGAGGTGCAAGGGGCGGAACCTGGGCATCGGTTAAGATGAAGATTTTACGAATCCACGGCAGATATTTCAGAACGCTGTTGACACTGAAAGTGATCTCTCCTACATCCAGGAAGCGGATATCGATATCTCCCGTATCGGAAACGTTTTTTAATGGCGTTGCGTCCGGGAACTTGGGACGATAACGACGACGTTTTTCCAGATGCACAGGATCGCTGCCATCGACATAGGTGAACACCATGTCTATCGGAATTTTCGATGTAACTGAATTCATGGGTTGCCCCTGTGCTCCTTTATAATATCTACTCACCTTTTGAAAGCATCGATACAGAGTCCGCTGCTGTTTCAGCCAATCCTTTTTCCCTCATAACTTCTTCAAACCGCCGGCGTTCACTAAGGGGCATGTTGTTCAGGCACACCAGTGGGGCATGCGATCCGGCTATCCGTTTCCAAAGTAGATTACTGTTCCCAAACACGGAAAACGCAGTGAAGTCGAACATCGTGTTAGGGGCAAAAAGACTTCCCCAAAAGTGCAGATGAACGCGATTCTGCGGATTCCATTTGTTTTCCATGCTGTAAAGAATGGTGTAATAAGAAAGATCTCTGGCATCCCGAAAACGTCTGCGGCGGGTTTCTTCCAGAATAGACCCAAACTCCTCCTCCACCCGCAGGGCTGTCGATTTGCGCCAGATTTTAGTTGCATGTACCGGCACGAGAATTTCACGACAGGCGAGATGATGCCTGCATTTTCTCAGAAAAGAATATGCGTTAGAAATCCCGATCGTGTGAAGGTTGGTGCGATATCCCCGAAATATATAAGATGACTCGGTCATGATCCATCGATACAAGGCCGGATAGGCATGCAGATCAAGAGAAATTTTTTCTTTCCCGCTTGTCGTGTAAAAGAAGTCCGGACGGATCGGAGAAAAATGCATGTAGTCGTCATTGTTGTAAAGAAAGATTTCGGATAAACCATCGATGCGATGGAGAAACGATTCAATGACATTGCTGCTGAATGTGGGTAGGTATTGTGACGGAATGAATGCCGCCGGATCAACAATTCGGATGCGGCCTGAATTGAGAAGATGCGATGAAACGGGAAGCCGCCGGGTTTCGGTAACAATGTAGATTGCGCGAATCCACGGCAGATATTTAAGAACGCTGTTGATACTGAACGTGATTTCCCCGACGTTGCGGAAACGAATGTCCATATCGCCCGAATCAGAAATGTTTTTTGAAAGTGTTGCATCTGGAAGCTCTGGACGATAACGGCTGCGTGTTTCCAGGTATACGGGATCATCGCCGTCGACATAGGTGAATACCATGTCTACGGGGATGTTCGATGAGGTAGAATCCATAGGTTGCCGCGGTGCTCCTTTTGCTGGTCAAATAATGCAATTGTTATTAATAATTACAAATTGAATTTAATGCCCAGCATTGCTTGATAATTAAGAACACCTCCATATTCCGTATCTTCATTTCCCACGTTCACCGCGGCGGTGCCAAAAATATCCCAATAATCACCCAGTGAATATGAAAAAAGTCCGAATAACTGACCGGAGCCGTCATCGAAATTTTGTGTCCAGCGCAGGGTGATGGCTAATCTGTTGAATATGTTGACCTGATGATATTGCAGCATGCCGTAGTTTCTGCGTAAAAATCGCAATCCGGGATCTGTGGGTTGAGAAGAAAGATAGTCTAAGATATCTTCCTTGGTTTTCAACGCCCAACGGCTATTCTTTTTATGTATCGTACGATAGTAATCGTCAGAAGCTTCTTGTAGAGTAGAGTAAGCCAGGCTGGCTTCATCTTTATCATAGCCAAGCCCATTATATAAATACTCAAGGGTTAAGGTTCCTCCGTTTAAAAACGTGTAGGCCCCTCCGGCCAGAATGGATGGCCTAATATCATTGTCATCACTATGGATCTGTTGCAGGGAGGCTCCGAAACGTGATGAATCCTTTACAGGATACCACGCGTTGCTTCCTTTTCGCACACTGCCTTCCGTGTAAAGCAGCAGAGCTTCCGCTGCCGTCCATACACCGAAGAATCCGAACTTGTCTGTTTGATTGGATTCCTTTCTTGAATAGATCAAAGATCCATGTCCGTTCCTGCCGGTGTAATCAATCTTAAAGGCATAAATTTTTTCGAAAGGTTCCGAATTCGGGAGAGAATTAAGTCCTTCATCCGTATTAACAATCAGAGATGTCGACCAGCATAAATGGGGAATGAACAAAAGACTGGCGAAATCCATACCCTGAACTTCTGTGAAGGTATTGCCACGGCCGTTATCACTAAAAAAAGGATTAGATGGAGAAACAAGGAAGGAAGGCCCCCATTGAAGATTTTCTCTTCCGTAGGATAGAATTAATCTGTCCCATCCTTTCAGTCTGACCAGCCATTCGTTTACGTACCAGTCATCTTTCCCTTCTGTATCTCCTTCACGCATCCCTTCTTCCCAAAGCCGAAGGTCAAATTTCGCCCTGGGCTTGGCGGAAAGCTCCACGTAATTTGTATCAAAATAGAAATCGGGCCTAATTTCCAGATCAGCACGATAATGAGGAATTTCAAGAAAATCATTATTAGGATTGCGGCTCGATTCAACGGGATCCTGAGCAATTCCATAAGCAAGGACTTTCAAATCTGACGAAAAATAATTACTGATTTTTTGCAATGTTGTTTGGTTTTCGGCATCCATCAGTATCACATCGATATTTTCATCGGTTGAACGTAACGAGTCCGGATTTTCTTCAACGGAAGGGGCGCTTGTAACACCTGACGTTTTTTCCGGAAGAGCTTTTGGAGATTGAGAGGGATATTGAGCTTCGACAAATTCTTCATGAGGATTTTCCATGGCCCAGGCTGAATTTAGAATCCATAAAGACGGAACCATGCAAAGAACAGTCATGATAAAAAAAATATTTTTTGACATATATTTTTTCATAAAATTTTATTTTGTTAATAAATTAACATTAAACACAGCGTCCGGAATTTTTTTAAGGATTGGTTTGCCGTATTTGATAATTGTGTAGTCATCTTTTATTATCGCGCTTGTAATAATCGTTTGGGAGACAAATTCCCGCGGTTTCCCATTGATGGTGACACGGTTATTATATTCGAATGTCGCAGACTTAAACAATTTCCCGGAAACCGTGTAGAATTCGGCCTTCAATCCAACAAGACGATCTTTTGATATCCAGTACTTGATGCGATCATAGGTGGTCCGGTCATCAATGGCTTCCAGATGCATTAATATACAATCTTCATCCTGTATCTTGCTGTCTTCTGTGCTCACAATCTTGTAATCGCCAGTGTAGTTTGTTGAAACAATATCACCGTTCACTGCGCTCCCCATCAGTTTTTGTCTTGGCGAAACGGGGACGGGCTTGGATAACCCCGGATTTGAATACCATAAATTTCGTTCTCTCATCAAAATCCTTTGGCCTTTTACATTAGGAGGAGCCAGAGTAACCAATAGACAATTATAACCTTTCTCGCTAATCTTCATTGCCCGGTATTGTTTCCGTCCTAATTCAAAGGACTCCATTAATATATTCACTTCAATTCCTTCGTAGCTGCCGCGGGCTTCGTCGGCCTTTTTCAGCATCTCCTGGGGACTCATCTGAGCGTGTCCCGTAAAAGCGGCAGTGAAGACAAAAACAATAATTCCCCATATGAAAAGTAAATGTTTGTGGAATTTGTGACCCATCATTTTCTCCTAAGAGGCATCATGTGAATACGTTGCTCATTCTACTCTTTTCCCTCGTAATTATTCAGCAACATAGACAGAAACATAAATATTAATCAACAAGAAAATAGCAATGAGAAATGTTTATAAGATTCGGTGCCGTTCATGCATCGGATACCCTTAAAGCAGTTGATTAAATGGGAAACTTACTGAAAAAGGGGTAGCCAAAACCTTGAACGAGTGCCCTCAAATGAAAAAAGGGTTAGCCCGTGAATCAACTAACCCTCTATTTTTTAAATGGTGCCGAAGAATGGACTTGAACCATCACGGGCGTACACCCACTAGACCCTGAACCTAGCGCGTCTACCAATTCCGCCACTTCGGCACGCGAAAGTGCACTATACCTATCAGCCTATTATTGTCAAGATAAAATGAGCTTGAATTTCATGCCCAAAATGTTATGTTACCTCGCTAATTATCTTAATTAACGGGGAATTATGGTTGTATTCAGGGGAATAGAAAGCATAACAAAGGATTTTTGCGGGTCGTTTGTAACGATTGGAAATTTTGACGGAGTGCATCTAAGCCATCAATTTATCTGCCGCAAGATTGCGTCCGAAGCGAAAGAAGCAGGAACAAAGTCTTTGGTTATAACTTTTGATCCCCATCCGAAAATGATTCTGCATCCGGACATCAGACCATTTTATCTGATTACTACCTTGGAAGAGAAACTGAAGTTATTGAAGAATTGCGGTGTTGACGGCACCCTAGTGATTCCTTTTTCTTTGGATTATTCGAAGATAACCGCCGAAGAATTTGTCCATGAATTTCTCGGGCAAAAACTGGCGATTAAAAAGATTATGGTCGGTCATGATTATAATTTCGGTCAGGGGAAAAAAGGAAACAGTGATTATTTAATTTCCTGTGGTCAAAAAATAGGATTTGATGTTGAAGTTGTTGATGCTTTTAAAGTCAAACAAGATATCATCAGTAGCACGTTGGTGCGCAATTTGATTCTCAAAGGCGATTTTAAAGCAGTGGCAGCTCTGTTGGGACGATACTATAATGTTGCCGGGACCGTGGTTTCAGGAAAAGGGCGGGGTGCCGGGCTTGGTTTTCCCACGGCCAACATCGAACCGGAGAAAGAATTGTTGCCTCCGGCGGGAATATATGCTGCCTTTGCCGATACGGAAGGAAAACGCTGTATGGCGGCCCTGAACATCGGAGAGAAACCGACCTTTGGTGATTATACCTTTACGTTTGAAGTTCATCTGCTTGATTTTTCCGGCGATCTCAGAGGCAAGAGATTAAATACGGCGTTTGTGGAGAAGATCAGGGACATTGTCAAATTTGATAGTCCCGAAAAATTGAAGAAACAAATAGCTGCGGATGTGAAAAGAGCAAGGTCAATCTTGTTGAAGAATATAAAAAAGAATTAATTGTGAAAAAAGAAGGAGGTTATTGAACAATGTTAAAAATTGCTATTGTCGGCGCAACCGGGATAGTTGGCCAGCAGGCGATTGTAAGCTTGCTTGGACATCCCTGGTTTAAAATTACCAGGCTCGTTGCTTCGGAGCGCTCGGCTGATAAGAGATATATAGATGCCCTGAAAGACGCCAATGGTTCGATCCGCTGGTGGTGTCCCGAGGAACTTCCCGCGCATATCGCCAATATGATCGTTGAGGAGGCGGCAAGCTTCGATCCCAAATCCGTCGATATCATTTTTTCGACCATGGACGCAGGACCGGCCAAGGAACTGGAACCGAAATACGCCAAAACCACACCGGTTATCAGCACTGCTTCGGCATTTCGCTATGAACCGGATACTCCGATTCTTGTCGGTGGAGTCAACATGGATCATGCGGCTTTGCTTGCTGTTCAGCAGAAAAACCGCGGCTGGAAGGGTTTCATTTCACCCAAATCCAATTGCACCATTGTCGGACTGGTTGTTTCGTTGAAGCCGATTATGGATCAATTCGGCGTAAAACAAGTTGTGGCGACTTCGCTGCAGGCGATGTCCGGCGCGGGAAGAACACCGGGCCTGTCGGCGATGGACATGACTGAAAACGTCGTGCCTTACATTCCCGGCGAAGAGCCCAAGGTGGAAACCGAGCCGCAGAAGATACTGGGCAAGTTTACCGGTAAAACCATTAAGAACGCACCCTTCGGCATTACGGCTACCTGCACCCGCGTGCCGGTGATTGACGGTCATATGGTGTGTGCTTTTGTGCAAACAGCAAAGCCCTGTTCGCCGGAAGATGTCAAAAAAGTGATGATGAATTATGGCAAGGACTTCGCCGAACTGCATCTGCCGAGTTCTCCGAAGCATCTGATCGATGTTATGGATGATCCTTTCCGCCCGCAGCCGCGTGCTGACCGGGACAAAGGCGGTGGTATGACTGTTACGGTAGGACGCATTCGCAAGGACCCGATTATTGAAAACGGAATCAAGTATGTCTGTCTGGCGCATAACACCAAAATAGGCGCTGCCAAAGGCGCTCTGCAAACTGCCGAATATCTGGTTAAGCATTACTTGAAACTGGTTAAATAATTTTTAACACCCCCCTCGGTCTTGAATGAACAAGACCGAGGGGTTATTGACCCTATCCAGATCTTTTTAAAATCAATATTTCTTGACAAAATCTGATGATCTTTACATAAAAGAAACCATGCCGGACAAGATGAATAACAGTTTCCAAAAAAAACTGATCGTTTACATTTTCTTAATGCTGGCGACGTTTGCTGTGTACTGGCAAGTTCATCAATTTGATTTTGTCGGTATTGATGATAATGTTTATGTTACTCAAAACAGTCGAGTTCAGTCCGGCATCAGCGGTAAAAGTGTCTTATGGGCGTTCCTGACCACCCACGCTGAATTCTGGCATCCCCTGACCTGGCTATCTCTGATGCTTGATTCTGAGTTTTATGGCCTCAACGCCGGCGGTTATCATTTAACCAACCTGATTCTGCATATCTTAAGCACCCTCTTGCTCTTCTGTCTTTTTAACCGCATGACCCATGATATCTGGAAAAGCGCTTTTGTCGCTGCTTTCTTCGCGCTGCATCCTTTGCACGTGGAATCGGTTGCCTGGATTGCTGAACGAAAGGATGTCCTAAGCGGTTTCTTCTGGATGCTCACCCTGTGTTTTTATGTGTATTACACGGAAAAACCGGTTATCACAAGATATCTGCCGGTTCTTTGTGCTTTTGGTCTGGCTCTGATGAGCAAATCTATTGTTGTCACTCTGCCACTTGTTATGATTCTACTGGATTACTGGCCTCTGCGACGTTTTGAAACCCAAAAAGAAAATCTTTTTTCATGGCAGTTGAAAGAAAAATGGCCTTTTTTTCTACTTTCGGCGCTTTT
This sequence comes from uncultured Smithella sp., assembly GCA_964480875.1. GTDB lineage: Bacteria > Desulfobacterota > Syntrophia > Syntrophales > Smithellaceae > Smithella. The sequence continues at coordinate 1,956 of CAYZRT010000042.1, read as the reverse complement.
TTCTATTTTTACCTTCCTTGCTCAATTCAATCCAACCGTAAAATATTTTCCATTGATTTCTAGGCTTGCCAATGTGCCGGTTTCTCTTGTGACGTATTTGTCAAAAACTTTCTGGCCGTTTAATTTAGCTATATTCTATCCCTTTCCTGAACAAATTTCTTTGTGGCAGGTTTCGGGAGCCGGACTTTTGATTACCTTGATCGTTGCTGTTGTCATCATAAAGGCAAAAAGAACACCGTATTTATGTGTCGGATGGTTTTGGTACCTGATCACCATAATGCCTGTTATTGGAATAGTTCAGGTAGGCAAACAGGCCCTGGCTGATCGTTATACCTATTTACCATTAATAGGCGTGGGGGTTATGCTGGCCTGGGGTATGCCTCTTTTGTTCAAATCGGAAAATGTTGGCAAAAAAACCGCATTTTCCATGGGAATAATATTTATTTCAATATTGGCATTCGGGACATGGCAGCAATGCGGTTATTGGAGAAATAGCATGGAACTTTTCGGTCATGCTTTACGGGTGACGAAAAATAATTATCTTGCCCATAATAATATGGGACTTGCCCTGTTTGACGGGGGGAAAATAGAGGAAGCTATCGCTCATTATAACGAGGCGCTGAACATAACGCCCACCATGCCTGACCATGCTCTCGTTTATAATAACAGGGGCATTGCTTACTCACGGCTCGGTTTTTATCAAAAGGCGCTCGATGATTTGAATAAAGCCATTAGCATGAAAGCGGATTATGCAGACGCCCACAGCAATAGAGGGATTGTTTATTCTAATCTGAACCACAATCAGTTGGCGCTTGAAGATTTCAATAAAGCCATTGAGATAAAACCTGATTATGCGGATTTGTACAACAACAGGGGAGTTGCTTACGCAAAATTGGGGCATTACCAAAGTGCAATTGATGATTTCAGCAAAGCAATCGATCTGCAACCGAATTATTCGGATGCGCTTTACAAAAGAGGCGTTGTGTATCTGGAAATGGGAAACAAAGAATCTGGTTGCCGTGATGCACGAAAAGCCTGTGAACTGGGAAATTGTGATCTATTAAAATCAGCTCAAGCGAAGGGTGATTGTTTATTGTAGAAGTAATATTCCTGCCAATCAGATCTTCTGCAAAAGAGATTCGTAAACGGTCAGGTCGTCTTTGGAGAAGCAGCAAAAAATAACTTCCTCAAGCGTTGAGGATTTTTGAATCGCGTCACGGATGGTTTGAACCGCGATCTGTGCCGCCAGTTCGATCGGATATCCGTAAACGCCCGTGCTGATACTCGGGAAGGCGATAGTCCTGATTTCTTTTTCAGCGGCAACGGTCAGCGATTTCCGGTAACAGGAGGCGAGTAATTCCGGTTCACCTTTTTTTCCGCCGTGCCAGACCGGCCCCACGGTGTGAATGACAAATTTCGCGGGCAGCTTGTATCCTTTGGTGAGTTTGGCATCGCCGGTTTTACAGCCGCCGAGCGTTCGGCATTCTGCCAGAAGCTGCGGACCGGCGGCACGATGAATAGCGCCGTCCACGCCTCCGCCGCCAAGCAGCGAAGAATTGGCGGCGTTGACAATTGCGTCAACTTCAAGTGTAACGATGTTTGCCTGAAGCGCTCTTAATTTAGTCATCGAACTGCCTCCAAGACATTAAGAACAGGGGCACTGCCTGAATCAGCGGGCAGTGCTCCTTGATTTATAATTACCAAAACTTTTAAATCGAAGATGATATTGAGACGGCTAGGCGGAGGCGACGAGGCGTATGCCTAATACGTTGAGGAAGCCGACAACGACGCCAACGAAAATAGCGCTTCGATTTAGAAGTTTTACTTCATGGCCTGCTCAACCGCCACTGCTACAGCAACCGATGCGCCAACCATCGGGTTGTTGCCCATACCGATGAGGCCCATCATTTCCACATGCGCGGGAACGGAGGACGATCCGGCAAACTGTGCGTCGGA
>CAYZRT010000041.1:6478-20553 GCA_964480875.1 uncultured Smithella sp. | reverse complement strand
GCATTCACTGCTATTCCAATTCCGCTGACATCGATTATCCTGACGAACTGACCACCGAGGAAGGCAAGAAGCTTATCGACGATCTGGCGGCTTTCGGTTCTCCGGTGATTCTTTTTTCCGGCGGCGAGCCGCTGATCCGCAAAGATTTACTGGAACTGGCGCAGTACGCGACAGATAAAGGAATGCGCGCTGTTATTTCCACCAACGGCACATTGATTACAAAAGAAATTGCGGCTAAATTTCAAAAGATTGGTCTTTCTTACGTGGGTGTGAGTCTTGATGGTCTGGAAAAAACACACGACCGATTTCGCGGTAAGAAAGGCGCGTTTGCCGCGGCCATTGACGGCATCCGCAACTGCCGCGAAGCGGGAATCAAGGTCGGCATCCGTTTTACGGTCAACAAACATAATGTGGCCGATGTGCCGGATATGTTCGAACTGCTGAGAAAAGAAAAAATTGAAAGGATGTGTTTTTATCATCTGGTTTACACCGGCCGCGCCTCTAAACTGCGTGAGGAAGATTTGACGCATGAAGAAACGCGCAATCTCATTGATCTGATAGCAGCGGAAACCAAAAAAATGTTCAAAGAAGGCCTATCACCTGAAATTCTGACGGTGGATAATCATGCTGATGGTCCGTATCTTTATCTGAAAATGAAAAAGGAAAACCCCAAGCGTGCCAAAGAGATTCTGGAACTATTAGAGATGAACGAGGGCAACTCCTCCGGTGTCGGTATCGGCTGTGTGAGCTGGGACGGCGAGGTTTACCCCGATCAGTTCTGGCGCAACCAGCCTCTGGGTAATGTCCGTAAGCGCTCTTTCAGCGAAATCTGGACGGATGAAAAAAATGAACTTTTGATGAAAATGAAAGATAAAAAGAAACATGTGCACGGTCGCTGCGCGGGATGTTTGTGGCTGAATGTTTGCGGCGGCAACTTCCGCGCCCGGGCGGAATCAGCGGGAGATCTTTGGGGGCCTGATCCCGCCTGCTATCTGACGGATGAAGAGACGGAGGCACCTCCAGTATGAAAAGCATTATCACAATAAAGTTAGATGTCATTCCGAGTTCCGATTTATCGGAACGAGGAATCTTAAAGATTTCTCCCCAGCAAAGCTGGACTATAGACTTCGTTCGAAATGACATAAAAAAGCATAGGGATGAAAGGGAGGATTAAGAAATGCAGTTTCCTGAATATCGTGCCCGCAGGTTGAGAAAGAATGAAAACTTCCGGCGCTTGATACGAGAGACAAAACTAAGCGTTGATGATCTGGTTTATCCACTGTTTGCCGTACCCGGAAAAAATTTCAAAAAACCGATTTCGTCCATGCCCGGCCAGTTTCAACTGTCTGTTGATAATATCGTCAAGGAAGCGCAGAAAGCGCGTGATTTGGGAATCCCGGCAGTCTTGCTCTTCGGCATCCCGGCCAAGAAAGACGCGATGGCCACCGGCGCGTTTGCCAAAGACGGCATTGTTCAGCAGGCCGTGAAGCGCATTAAAAATGACGTGCCCGACATGCTGGTCATTACAGATGTCTGCCTGTGTGAGTATACCAGCCACGGCCACTGCGGCATGCTGGAAAAAGACATCGTGCAAAATGACGAAACACTGGAAGTGCTGGCGGAAACCGCTCTTTCACAGGCGCGGGCCGGTGCCGATATGGTGGCGCCTTCGGCAATGATGGATGGTCAGGTGGCAGCCATCCGCGAAGCGCTGGATGAAAATGCTTTTGAAGATGTGCCGATTATGGCTTACGCGGCCAAATACGCTTCCTCTTTTTACGGCCCTTTTCGGGAAGCCGCTGAGAGCGCACCGCAGTTCGGTGACCGGAAAGCGTATCAGATGGACCCGGCCAATGCAGACGAAGCGATACGGGAAATCTCCCTGGATGTGAATGAGGGCGCGGACATCATCATGGTAAAACCGGCGCTGGCTTATCTGGATATCATCTGCCGCGCGAAGCAGGAATTCGATTTGCCTCTGGCGGCGTATAACGTCAGCGGCGAGTATGCGATGGTTAAAGCGGCCTCGCAACTTGGATGGCTCGATGAAGAAAGAGCCATGATGGAGTCGTTAACCGCCATCAAACGAGCCGGTGCGGATATCATCATCACGTACTTTGCGCTGCAGATTGCTAAAATACTGAATAAGTAAAATTTTTTCATACCGGCGTAAATTGATTATATACTGGATTCCCGCCTGCGCGGGAATGACAGGACTTGCAAGGAATGTCATTAATGAAAACAGAGATCGACAATAAGCCTCGCATGATCGCGTGGGAAGTGACGCGCAGCTGCAATCTCAACTGTGTCCATTGCCGTGCGGCGTCCAGTGGAGGACCTTATACGGGAGAACTTTCCACGGACAAATGTCTTCGTCTGATTGATGACATTGCCGCCGTATCTTCGCCGGTAATTATTCTGACCGGTGGTGAACCGCTCTTGCGGCCGGATATTTTTGAAATTGCCGCCTATGGAACCGAAAAGGGGTTGCGTATGGTCTTGGCAACCAACGGCACGCTGGTTACCCCGGCCGTTGCCAAAAAAATGATTGAAAGCGGTATTCAGAGAGTCAGCATCAGCATTGACGGAAAAGACATGCACAGCCACGATGCGTTTCGTCAGCAGAAAGGTGCGTTTGACGGTGCGATGCAAGGCATCGAAGCGCTCAAAAATGCAAAAATGGAATTTCAAATCAACACGACCATCACAACCAACAACCTCCATCAGATTAAAGATATTTTTAAATTGGCCAAAGATATCGGCGCGGCGGCGCATCATATTTTTCTTCTGGTGCCGACAGGCCGGGGCAAAGACCTTGCCGCACAGGCCATAACCGCCGCCGATTACGAAGAAACACTGATGTGGTTTCATCAGGAAAGTTTAAGCTGTGAAATCCAGCTCAAGGCCACCTGCGCGCCGCATTATTTCCGCATCATGCATCAGAACAAAAGCAAGGCAGCGGAGCCCAAGAAAAAAGTTGGAGGACATTTTCACGAGTCGACAAGAGGCTGCCTGGGCGGCATCACCTTTTGCTTTATTTCGCACACCGGCCAGGTGCAGCCCTGCGGCTATCTGGAGCTGAATTGCGGCAATGTGAAGAAAAAAAGCTTTGCGAGCATATGGGAAAATTCGGAAGTATTCCGCAACCTGCGTGATTACAGTAAATATGAAGGCAAGTGCGGCCGCTGCGAGTTTATCAAGGTGTGCGGCGGTTGCCGCGCGCGGGCGTATGAGGCGACGGGAGATTATCTGGCGGAAGAGCCGTTGTGTTTATACAAACCTAAGACAGACTGTTGAAAAACGCCCATCTGCGGCGTTGCGCGTCGTCCTTCGTCATTGCGACGTATGAAAAAATACGTTTCATTCCTCAGGACTCGCGTGCCTTGCGTCTGAGCATTTTTGAACAGTCTGAAAAAGGCAAAAGATATAGATAATGGATGAAATAGATAAAAAAATACTAAATATTCTGCAAAAAGAATTTCCTCTGGAGGAGCAGCCTTTTCTCATTGTGGGAAAGCGCTGCGGTATCAGCGAGGATGAAACAATCAGTCGCGTTCAAAAAATGAAGGACGAAGGGATTATCCGCCGGATCGGTGCCGTCTTTGACGGTGCAAAACTCGGTCGTGTCAGCACGCTTTGCGCTGCCCGTGTGCCGGAAGAAAAAATCGAGAGATTCGTGAAAATCGTAAACGCCAATAAAAACGTCACACACAATTATGAGCGCAGTCATGAATACAACATCTGGTTTACCGTCAGCGCCGCAAGCGCTGACGAATTGGAAAAATTTTTAAAAAAAATAAAGGCAATAAGCGGTGTAACAGATATTCTGGATATGCGGGCGGTAAGAACTTTTAAAATCAATGCTTCTTTTGATTTATAAAATTTCTTAAAGCCAGGGTATAATTTTTGGGGTTTGTGATAATAACAATTTTTATTTTTTAACATTATAAATGGGAGGATGGAAAGATGGAACAGAAAAGCATTAATTTTGCAGCCATACCGCAAACAGCGGTAAACGTCGTTACAAAGCCGTCAGAATTTTTTCAGGGAATGCCTAAAACAGGTGGTTTTCTAGAACCTCTGGTTTTTCTCGTCATCATGGGATTGATTGGCGGTATGATTCAAGCTGTAATAAATTTTATTGGGTTCGGTCCTTACGCCGCTTATGGCGGAGCGATGACTTCAAAGTTGGATTCCATCATTTTTACGCCGATTTTGCTTGCCATTGGCAGTTTCATCGCTGCGGCTATCCTGTTTGCAATCTGGAAACTCATGGGATCGCAGGAAAATTATGAAACGGCATATCGCTGCGGCGCTTACATGACCGCTCTGGTTCCCATCACGGCAATTATCGGCGCAGTGCCCTATGCAGGTGGCGTTATTAACATGGCTATCTATGTCTTTTACCTGGTTATGGCCAGCATTTATGTTCATAAACTGTCATCACAAAAGGCCTGGTTGGTATTCGGCATCATCGGCGCAATTCTTGCGGTAATGACTTTTGTGGGGGAATACCGCATCAGGAATGCGTCGACGCAAATGGATAAATGGATGAAGATGGGTGAAGATATGCGTAAAGACTATCAGGATAATGCGGGAGACGTTCAAAAATCAGCCGATGAAATGCGCAAGCAGGCTGAAAAAATGGCTGAACAATTCAAGAAGCAGGCCGAACAGAATCGGTAGCGCGTACTGATTTATTTTTTGATAAGTTCTCTTCACCAACAGATTGAGGTTTATTTTGCCGGACAGGCATTTTTAATATATGAAAGAAAAAAATAAAACACCGCTCGTCGCTTTGGTTGACGGCAGTAATTATATTTACCGCGCGTTCTACGGGCTACCACTTTTAACGAATTCTAAAGGTTTTCCCACCAACGCCATTTACGGCTTTACCAATATGCTGCTGAAACTCAAGCGCGAACTGAAACCGGATTATATTGTGGTAACCTTTGATCTCAAAGGCCCGACGATACGTCATGAAGAGTTTGAAGATTACAAGGCAACGCGGAAACCCATGCCGGAGGATTTAATTCCGCAGATTCCGTTTATTAAAGACGTTGTCCGCGGCTTTTCCATTTGCGTTCTGGAAAAGCAGGGTACAGAGGCCGATGATCTTATCGGGACGCTGACGGTTCGGGCCAGTGAAAAAGGCTGGCGCACGGCCATTATTTCCGGCGATAAGGATTTGATGCAGCTCGTGGGTGAAAGCGTTTCGATGATTGATACGATGAAGGATAAAACTTATGACGCGGCAGCCGTGAAGGAAAAATTCGGGGTCGGGCCCGACAAGGTGGTGGAGATTCTGGGCCTGATGGGCGATACATCCGACAACATTCCCGGCGTGCCCGGCATTGGCCCCAAAACAGCGCAGAGGCTGATCGAAGAATACGGAACCGTCGAGGACGTCATAAAAAACGCGGAAAATTTGAAAAACGTAAAGCTTCGCGAGAGTTTTCGAAAGTATGCCGAACAGGCCCGCATGAGCCGGCAACTGGCCAATATCAGAAAAGATATCGAAATCGATTTCGATTTTCAGAATGCGGCTGTAGGGGAACCGGACAAAGAAGCTCTTGCAAAGCTTTTCAGCGAATTTGAGTTCTCATCGCTTCTGCAGGAAATCAAGCAGGATAAACCAAAGCCGGCCAGCGTGTGCAAACGGATCACGGAAACAAAATCGCTGCATGACCTTGTTGACCATCTGAAGACGATACATGAATTTGCTCTGGAACTAATTTTTGAAAATACCCAGTCAACGGATTTGATCGGCATCGCCCTGAATGACGGGAAGGATGCCTATTACATTCCGCTGGGTCATGCCGGTGTATCGGAGCAATTAACGGCAGGAGAAGTCTTCTCCGCCGTCACACCTGTTTTTAACAATACCGCAATGAAAAAATATGTTTATGATTTAAAGACGGCACTGGTAAATCTTACCAACCTGGAAGTGCAATCGGGCGAGGATTTGCAACTGGCCGCATACCTGCTGAATCCGGCTAAAAATTCCTATCAGCTCGATGAAGTGGCCTGGGAATTTCTTCATGAAAGCCTTCCTTCGCCCGGTGATGTTGCAGGCGGAAAACAAAAAGCCTATTCACTGGCGTCAGTCCCTCCCGACAAAATGACCGATTACGCGGGACAGCGCTCCGGTGCGATTTACGAGCTTGCCCCGGCAATGATCTCTCAATTGAAAAAGATAGATGCCTTTGACCTTTACCACAAAGTGGAAATGCCACTTCTCCATGTTCTGGCCGATATGGAGAAAAAGGGCGTGCTGGTGGATGCTTCTTTATTAAAAAAAATGTCGGCAGACCTTACGCAATTACTTGGTTTGTCTGAAACCAAGATTCACCGGCTGGCCGGTGAAAAATTCAACATCAATTCTCCCAAACAGTTGCAAAGTATTTTGTTCGAAAAACTGAAACTCCCTTCGGGGAAAAAAACAAAAGAAGGTTATTCCACCGACGTGGAAGTGCTCAGCGAGCTTGCCCGCAACCACGAACTGCCGGCGGAAATTCTTGCCTATCGAAGCTTATCCAAGCTTAAATCAACCTACGTGGATGCCCTGCCCGCTTTAATTAATCCGCAGACAGGAAGGATTCACACATCGTATAATCAGACGGTGACGGCAACCGGCAGGCTCTCCAGCTCGAATCCCAACTTGCAGAATATTCCCATCCGGACGCTGGAAGGCAAAAAAATTCGTCAGGCCTTTATTGCCGATCCGGATTGCTATTTGATTTCAGCGGATTATTCCCAGATTGAGCTTCGCATTCTGGCGCATCTTTCGGAAGACGAAGCGCTGATTGACGCCTTCGAATCCGACGAGGATATTCACAGCCGCACGGCATCGGACGTTTTCGGCGTCTTTCCGCAAATGGTAAATGCCGATATGCGGCGTCAGGCCAAGGTTATCAATTTCGGCATTCTATACGGGATGAGCGCTTTCGGCCTGTCCAAAGAATTGGGTATACCCGTGAAAACAGCGCAGGAATATATTAACGGATATTTTCAGCGCTATAAAAAAGTGCGGTCCTACCTGGACGGAATTTTGGAAGGCGCGCGACGCGATGGTTTCGTCTGCACGCTTTTAAACCGTCGACGCTACCTGCCGGAACTGCAAAGCAAGATTCCCTCGGTTCGGCAGTTTGCCGAACGGATGGCTATCAACGCACCCATTCAAGGCACAGCCGCCGATTTGATTAAAGTGGCCATGGTGAATATTGCGAATCTTCTTTTGAAAAAAAGTTTTTCTGCCCGCCTGATCATGCAGGTGCATGACGAACTTGTTGTCGAAGCGCCAAGCAAAGAAAAAGAAGAAGTGACGTCACTCGTCAAGAAGGAAATGGAAGAAGTCATCAAGTTGAAAGTGCCGCTGAAAGTGGAAATTGCCTCAGGAAAGAACTGGGACGAGGCCCATTGATCGGAAGTGACACAAAAATTTAATAGCTGGCACGATACAATCACTAACTCAGCGTTAAGCGCTGAAGAAAATTTGTTGCGGATTATTTTCTGGAAGATATTTCCTTTATAATGCCGAAAAATCCATCAGCTTTTAAGGATGCGCCACCAACCAGCGCGCCGTCAATATCTTCCATGGCAATTAAATCGCCAATATTGTCTTTCGTGACACTGCCCCCGTAGAGAATATTCACATCATTTGCCGCATCACCGTACGTCTTTCTTAAGATGCCGCGAATGAAGGCATGAACTTCCTGCGCCTGCTTGGACGTGGCGACTTTGCCCGTACCGATTGCCCAAACCGGTTCATAGGCCATTACGACATTTTCGATTTTGGCCAGACCGGCTAAACCATTTTTCACCTGCCTGCCGACAACTTCCTGTGTTATTCCTTTTTCTCTCTCTTCATCAGTTTCTCCAACACACATGATGGGAATCAATCCGGCACTGAGAGCTTTTTTGACTTTCAAATTAACATCGGCATCGTTTTCCTGAAAATATTTCCTGCGCTCGGAATGGCCGATAATCACATAGGCACACCCAATATCTTTAAGCATCGCGGGCGACACTTCACCGGTAAAGGCCCCCTTGTCTTCGTAATGCATATTTTGCGCGGCCAGTCCCAGGTTGGAGCCTTTGATGGTTTCACTAACGCTGTACAGAGCGGTAAAAGGAGGAGCCAGAACGATAATTCCTCCCTGAAAATCTGATGCGCCATCTTTAATGGCTTTTGCCAGAGCGATCGACTCGGCGATGGTATTGTGCATTTTCCAGTTGCCGGCAACAATCCATTTTCTCATAATGAGACTCCCTGAAAACGAATCCCGATGCATCGGGATGAAGTTTGTCCCTGCCACCTGAAGGTGGCGGGATAGTGAACCTGTGGCTCCCGAATAGGAGACCAAAGTGAACTATCCCCGAAGCGTAGCGAAGCGGGATTACATAATAATATCTTGTTTTTGCCTAAAAACTTATCCCTCTTATTTTTCCAGCGCGGCAATGCCGGGCAGGGTTTTCCCTTCCAGCCATTCCAGAAAGGCTCCGCCGCCTGTGGAGATATATGACATCTTCGCGCTCAAGCCCGCTTTTTTAATGGCTGTATCCGTGTCGCCGCCGCCGATGATGGAAACCGCGCCGGAATTGGCCACGGCCGCTGCCAGTTCAAACGTTCCCTTGCTGAACGGAGCCAGTTCGAACATGCCCATCGGACCATTCCAGATAATGGTTTTTACTTCTTTTAACGCATCGCTGAACAAAGCGATCGTCGCCGGACCGATATCCAGGCCAATCCATTCTTTGGGAATTTCCTGAACACCGCAGACTTTAGCTTCGGCTTCCTCCGTAGCGGTCTGTGCAATGACAGCATCCACCGGCAATAAAAACTGCACATTCTTTTGTTTGGCTTTATCCACGATTTTGCGCGCCATATCCAGCATCTCTTCTTCGCAAAGTGACTTTCCGGTTTCGTGACCCGCCGCTCTTAAAAAGGTGAAGGCCATACCGCCGCCGACAAGAATTTTATCCACTTTCCCGATTAAATTTTCTAAAAGGCTGATTTTATCGGACACCTTCGCTCCACCAATAATTGCGGCCAGAGGCTTGGCCGGATTGACCATGGCTTTTTTGAAATATTCAACTTCGTTTTTCAGCAGGAATCCGGCCGCGCAGACGGGAACAAATTCAGTAATTGCCGAGTTGGACGCCGCTGCGCGGTGTGATACCGCGAAAGCGTCATCGATATAAATGTCACAAAAAACAGCCATCTGTCTGGCAAATTCCGTATCGTTTTTATCTTCACCCGGATGAAAACGAAGATTCTCCAGAAGGAGAATATCTCCTTCTTTCATTTTAGCAACGGCCTGTTCCACAGCCGGCCCCACGCAATCATCCAAAAAAGTGACTGGTTTTTTTAGCAGGTCGGAAAGTACCTTCACCACCGGTTTGAGCGACATTTCCTCCACTCTTTTGCCTTTCGGTCTGCCCAGATGGGACGCAATGATTAATTTTGCTCCCTTCTCCAGAGCATATTTTATTGTCGGGATCGTTGCCCGCACGCGCTTGTCGCTGGTGACGTTTCCCTCTTTATCCATGGGAACGTTAAAATCAACCCTTAGGAAAACTCTTTTCCCTTGCATGTCCATTTGATCAATGTATTTCATCATCGAGTCCTTGTCGTTTCTATTTCATTATAAAGGAAAGCAGTTCCAGCATTCTGTTGGAAAAGCCCCATTCATTGTCATACCAGGAAAGAATCTTGACCATGTTGCCGCCAATAACAGTCGTGTTGGGCAGATCAACTATGGAAGAATGCTTGTTGCCGTTGAAGTCCCGGGAAACCAGTTCCTCCTCTGAACACGCGAGAATCCCTCTCATCGCGCCTTTCGCGTATTCCCGCAATTTGTCGTTGATTTCATTTCTGGAAATGTTTCTGGAAAGCGTAGCCACAAAATCGACAAGAGAAACATTCGGTGTTGGCACCCGGATAGCCAGACCATCGAGTCTACCCTTCATGGCCGGTATAACTTCCGCAATAGCCCTGGCTGCGCCGGTCGTTGTAGGTATCATGGACAAAGCAGCCGCTCGCGCTCTTCTTAAATCCTTATGCGATTCATCCAGAACAACCTGATCATTGGTGAAGGAATGAATTGTGGTCATCAAGCCGTATTCGATACCGAATTCCTCATGCAATATTTTGACAATCGGCGCAAGACAGTTTGTGGTGCAGGAACCCATGGAAATGATATGATGCTTGGTTTTGTCATACTCTTCCTGATTGACCCCGAGAACAAAGGTGACATCGGGATTTTTGGCCGGAGCGGAAATCACAACTTTTTTTGCTCCCGCTTCGATATGTTTTCCGGCGCCTTCTTTATCTGTGAATCTACCCGTGCTTTCCAGAACAACATCAATGCCCAACTCTTTCCAGGGCAGTGATTCCGGTTCTCTGACAGAAAAAGTTTTAATTTCCTTCCCGTCAACAGTTATGAAATTATTCCCAAGTTGGACATCGGCATCCAGCGTGCCATGCGTCGAATCATATTTAAGCAGATGAGCCAGCGTTTTCGTGTCGGCCAGATCATTGACCGCGACAAATTCCACATCTTTGGTTTTATATCCGGCACGGAACACAAGCCGGCCGATTCTTCCAAAGCCATTGATGGCGATTTTTACTGGCATATAAACCTCCCTGCTATGAAAAAAGTATCGATTAAAAGATTTTTTTTGTCAACTTGTTTTGCCCGACGGGACTTACTGTTTCTTGCCTTGAATTTTTTATAAGGAAAACAAATTGATGCCTGTCAGCTACGATTTTATTATTTCATGTTATGAACAAATCATTGGTTGAAAAGTTCGGGTCGGTCGTCAGATTAATGCCAAGTCTCCTCAGCCCGGCTTCATCGCCGGGGGTTGGTATATGCGTCATGTGCGCCTCGCAGTCCCGAAGCTCCCGCAGTTTTTCCAATGCCAGTTGAGCGGCAGGATTGTTCGTCGCGCTGATGCTGATGGCAATCAGAGCCTCCTCCAAATCGAGACTCACCGATTTTTCATCCAGAATTTCTGTTTTCAGATTTTTGACCGAATCGGTAATCTGGGGTGGCAAAAGTTTTATTTTGTCGGGAATTTCCGCCAGATGTTTGACAGCATGAAGAACCATACTGGTTGCGGCATGCATCATGGAAGAATTGCTGCCGGTGATAATTTTTCCGTTATTCAATTCGATGGCGGCGCCGCAAAATATTCCTTCGTTGCCTCTTTCGTAATCTCTTTCTTCGGCAGGGGGTGTTACCGCGGCTTCGCGTGCCGGAGTAACCACCGAACGCTCTTCGGGAATAAGGTTGAAATCCTTCAGAAACAATTCGACCCGTTGCACGGTTTCTCTGTCGGTAAAACCCATCGCGTATTCACAGCGGTAGCGGAAGTAACGGCGAATGATTTCCATCTTGGCCGCTTTTTGTGTGGTTTCATCATTGGTAATAGCAAACCCGGCGCGATTAACGCCCATATCCGTGGGAGACTGATAAAAAGATTTCTTTCCGGTAATTTTTTCCAGAATTCTCTTTAACACAGGAAATACCTCGACATCACGATTGTAATTGACGGCTCTCTCTCCGTAGGCATCCAAATGAAAAGGATCGATAAGATTGAAATCGCGTATGTCGGCAGTGGCCGCTTCGTAAGCGACATTGACCGGATGTTTTAGGGGAATGTTCCAGATGGGAAAAGTTTCAAATTTAGCGTAACCGGAATTAATGCCGTTTCTGTAGTCATGGTACAGTTGAGAAAGGCAGGTAGCCATTTTCCCGCTGCCCGGTCCCGGTCCGGTTACAATCACGAGAGGTTTATTTGTTTTGATATGGGTGTTCGCCCCATAACCGTCGTCACTGACAATCGTATCCATATCCGTCGGATAGCCTTTGGTGAACCGGTGCGTGTATACGGAAATGCCGCGTCTTTCCAGCTTGTTTTTAAAAATGATGGCGGCCGGTTGATGATCAAAGCGCGTGATGACCACGCCCAGAACATTGATTCCCCATGTCCGCAGGTTATCAATCAACTTTAAGGCATCTGCATCGTAGGTGATTCCGAAATCCGCGCGGATTTTTTTCCTTTCAATATCGCCGGCGTAAATACAAAGGATGATATCGGCCTTGTCTTTTAATTCCCGGATGAGACGCATCTTCACATTGGGGTCGTAACCGGGCAGAACGCGGGCGGCGTGGTAGTCGTACAAAAGCTTGCCGCCGAACTCGAGGTATAGCTTGTTGTTGAAACGATCAACTCTTTTGAGGATTTCTGTTGTCTGTTCCTGAATGTATTTTTCGTTGTCAAATCCCGGTTCCTGAATCATCCGATTTCTCCCCTTTGTTCAAAATTAAAACAACCTGATTGAGTCTATTTTTTGAACTATAAATAGAACCATTTTGTATGTCAATTAATATTGGTTAAAAAGAGACATTTTGTGATGTTTTTATACCGAAAATGCCTTTTAAAAACTATTTTGCGATGTGCACGTCACATGTTTGACTTGATTTACACGCATGGCTTCCTTACAATAAATAAAATAGGCGCCTGTGATTTTTGTCAGCAATATTTTCTTGACATACAAACGAGAAAGTTCTTATACTGCCTTCCGAATAATATCTTATCAAAGCATCAACAAAATTTTAAAGGACGGAGGCATTATTATGGCAGAAAAAAAAGGGCTAAGTAAACCGGTAAAATTGAAGGCGGATCTGGCAGAATTGCTGGGCGCTAAAGCGCTTCCCCGCACAGAAATAACCAAGAAGCTGTGGGATTACATCAAGGCTAACAAGCTGCAGACCACAAAAGTTAACGGCAAACCCGAAAACGCGGGAAAGAACATTGTCATTGACGCCAAGTTAATCAAGATTATTAACAATACCAAGGTTAAAACCTCGAGTGGCAAGGTTGTAGACTTCACGAAATTAAAAGAAGGACAAACCATTGATATGATGCAGATAGCCTCCGTTGTCAGCGCTAATATCGAATAGATCTCCAATATATTTTTTCAGAAACAGGCAGGCTTCAGTCCTGCCTGTTTTTTTTCACGTATCATTAATCTTTTTTCCCCGACTCCGGGAAAAATCTTTTCATTCTTAAATTCATGTTGTTGATTTTGCGACCAATGCCGTATATGGTTGTCATACAAGTTCGCCTGCTTGAAGAAATTTCGTGGTCCGGGAAGTGTCACCTATGAGCAGAAAAGCCATATTATGGCCGGTAATCATATCTGTTGTAATTCATTTAACGCTTCTTGCGGTTGCCGGGATGATTGATTTGCGTGAAAATATCACACCGATGGACGTGCTTTCGGTAAGCATCAAGGAATTGGATTTGGAAGAAAAACCGGCTCCTAAAAAAGAAAATGAAACAAAGGAAAAAATAAAAACGGTCCAAACAAAAAAAGATAAAGGTTCGCTGCTTAACGATGAAGGATGGCGTGAAGAGACGATTGATTGGAGCAGTACCGATATCAAGTATGTTACTTATTTGAAGAAAATCAAAAAGAAGATACTTGGGCTTTGGAAATATCCTCAGAAAGCTTTTGCCAAAAATGAAGAAGGAGGCGTTGTTGTCCGAATGTCCATTGACGCTGACGGCAACCTCGCCGGTGTAACGCTCTTATCCTCATCGGGATCCATGGATCTTGACGAGGGATCTTTAAACGTTGTCCAGCAGGCGGCGCCTTACGAGCCTCTGCCAGCAGTCTATAAACTTTCGCGGTTGCATATCATCGCTTCTTTTAACTACAAGATCATGGATTAAATTTAATGAGACTACGATATGACAAGCGAATAACCGAAAGGTCACTTAGGCGCAGTCAGATTGGTTAGTCGTAATGAGGCTTAAACTTCAAAAGCAAAGTGCATTGAAGTTTTCTAGCCGAATTATCCAATAGCTTTTGCTATTGGAAATTATCCCACATGACTTCGCATGTGGGATAATTTAATACGCAACCGCTTAAATCAGAGTTCATACCCTTTATTTTCGAGTATTGGAATCTCTGATTTTTATTTCGTCAATATTCATACTAGCCTGTTTGAGCAGCTCAAGAAACTCAACCTGACGCGACGCGGGCAACTCCTGAATAT
>CAYZRT010000041.1:0-6378 GCA_964480875.1 uncultured Smithella sp. | reverse complement strand
TGTTTGAGCAGCTCAAGAAACTCAACCTGACGCGACGCGGGCAACTCCTGAATATTGCCCAGTTGGCTATTGAGGTAATCAAGTTTCGTCTTCAAATCAGCAAGAAATGGAGCCAGATCAACCGGCTGCGGTACAGCCGATGGCTGTTTTAATACTTCCGGTTTTACTCCAGCTTTAACGGTAATTTCTTCCAGATATTCGGGAATGGCGACATCAAATCCCAGTTTCTCCCGGATTAAGGCAGCCAAGGTATCCTGCGCACCGGATTCACCGTGGACTAAATACACCGGCATTTTTTTATTCCGAAAATGTCCCAGCCAATCCAGAAGCTGACTTTGCCCGGCGTGTGCGGAAAAACCGCCGATGGTCCATATCCTGGCTTTGACAGCGATATCCTCGTTAAAAATACGGATTTTTTTCGCGCCTTCGATGATTTTCCGGCCGGGTGTTCCCTGCGCCTGAAAACCGACAAACACAATGCTTGCACCGGGCCGCCACAAATTATGCCGCAGATGGTGTCTGATCCGTCCGGCATTGCACATGCCCGATGCGGAAATCACAATGGCCGACCCTTCCATTTCGTTGATTCTCATCGATTGCTCGGTCGATGACGAAAACTGCAGTTGTGGCAAATCCAGAGGATCTTCACCTTTTTTCAAAATGTTTTGCGTATTCGTATCCAGATATGTGTGGTGTCGCCGAAATACCTCTGTGGCCTTGATGGCCAAAGGGCTGTCGAGATACACCGGCATATCCTTGGGCAGTTTTCCTTTGATGTCCAGCAGATAAAGAGAATAAAGCATCTCCTGCGTTCTCTCAACGGCAAAAGCGGGGATGATGATCTTTTCGCCCCTGGAATAACTGTACTGAATGGCCTCGGCCATTTCATTGAGACTGTCCTCTTCACCTTTATGATCGCGATCACCGTAAGTGGATTCCATAAAAAGATAGTCCGCATCACTAATTGTTACGGGATCCTCCATGAGCAACTGATGACGGCGGCCGATATCACCGGAAAAAACCAGTTTTATCGCTGCACCGTTTTCTTCGACAAATAATTCGAGAATGGCCGCACCCAGAATGTGGCCGGCATCCTTGAAATTTGCCTTGATCCCGCCATCGGGAAAGAAAGGCTCATTATATCGTTTTGTTTTAATTAACGGACAGACGGCTTCAGCGTTTTTTGTTGAATATAACGGCACAATTTTTTCATGTTTACCGTAGCGTTGCATCCTTCTCATTTTGGAAGTTGCTTCTGTTTCCTGAATGTGCGCGCTATCCAGCAGCAGTATCTTGATCAGTTCTCCCGTCGGCTCCGTTGCGTAAACAGGCCCCTTGAATCCGTTTTGCACCATACGTGGCAATAATCCCGAATGATCAATATGAGCATGCGTGATCAAAAAGAAATCTATATGAGACGGGTTATAGGCTTCGATGTCCCAGTTGCGTGTTTCAACGTCTGAGCCGCCCTGATGCATGCCGCAGTCAATGGCGAATCGTGCCTGATCGGTTTCAATAATAAAACAAGAGCCCGTGACTTCTCTGGCCGCTCCCAGAAATTTAATTTTCATCAACAATCCTTTTAGACCGGTTTTTATGTCGCAATATCAAGGCACGGTAAAGATTTCGGAGCATGAGCACACAAACATTATATCCTGATCAAAACAGGATATAAATATTTTGTAAAAATCGCCGCAAAAAATACCGTTGGTTTTCTTGCCTGATTAGAAGACCGCCCTAGCCGCCTTCTTCAACTTCTTGGCTTCTTTTTTTTCTTTGGCAGACTTCGCCGGTTTTTTCTTGGCGTCTTTTTTCCCTTTGTCCATTGATTTACCCATGGTTTGAACCCCCGTTATTAAGATAAAATTTCATTATTGCATTGTCAGCCGCTGAATATGAGCTATAATAACTATAATAGAAGGACCCTGTTTCGTCAAACATAAAAATGAGTGATTTCTTTTTGTTGACAACGCTTGGATGATTAACATAAGTGTCCCTGTGCTTTATGGTGAACAGCCTATGAATGAAACCAGTCCGATCGAACCGGTCATCGTCGCCCGCAATCTGAAAAAAATATTCGGCTCTTTTACGGCAGTGGATGACATTTCTTTCAATGTTGATAAAGGAATATGTTTCGGCATTCTGGGACCGAACGGCGCCGGCAAGACTTCCACCATCAGAATGATTTACGGATTTTCACCGCTTACCTCCGGCGATATTTTTGTTTTCGGACTGGACATCAAAAAACAATACCGGAAAATCAAAGCCCGTATCGGTGTCTGCCAGCAGGACAACACGCTTGATCCTGATTTGACGGTGATGCAGAATTTTAAAGTTTTCGCCCGCTATTTCAATATCGAAAAGAAAACAGCCCTTGACCGTGCGACGGCGTTGCTGAAATTTTTCGCCCTGGAACAGCGCCGTAACGCGCGTGTCACCGAACTCTCCGGAGGAATGGTACGCCGGCTGGTGATCGCCCGCGCCCTGATCAATCAGCCGGATCTCATCATCCTGGATGAACCGACGACGGGACTTGATCCTCAGTCGCGGCATCAGGTATGGGAACGGTTGGAGAGCCTGAAGAAACAGGGCATGACAATCCTGCTAACCACGCATTACATGGATGAGGCTGCGCGTCTCTGCGATGAGCTGGTCATCATGGATCACGGAAGAATCCTGGCGCAGGGCTCTCCGCAATCCTTAATCAGGGAGTACACGAGCGGGCATATCATTGAAATTGCCGAACCGGATGAAAATATGCGCGCGTTTGCCCACGATAAGCACGATCGGCTGGAAGACCTGGGTCATCGTCTGATTATTCACGCCTACAACGGACACGAATTCTACCAGGAACTTTGCGACCGATTTAACGATAAAAGTTGCATACTGCGCTCGGCCACGCTGGAAGATGTTTTTCTGAAACTGACCGGAAGGGAGCTGAGGGAATGAACTTTAGAATTTATACCCGATTCATCCGCGTCTGGCAGCGCAATCTCACGGTTTACAAGGAAAGCTGGAAAATTAACTTTCTGCCGCCGCTGCTGGAACCGTTTTTTTACCTTCTGGCGTTCGGCATCGGATTCAGCGGACTGATCGGCTCAGTCACTTACGCTTCCCGCGAAGTTTCCTATGTCCTTTTTATCGCGCCTTCCCTTGTCGCGATCAATATCATGAACAACGCCTTCTTTGAAAATACGTACGGTTCTTTTGTACGGATGTATTATCAGAAAACGTTTGATGCCATGATGGCCACGCCGCTGACTGTCGAAGAAATCGTGACCGGTGAAATTGTCTGGGGAGCCACCAAATCGGTTATCGGAACCATCATCATGCTGATCATCATCAGTTTTTTCGGACTGATCAGCTATCCAACGGGATTACTGATTGTTTTTGTCGCCTTTCTGGGCGGCATCGCCTTCGGTTCGGTGGCGATGGTTTTTACCGCCATCGTGGAGAGAATAGAGTTATTTAATCTGCCGGTATTTTTGTTCATTACCCCCATGTTTCTTTTCAGCGGTACGTTTTTCCCGATAAGTGGTTTACCCTTGTGGGCTCAGTATTTTGCTTTAACTCTTCCACTTACCCATCTAGTCAATTTGGTCAGAGCTTTGAGCTTGGGCATGTTTAACGCGGAAGCTCTGGCTGGATTCCTCTATTTAATTGTTTTCTGTCTCATTATGTTTCCCCTGGCAATTTTCAAGATGCGCCATAGGCTTATCAAATAATTTTTACGGAGCAAGAAAAAAAAGGGAAATATTACTTGACTAAAAACCGTTAGTATGAACAGTTGCAAAAAAAGAAAATACCGGATATATTTTTATAAACGGGCTGTAACCATCGGGGATTCTTTTAAATCCTGATGGTTTTTTCTTTAGAGGTAAGGCATACAAGCCCCTCACTTGTTCCTTCCTTCTCAACCAGGAGACGGATGGGGGTGATTTTGATGCTTTGTGGGGCCCCATCGGGGAATGAAGATTCAATAAGATGTTACTAAAAGAAAGGGGATTAAAATGAATAAAAATTTGTATGTCGGCAACCTGTCTTACAAGATCACGGATGAAGATCTTAAATCCAACTTTAGCGAAGCGGGGGAAGTTGTAACGGCTTCAATCATTAAAGACAAATTTACAGGTCAATCCAAAGGTTTCGGTTTTGTCGAAATGAAAACAGAAGAGGGCGCTACGGAAGCGATTAAAAAATTCAACGGCGGGACCCTTGATGGAAAATCAATAGTCGTCAACGAAGCCCGACCGAAGAAAGAGTTCAGCGGCGGCCATCGGGGAGGCGGAGGCGGTAATCGCGGTGGTGGAGGATTCAACCGTGGCGGCCGTAGATATTAATAACCCTTGCTGATCATGAGACCCTCGCTTCAAAAACAAAGTGAACTGAAGCTTGCTCGACGTAGTGAAACTCCAATCCCGATTAATCGGGATTGGAAATTATCCCAGGAGCGAATACCCTAAATACCCTAAAGGGTACCATGGGGGCACTATAGGCGACGCGGGATGTGACTCTCGCTAAAAAATTAAAATTACAAAAGAGCAGAAGGCAACAAACCTTCTGCTCTTTTATTATGTGCTCTCCTGCAGTATGCACTTCCGGTCATTTGCCTCCCTTGGTTGGCGGAGCCTGCCCTGCGTATGCCGGGTCGCCTCTTTCTCGCCGTTGCGGTATGCTTCTGCATGGGAATTGGTCAAATCAGCCTTGAGAAAAATGACAGATCATTAAAGAGTCTCCCAATTCGTCTATTCGTATTTGTTTATTCGATTCACGATCGAACGATATCATACATCTCAAGTACCACCAAAACCAATAGTGACTTTGCTGCCATCTACAATAACCGGTACCTTACGAACGCCATCGGAGAAATTGAGCATCTCCTGCAATTTTGAAACGTCAGACCCCACATCTATGTATTTTGCTTTTCCCCCGAAGGCCGATAGAGCCTTATTGGTGAACGGACACCCTGCTTTGCCGTAAATGATAATCTCTTTATCCATAGCGCTTCCCTCCTTATTCAATATTTAGGCAAATTTAAAGTATTAAAGGAAATATTGCATTATAGACGTAAGTGATATCAAAAAGGATACATTGTTTTTTTCTTTTTTGAATGTGTTTGATTATTAGTTAAAGAAATCAATGATTGATCGTGATAGATATTTTATAGCATGGTTACTTTGGAGTGCAGACTAATTCATTTCTTTCGTCGTGATAAAGCGTACACTCCGTCTTAATGTCTTTTCTTAGTCTTGTCCGGGCGCGGTGAAGTCGGATTTTTACAGCATCAATGGTAATATCCAGTATCTCTGCAATCTCACGGTTCTTCATTCCCTCAAATTCACTGAGAAGCAACACAACACGTTCGGTCTCCGGTATACGCTTAACGATACGTTGGATGCATGAATTCATTTCACGCCTCATAAGACCACTTTCTGCGTCAAGAAGCTTTTCATTGGCCAAAATATTACAATTACAGGTGTCTTCAATTGTATCCAAAGAAATTATTGTTTTGCGTGACGAGGCTAACCGGCCATTATCCAATGCAACATTGGTAGCAATGCGATAAATCCAAGTGGCAAGACTTGATTCTTCTCTAAAACTTGTTAAGTTACGGCTTATCTTTTCGAACACTATCTGTGTCAAATCCTCTGCATCGTTCTTGCCAACCATCCCGAAAAGATAGTGGAAAATTCGCTCTCGAAATTCATCGTGAATTTGCTGGAAATCAAAAGATGCCATTGTTATTTATAACTCCTATACCAAATCATAGTTTCACAATGCGAGAATCTATTTTTCAGTAATACCGAAAAAAAAGGGTGTACGCCAGATAGAAACGTTTCGTTAAGATAAATTGATAGATGTCTGCACGATTGTTTTTGACGAATCGGCGTATTCGGTGAACTTTTCGGCGATGGTTCTGACCGTATGTTCGAATTCATCCACATCTTTATCCAGAAGCGTCATGCGGAAACCGAGAAGCGGCGTAAAAAAAGACGTCAACGGCACCACACAGATGCCGGTGGAAGCCAGCAGATAGTAAACGAAACGTTTGTCGTGCTCAATAGGCTCCTTGACGAGATTTTCGACAAACTCCCGGACTTCCTTGTTTTTAATATGAAGCTTTTGATTGCTGTTCAGGCCGGATTCGTTAAAAACAATGGTCATATAAAAAGCGCCGTCGGTTTTATTAACCATCAGGCAGGGAACATCCTTTAGAATGTTGTAAGCGATATTCGAAAGTTTTTCATAATGATTCCGGCGATCATTGAGGTAATTATAATACTCCGGATGAGTCATGATTCTGGGAATTGCCAGTTGCGGCAATGTGGTCGAACAAACCTCCGACATTTTCTGATGAAGGATGGTATTGATAAAGCG
>CAYZRT010000040.1:0-21424 GCA_964480875.1 uncultured Smithella sp. | reverse complement strand
TTATTATCTATCTGATTAATTTGTCATTTCTTCTTGCCAGTTTTTATTAAAAAAGCTAGTATTGCCAAACTTCAAAATTAATTCTTTTTAAATATGGATACTTATTTGTACACTTTAATTCAATAAATATGGAGAAATTCATGAGCGACGAAATACAGAAAAATACGACACAGGGGAAAATTAAAGAACTCGAGAAAAAAAGTCTGAAATTAAAGTCAATGGGCGGCGAAAAACAAATTGCCAGGCAGCATGAGCTCAAAAAACTAACCGTCCGCGAAAGACTGGATTTGTTTTTTGATAAAGACACTTTTCAGGAAGTTCAGCTTTTTGTCGAACATCGTTCCGCCCTTTTCGGCCTGGACAAAAAAGAAATTCCCGCGGATGGCGTTATTACAGGCTTCGGCAAGGTCAATGGACGCACGGTTTTTACCGCGGCACAGGATTTCACATCGTCCGGCGGCAGTCTGGGGGAAATGCACGCAAAGAAAATCTGGAAAGTGATGGATATGGCGATTGCCTCGCAAAAGCCTTTTGTGGCGCTGAATGATTCCGGAGGTGCGCGAATTCAGGAAGGCGTTCCGTCTCTTGAAGGATACGGCGGAATTTTCTACCGCAATACAATCGGGTCCGGATACATTCCGCAAATCACTGCGATCATGGGACCGACCGCCGGGGGAGCCGTTTACTCCCCTGCTCTTGCCGACTGGGTATTTATGGTTAAAGGAAGCAGCTTTATGTATATCACCGGCCCGGATGTCATCAAAGCCGTCATCGACGAAGATGTTTCCCATGAAGATCTTGGCGGGGCAGTAGCCCATGCCACAAAAAGTGGAGTCTGCCATGTCGCCACGGAAAGCGATACCGACTGCCTGGAAAAAATAAAGAAACTACTGTCCTATCTTCCCGACAGTTGCCATTCTCCCCTGCCCTTGTCCGAATGCACGGACAATTCAGATAGAATTTGCGCGGAGTTGGATTCAATCATCCCCGATAAAGGCAATCGCACCTACGACATGAAAAAAGTTATCAAGTCCGTGGCCGACAACGGAGAATTTTTTGAATTATTAGCACTATGGGCACAAAACATCGTTATCGCTTTTATCCGGATCATGGGAAAACCCGTAGGCGTGATTGCCAATAATCCCCGTTTTGCAGCCGGTGTTCTGGATGTAAACGCTTCGGACAAAGCATCCCGTTTTATCCGTTTCTGCGATGCTTTTAATATTCCTCTTTTAACTTTTACGGATGTTCCCGGTTATATGCCGGGCACCCATCAGGAATGGGCGGGAATTATTCGCCACGGCGCAAAACTGCTCCACGCTTATTCTGAAGCAACGGTGCCCAAGATAACTGTTATTACCCGCAAGGCATATGGCGGAGCTTATATTGGCATGTGCAGCAAGCAACTGGGCGCTGATTATGTCATGGCCTGGCCTACGGCAGAAATCGCGGTAATGGGAGCGGAAGGCGCCTGCAACATTATCTACCGCAACGAAATTTCCGCTGCCGATGATCCAGTGGCTAAAAAAGCTGAACTTGTCGCTGCCTATGAAGAAAAGTTCAACAATCCTTACTTTGCGGCTTCCATGGGAATAATCGAAGAGCTTATTGCGCCACATGATACAAGAAAAAGAATTATCGCTCTTCTGGATGCGTTAAAGGATAAAAAAGAAACCAGAGTGTCCAAAAAACACAATAATATACCGCTGTAGCATTTTAGAATTTTCTTGACGGCATTCAATTCTTCAGGAGGATTTATGAACAAAATTCCCGGTACACTGATTGTTATTTTTTTGCTGCTGGTAGCGTATTTAACTCTCTGGCCCGTGCCGGTTGATCCTGTTCAATGGATTCCCCCTGAATCACAAGGATACGTCGGTGCTCACGCCAAAAACACTAAACTGGCTGATCTTCAAATCATTCCTCTGGGAAAAGAAGAAGGACCGGAACAGATCGTCATCGGGAAAGACGGAAAACTTTACATCACTGTTTTTTCCAGCGGCAAAATTATGCGTATGAATCAGGATGGTTCCCGGCAGGAAGTTTTTGTAAAAACGGGCGGACGAGTTCTTGGTTTTGATTTCGACGCCGCGGGAAACATCATAGCCGCCGATGTGGATAACGGTCTCCTTTCCATCAGTCCGGATAAAAAAATTACCGTATTAACGAATATGGTAAACGGTGATCCCATCCGCTATCCCGATGCCGTTGCCTTGGCTAAATCCGGCAAGATATATTTCAGCGACGCTTCCCGGCGCTTCGCACCCAAAGACTGGGGCGGCATCTTCCAATCCAGTACGATTGATATTCTTGAACAGCGTTCAACTGGGCGTATTTTGGAATATGATCCGATAACAAAAGACACAAGGGTCGTAGCCAAAGGATTTAGTTTTGCCAATGGTGTGGCTTTAAGTCAGGATCAGAATTGGCTTTTCGTCAATGAAACCGGGAAATATCGTGTCTGGAAGATTTCCGTAAAATCGAAAGATTTGGATATTTCTAATCCTGGCGAATTAGCCCAAGTGCTTTTTGAAAATTTACCGGGATACCCCGATAATCTGATGCGCGGTATCAACGGAAAGATATGGGTGGGATTAATAAAACCACGCAGTCCCGCTCTGGAGAAAATGACCATAACAACCACCCCTTTTATGCGCAAGCTAATCATGCGTCTCCCTCGTTTTCTATGGCCTGTTCCCAAACCCTACGGCCATGTTTTTGCTTTTACAGAAGACGGTAAAGTAGTTTCCGATTTGCAGGATCCGAGTGGTCAATATCCGGAAATAACAGGGGTAACGGAAACGCCCGACAGACTTTACATGCAGAGCCTGCACGCCAAGGGAATTGGATGGCTTCCCAATAAATAGCGAAAGTTTGTGATTATTTTGGGGAGGAGGATGTGGACAAGATACTTGCCGATGCAATTGTTGTCATACATGTTCTTTTTATTATATTTGTAATTTGCGGCGGATTACTGGTTCTCCGCTGGCCGAAAATGGCCATCGCGCATCTTCCCGCTGTTGTCTGGGGAGCCGCCGTGGAAATCTTCGGCTGGATTTGTCCTCTGACGCCACTGGAAAACCGTTTTCGTGATTTAGCGGGAGAAACTGCGTACAGCGGTGACTTTATCGGCCGGTATCTTCTGCCTGTCATCTATCCGGAAAATCTCACGGCTGACATTCAGTATATTTTAGGCGGGCTGGTTATAACGGTAAACGCTGTGATCTACTTTATCGTGGTTCGCAGACACAGAAAAATTTTAATCGCGAAATAACTCCAATCTTTTCACAGCGGTTTCTTTGCCCAAAACAACAAAAATCCTGTCAAGTTCCGGACCGTGTACTTTACCGGTCAGGGCGGCGCGAACAGGCATAAACAAATTCTTTCCTTTTGCGCCTGTCTTTTCCCGGACGGACTTCATGGCGGCTGAATAAAGTTTCCGGGGTTCGTCATTATTATTTTTTAGATATTCCAGAAAATATTTCACAACGTTGCGAGCGTCATCCTGGTTGAGGACGGCTTTTGCCTCGTCTGTCACTGAATATTTTTCATCAAAAAAAATGTCGATATGGCTGCCGATATCGGCGAGCGTGATTAAATCCGTCTTGACGAGTTCCACAACCGGGATGAACCATTCTGCATTAATCTTTTCGTTGTCAAATCCCGACTGTTCTATAAACTGTTTTAAACGTTTAACTAAATCTTCAGTTTCGCAATTTCTGATATAAATGGCATTGAGCCAGCGCAGCTTTTCTTCATCAAAGACCGCACCGCTTTTCGAGGCGCGTTCCAGCGTGAAACCGGCAATCATTTCTTCCCGCGACAATACTTCCCTGGCTTCAGTAAACGAACTGCCCAGAAGTCCCAGGTAATTAATCATGGCCTCCGGTAAAAATCCCTGTTTGCGGAATTCGCCGATGGACACGGAACCGTGACGTTTGCTCAGTTTGGCACGGTCTTTACCCAGGATCAATGAATGATGGGCAAATACCGGTGGTTCAAAACCGAAAGCGCGGTAAAGCATGATCTGCAAAGCCGTATTGGAAAGATGGTCTTCTCCGCGAATGACATGGGTGATTTTCATCAGATGGTCATCGATAACCACAGCAAAATTATAGGCGGGCATTCCATTGGATCGGACAATGATGAAATCGCCGATCGCATCTGCTTCAAATCGCATTGCTCCGCGAATTAAATCTTCAAATTCAATTGTTTGTGGCTGAACCTTAAAACGGAATGAAGGTTTTCTGCCCTCTTTTTCTTTGGCTTTTCTTTCCTCAACTGTCAGGTTTCTGCACTTACCCATGTAGCGAGGCATGCGCTTGCTCAGAATCAGATTCTGCCGTTCTTCCTCCAGCTCTTCCTCGGTGCAGTAACAGGGGTAAACAAGGTCAGTCTCGATCAGTTTCTGCAAATGCTCTTTGTAAATATCCAGACGTTCGCTTTGTTTATAGGGTCCGCACGAACCGTTTTTCTGCGGTCCCTCATCCCAATCCAGTCCCAGCCAGTTTAAGTCGTCAAACAAATTTAACTGATAGGAAAGAGCGCTGCGTGACTCATCCGTGTCTTCGATGCGCAGGATGAAAGAACCGCCGTGATGTCGGGCAAACATCCAGTTAAATAATGCCGTACGCGCGTTGCCGACGTGCAGTTCACCGGTGGGAGAAGGCGCAAATCTGACTCTAGGCTTCAGGTTCATTCTTCTTCCTTTCTGCTAAAAGGACCGTGGCAAAAACGGCCACACCCTCATTCCTGCCAATAAACCCCATCCCTTCATTTGTTTTGGCTTTTATATTGACACGGTCACCGGACATTTTTAGAACGTCGGCAATATTCGCAATCATCCGGTCCGCGAAAGGCGCAAGCTTGGGTCTTTCCATCACAACGGTTACATCGATATTGTTGATGGAAAATCCATTCTTCCTGATCAATTTTCCCACGTTTTCCAAAAGGACTATGCTGGAAATGCCTTTGTATGCAGGATCGGTATCGGGGAAATGCCTGCCGATATCGCCCGCGCCGGCGGCACCCAGCAGGGCATCACAAACAGCGTGAAGCAAAGCATCGGCATCCGAATGACCTTGTAAGCCTTTATCAAAAGGTATTTCCACGCCACCCAGAATAAGTCTTCTGTTTGTTACAAACCTGTGACTGTCATAACCGAAACCGCTGCGCGAACCGCCTTTGCTTCTTTTTTTCATGATTGCATCCGCCATCAGCATATCTTCATTCGTTGTGATTTTAATATTCTCGGAAGAGCCTTCCACCACCTTCACGTCCCTGCCCATTCTCTCGACCAGAGAAGCGTCATCCGTACCGCAATAATTTTCTTTCCGGGCCAAGCTGTAGGCTTCCTTCAAAAGTTTAAAATCAAATGCCTGCGGAGTCTGAGCCAGCCACAAATTATTTCGCGGCATGGTTAACCCGATCATCTTGTTTGTTTTGACTTCTTTGATGGTGTCTTTCGCTTTCACGCCGACGATTGCGGCTCCTGTTTCTTTGGCCGCATTAATAACGTGAGTGATTAATGCTTCTGTGACAAACGGACGCACCGCGTCATGGATCACAACCATGCCACATTCGTCTGAAATAACATCAAGACAGTTTTTTACAGAATCCTGCCTTTCATTGCCGCCGTCAACAACATGGGTCACTTTAGTTAAATTATATTTTTCCGCCAGTTCCTGCCGGACATGAACCAGATCTTCCGGCGGCAGGGCTAAAATAATCTCGTCTATTTCCGGAGAGCCCTGAAACACCTTGAGCGTGTGAACCATAACCGGCAAATTATCCAGCATCAGGTACTGCTTGGCGATATGAGACTTTAATCTTTTTCCGGCGCCACCGGCGGGAATTATGGCTACAGTTTTCATCAATTACATCCTGTCATTTTCGGCACATTGATAACATTTTTATTTTAAAAATGGAATAGTCACAAAAAAAGCCCGGGAGATTATCTTCCGGGCTTTTTTAAATATCTGCCTATCTAACTCGCTTTGTCTGTTACTTCTTTGAGTTCTGAAAAAATCATACGTCCCGCAGTGGTCTGCAGAACACTGGTGACCACGACTTTAACGTTCATGTTGATCAGCTTTTGAGCATTGTCCACGATAATCATTGTTCCGTCATCAAGATAAGCAACGCCCTGTCCCGCTTCTTTACCTTCACGAACTATTTTTACGGTCATCTGTTCGCCGGGCAGCACAACCGGCTTCATGGCATTGGCCAGTTCGTTAATGTTTAATACCCGGATGCCCTGCAGTTCAGCTACTTTATTCAGATTGTAATCATTGGTCAGAAGTTTGGCGTTTAATTGTTTGGCCAACGCCACAAGCTTTCCATCAACGCCTTTGATCTTCGGAAAATCCTGATCAACGATTTCAATATTGACATTTGAACTTTTCTGTAAATGATTCAGAACGTCCAAGCCTCGTCTGCCGCGAAGGCGTTTCATTGAATCGGAAGAATCAGCAACAAGTTGTAATTCATTCAGAACAAAACGGGGAACCATCAGATCGCCTTCAATAAAACCGCTGTCGCAAATATCCGCTATTCTTCCTTCGATAATAACACTTGTATCCAAGATTCGATAATCATTTACACTTTTTGATTCAAAGCGAGAAAAATTAAATTCCTCTATTTTTTTTGAACCTAAAACCAAACCGAGATAGCTGAATATTCCGGTAATGAGCAAATAAATCCACGGGACGGCCTGTTCATTCTCACTTATTTTACTAACAAAATTTAGGCCAAAACTGAATATTAAAGCAATCAGGAGACCGATGATCATTCCGGCTACACCGCCGACAATAATTTTTAAAGATAATTTACGAATGTCTGTTTCAATTTTTATGACGAGTAATGCTATGAGTAATCCAATAATTAAGCCTGCAATTGATTTAAGAATTAAAAAAGAATCATAGGAAGTGTAATATACGATTGCATAACCACTGATCGAACAAGCTAGTATCAAAATAATTTTTATAATCAACCATTTCACCTCCTTTCTACAGATATTTAATAAATTTCATAATATTGAAATGTTATAATTGACAAATAATAAATTAAAAAAATGGAGGCAAACAATTAACATTTCCCTTTGATAAGGAATAATAATCTGCCGTTATTCGGTTGTCAAAGAGCTGTGTTTAAGATTTTAAAATAATTTGAATCACTGAACGGTGAATATCTTTTGCAAATTATGCTCGACTTCAGATTCTTGCGCGTTCGTGGCAACAGACAATTCTTTTACCAGTAAATTTTTGGCAGTATCCATCATCTTTCTTTCGCCGAAGGAAAGATTTTTATCACTTTTTAGAATAAACAAATCCCGCAGAACACCGGCAATTTCAAACACAGAACCTGTTTTAATTCTTTCTAAATATTCCCGGTATCGTTTATTCCAGGTTTGCTTATCGATTGTCACGTCTTTATTCCGTAAAATTTCGTATACTTTAGGTATTTCTTTTTCTAAAATTATTTCACGTAATCCGACGGCTTTGACGCTCATCGTGGGGATCATGATCTTCATGCCATTACCCATGATTTTCATGACATAAAAAGACTGTTTTTTACCCATTACTTCTTTATTTTCAATGGATTCAATAACTCCGACGCCATGCGCCGGATATACCGCCAAGTCACCTACTTTAAACATTTTATTTTTCGTCTGCCTTTCCATAATAGAAGAGTATAATACCATTATTTGAACTATTAGTCAATAACCAATACATAATTAAAGTATTGGTTATGAAAAATCAGCTTAAGAATGCGTAAATAAAGTTTTTTCGACACGCATTTATTTTCTAAGCATATGATATGATTTATAAAATAAAAAAGGAGCTACTTCTCTTATTAAAAGTAAACTCCTCAGTTGTAATTGGAGGCGGCACCCGGACTTGAACCGGGGAATAACGGTTTTGCAGACCGCTGCCTTAGCCACTTGGCTATGCCGCCGATAAAAAAATGGAGCGGGCGAACGGATTTGAACCGTCGACGTCTACCTTGGCAAGGTAGCACTCTACCACTGAGTTACGCCCGCTCAGTAAAAACGCGGCTGACTATAACAAATAGATATTTCTTGTCAATAAAAATAATAAATAATTTGAAAGAAATCTCATTATTTTGATTCCTTTTAACATTGACGGAATAATAGAATAAAAAGATTGACAAAAAATTTAATTTTCTACGCTTTTATAAAGCTTAATAAAATAATCAATGCCTGAATAAATCGTTAGAAGTAAAGCAATATAGAGAACTACGGTGCCAACGATGTGGGCATTAATACCGAAAATGGAATAATGAATTATCAATGCGGTTACCGCTATGATTTGCGTTACAGTCTTTTGTTTTCCGAGAATGCTTGCTTGTATGTAAATCCCTTCTGAGGATGCAATGCTTCTTATTACATCGACAATCAAATCGCGTATAATCGTTATCGCTAC
Organism: uncultured Smithella sp.; assembly: GCA_964480875.1. GTDB lineage: Bacteria > Desulfobacterota > Syntrophia > Syntrophales > Smithellaceae > Smithella. The sequence goes on along the minus strand of CAYZRT010000040.1, from coordinate 12,980 downwards.
GATCCAGGCAGGTATACGACCAATGGGGATGAGTAGTATCATGGCAGTATTGACAATGATTTTATCGGCTATGGGATCAAGAAATTTCCCCATGGTTGTAATCATTTGATATTTTCTGGCAAAATACCCGTCAAAAAAATCTGTAATGGAAGCAATAACAAACAATGTCGCTATGATCAGACTCCAGAATGGGCCGGGTTCTGAAAGCAATATAAAGAGAAACGGAACGACACCGATTCGCAATAAGGTTATTGTGTTAGGTAAATTTAAAGTTTCACGTTTTGAAATCATTTCAATACTTATAAAAAATCTGCCCCGTCACTGTATTTATTTTTTGGGAACCTTCTTCCAATCGTCTAAAAACGTTGCTATACCTTTTTCAGTTAACGGATGTTTTACCAGTTGAGCGATGACCTTAAACGGGATCGTCGCTATATCAGCACCCATCAAGGCTGCATCTAAAACATGCCGCGGATGACGAATACTCGCAACAATGACTTCTGTTTCGTAACAATAATTTTCATATATCGTAATAATCTGCTCGACCAATTCCATTCCATCGTGAGCAATATCATCCAGACGCCCTACAAAAGGACTGACGTAACGTGCGCCGGCTTTGGCTGCCATCAGTGCCTGAAGAGGCGAAAATATTAAGGTTTGATTCACGTCTATGCCCGCATCAGCAAACAGGCGTGTTGCCTTTAAGCCTTCCACGGATAATGGAACCTTAATAACAACATTTTTCCCCAAACGGGCAAGTTTTTTCCCTTCGGCAAACATTTCTGCCGCGTCATTACTAATAACCTCAAGACTCACCGGCCCGCTAACAATTTTAAGAATATCTTTAACCACGGCATCGAACCCTTTCTTTTCTTTAGCAATCAAAGACGGATTCGTGGTAACACCATCAACCATCCCCAAAGATATACCCTGCTTTATTTCATCAACATTAGCGGTATCAATAAAAAATTTCATAATTGCTCCTCTTCAATTTTCATTTCTTTATCGTATATTTATCACTGCATTGCTTACTGCAAAAGTAATAATCTTTACCGGATATCGCTTTTTTATAGGCCTGGCTCAAAGGAATGTACGTATGACAAACAGGATCTTCCACTAATTCTTCTCCTCTGTCCGTTGTCGATTTAGATTGTGAATTTTCATTGCGTTCCGATTTCAGTCGATGAAACGTTTTTATCATTTTATACAATAAATATATCAATGCAATAAATATAATTAATCGCAACAAAACAATAATCCTTTAATCATTTATGATTCTTGAATTTTCTCCACTATTTTATCATCCTGCAAGCGATCTTTAAGACCGCGAACGGATATTCCAAATGAAGGATGAATAAAGTAAGAAGCTATTTCCAAAAGCGGTTCCAGGACAAATCTTCTTTTATGAATTTCAGGATGAGGAATTTTCAAATCTGACTCACAAATGACATTCTGTCCGTAAAAAAGCAGATCAAGATCAATAATTCTCGGGCCACCTTTGATTTCCCTTTCCCGCCCCATGTTGTTTTCTATTGCCTGTAAAGACTCGAAAAGGTCTGCCGGCGAAAGAATCGTTTTTATTTCTACAACCGCATTAATAAAATAATTTTGTGATACATTTCCAACGGGTTCTGTTCTATAAAAAGACGAAACCGCTGAAAGTTCAACACCCCTTATCCGGGAAATCAGGTCAACTGAATTTTTGCAATTTCTTAAAGAATTTCCCAAATTAGAACCAATGCCAATATAACAGATAACGCCGTTCAAATATTCAAAGCCTTTAAATTTAATCACGCAATCCTAAAACGTCCTGCATATCATAGAGTCCGTTCTTCTGATGCACAAGCCATTGTGCCGCGCGTATTGCGCCTTTGGCAAAATTGTCACGATTATGAGCGCGATGAATAAATTCAAGCCTTTCCCCAATTCCTCCAAAAATGACCGTGTGATCACCCACGATATCGCCGGCTCGAACCGTTTGGATGCCTATTTCTTTTTTGGTTCTTTCACCGATGAGACCCCGACGTGAATATACAAAAGATTTTTCCATATCCCGTCCGAGTTTATCGGCAATAACCTTCGCCATTTGCATGGCTGTTCCGCTGGGGGCATCTTTCTTTAAATGATGATGAGCTTCTATGATTTCCACATCATAATCATCTTTGAGTATTCCCGCGCAATATTCGAGAACTTTCAACATGACATTGACCCCGACACTCATATTGGGCGTTAGGACACAACGGGTATTTTTCGCCAGTTCCTTGATTTGCTTCATTTCATCTTCGGTAAATCCGGTGGATCCGATAACAATAGCTCTCTTTTTTTCTTCGGCTATTTTTAAATAAGCCAAAGAAGCTTCATGGTTTGTAAAATCTATGACGACATCCGCTTGCTCAATACAATCTGATAATTTGTCTGAAACGATAACTTTTTTCTTGCCCGCGCCTGACCCCTGACCGATATCTCGGCCAACAATAGGATGTCCCGACATTTCCACCGCGCCGACAAGATTGATATCTTCCGAGTTTAAAATGAGATTGATAATTTTGCCGCTCATTCTTCCAGCCGCTCCGGTAACGACTGCTTTCACCATACCGCTCTCTCCTTTGTTTTTTAAATTAGGGAAACTAGATTAATCCATAATCTGTCATAACTTTCTTTAATTTGCCATAATTCGTATCAGCCATTTTACAAAGGGGCAATCTAAATTCATAATCTATTTTTCCCATTAATGCTAGGGCCGCTTTCACCGGAATGGGATTGACCTCGATGAAAAGCGCATCGATCAAGGGACTCATCTTAAAATGAAGCTCCCTGGCTTTGGCCATGTCCCCCGCAAAACAAGCATCCACCAGACCGGCCATATCCGCTGGCGCCACATTCGAAACAACGGAAATGATACCTGCCCCGCCGATGGCCATCAAGGGCAGCGTAAATATATCATCACCGGACAAGACATCAAAATCCTTCCCGCATAGATTAATCACATCACTCATTTGTTTGATTGAGCCGGATGCTTCCTTGATCCCGACAATATTCTTTATCCTGGCCAGTTTGGCGACCATTTCCGGCAGCATATTAACCCCCGTGCGCGATGCGATATTATACGGGATGATCGGGATAGGAACGCTTTCGGCGATGGCTTTAAAGTGCTGATAAAGACCTTCCTGGGTCGGCCTGTTGTAGTAAGGACAGACAATCAGAGCTCCGTCAGCGCCAGCTTCATAGGCGTGCTTGGTCAGACGCAGGGCTTCGGCCGTATTATTCGATCCCGTCCCGGCAATAACCGGTACTCTCTTTTTGACAGCGTCGATAGTGATTTCAATCACCCTGTCGTGTTCTTCATGAGACAGGGTTGCCGATTCACCGGTTGTCCCGCAGGGCACAATGGCGTCCGTACCGTTGGCAATCTGAAATTCTATCAGTTCACGCAATGCTTTCTCGTCAATCCGATCATTTTTAAAAGGTGTAACAATCGCAACCATCGCGCCTCTAAACATACAAAGGCCTCCTTCAATTTTTCTTCATTAAAAATTAATTTATATTGCAACACTCTCCGGGCAGGCATCTGATTCATTAAAAAATCACAAACGATAACGGCATGCCTTGCCCTGATTATTATTTTATCAGAAAAAACAAAATGCGCGGGTTCTTTTACCCTCGCGTACCTATCGTTAAGCGATATCTGCCCTATACGTTCACACGCTTTTGGACAATCTTTGGACTCATTTCCTCCGGTGCACCATCTCTTTATTTTACAGCCACGTAATGGTTGAACGATACTTCATTGTTGGCAACGGAAGCTTGAAGATTCCGCACTGCCTGAGATTTTCCGGAAACGTTTTTTTTAATAACCGGATTCCCTTTTACACCGCAACCTAAAATGCAGATCACAATAATGATGCAGAAAAATATATTATATTTTACCGATACTTTTTTCAAACTCTTTTATCCTTTGTAAAACGGTTTTTGTGGCGGTTCCCCCGGTATGTTTACGGGCATTAACAGCATGCTGAACGTTAATTTTATTTCTTATATCTTCAGTAAAGCATTCTTCGAAACGTTGATATTCTTTTATAGTTAAATTTTCCAATCCTTTTTTCTTCTTCAAACAATAGGCAACGACTTTCCCGGTAATTTCATGCGCCCGGCGGAACGGTACACCCTTCCCGACCAGGTACTCTGCAACGTCCGTAGCCGTGGAAAAGCCGCCCCTGGCTGCCGCATTCATACTCTGCGCGTTAAATGATGTATTTTGGATCATCTCCGTAAAGATGGACAAACAATTTTTAACCGTATCTACCGCATCAAATAAAGGTTCTTTATCCTCCTGCAAATCACGATTATAGGCCATGGGCAGGCCCTTCAGCAGGGTCATCATCGTTACCAGATCACCATAAACACGGGCGGTTTTCCCCCTGATTAATTCCGCGACATCAGGATTTTTTTTCTGCGGCATGATACTGCTGCCGGTTGTATAGGCATCGGATATTTCCACAAAACCAAATTCATCCGAAGACCACAAAACCAGATCCTCGCAGAACCGGCTCAGATGCATCATCACGAGTGACGCGGCAAAAATAAATTCCGCGATGAAGTCCCTGTCCGCTACCGTATCCATGCTGTTTTTGCTGATGGAAGAAAATTTTAACATTTTCGCGGTGGCATTGCGATCGATGGGCAGACTTGTACCGGCCAGCGCGGCGGCACCCAGGGGTAAAACATTCAGCCTGTTTCCACAATCTTCCAACCGTTGCACATCACGCCCGAACATTTCCGTGAAAGCGAGCAGATAATGAGACAGCAGTACCGGCTGCGCCTTTTGCAGATGCGTATAACCGGGCATGATGGTTTTGATTTCTTTTTTGGCCAGTTGAATTAAAGCCCTCTGCAGGGAAGTCAGCGATGCCGTGATGATTGTTATTTCCGTCCGCAGGAAAAGCCGGACATCCAAAACAATCTGGTCATTGCGGCTTCTTGCCGTGTGAAGTTTTCCTCCAACATCACCAATACGCCGGATAAGCTCTTTTTCCACCGCCATATGAATATCTTCATCAGCGGTCAAAAATTTAAACTTTCCTTTTTCGATATCTTTTAAAATATTCTTCAAAGCGGAAACAATTTTCGCGGATTCTTTTGAGGAAATAATTTTTTGTTTACCCAGCATCTTCGCGTGCGCTACGGAACCTTCTATGTCATAGGGATAAAGTCTCTTATCGAAATCAATCGAAGAAGTAAATTTCTCGACACTTTCAGCCGTCGCTTTCTGAAACCTTCCGCTCCATGGTTTTTTATCGTTCGCCATGATTTTCTCCGCTCTTCAAAGATTTATTTCTTTAAAATATTCTGAATAATTAAACGTAATCCGCTCAATTTAATAAAGCCGATCGCGTCCTTCTGATTATAAACCTGATCCTTTTCAAACGTAGCGAATGATTCGCTGTACAGGGAATAAGGCGATTTCCGCCCGACGACAATGCAGTTCCCCTTATACAATTTCATGCGCGCCGTACCGGTCACATTTTCCTGAGTCGCGTCAATATAGGTCTGGAGAGCTTTCATTTCCGGAGAATACCAGAATCCGTTATAGGCGAGCTGGGCATACTTCGGAATCAGAGAATCCCGCATAAACATCACTTCCCGATCCATCGTAATGGATTCCAGTGCGCGATGAGCCGCCCAGAGTACCGTCCCGCCGGGCGTCTCGTAAACGCCTCTGGATTTCATGCCGACAAAACGGTTTTCCACCATGTCCACACGCCCGATACCGTTGGCGCCGGCAATCATATTGACATGATCCATCAGTTGAGCCGGTGACATCTTTTTCCCGTTGACCGCCACAGGATTGCCCTTTTTAAAATCAATTTCCAGATAAGTCGGTTTATCCGGCGCCTTTTCCGGAGATTTTGTCAACACAAAGATATTTTCCGGAGGCTCGGCCCAGGGATCTTCCAGAATTCCCCCTTCATGGGAAATATGCAGCAGGTTGCGATCCGAGCTGTAGGGCTTGGCCTTGGTCAGCGGAATGGGTATTTTATATTTTCTGGCATAATCAATCATGGAATCGCGGGAATCAAACGTCCAGTGTTCATCCTTCCATGCCGCGATAATTTGAATGGATGGATTCAAAGCGTAGTAGGTCAGTTCAAACCGCACCTGATCGTTACCCTTGCCGGTAGCACCGTGAGATACCGCATCCGCCTTTTCCTTTTTCGCGATTTCAATCTGCCGTTTGGCGATCAGCGGCCGGGCCAGAGACGTGCCCAACAGGTAAGTTCCTTCGTAAATCGCATTGGCGCGTAGTGCTGGAAATACAAAATCCCGGGCGAATTCTTCCCGTAAATCTTCAATATAGATCTTACTGGCTCCGGTATTGATGGCTTTTTCTTTTAAGCCGGTCAATTCCTCCTTCTGTCCGACATCCGCGGCAAAACAGATGACCTCACATTTATACGTTTCAATGAGCCAGCGGACAATCACCGATGTATCCAGTCCACCCGAATAGGCCAAAACAACTTTCTTAATTTTCCGTGACAATTTTTATTCCTCCTACCCCCGATAAACGGGATAATTCCCGCTATGCGGGATAAGTTCTTTAATGAATTTTCTTTCCGAAAGAAAGCAAATTCAAATTCACTAATACGTTAACGAAATTATTTTCTGCCAATTAATGCAGAAAATAATTTCTAACTTATTAAATTAATATTTCCAGTATGGCTTTCTGCACATGCAGGCGATTTTCCGCCTGATCAATCACCACCGACTGCGGGCCGTCAATCACGTCGGAAGAAATTTCTTCTCCCCGGTGAGCCGGAAGACAATGCATGACCATCGCGTCTTTTTTTGCTTCCTTCAGCAGTCTTTTATTGATTTGATAATTCTTAAATATTTTTTTCCTTTTTTCACACTCCGATTCCTGTCCCATGCTTGTCCAGACATCCGTGTATAGAATGTCGGCATCTTTTGCCGCTTTTAAAGGATCGCGCACCAGAGCAATGCCTTCCCGCGCTTCTTTTTTCCCTTTTTCCAGTATTTTCCTGTCCGGATCGTAACCCGCAGGACAGGCCAGCGCCAGTTGAATCGGCAATTTGGCGGCGGTTTCAATCCAGGTATTGGCAATGTTATTGCCGTCTCCGATATAGGCTATTTTTAATTTATTGTAAGACCCTTTCTTTTCCTTGATTGTATATAAATCGCTGAGAATCTGACAGGGATGCAATAAATCCGTCAATCCGTTGATGACTGGAATCGACGCAAAACGGGCAAAGTCTTCCACGCTTTTCTGGGAAAAGGTTCGGATCATAATTCCATTCAGATAACGGGACATCATCTGGGCCGAATCGGCAATCGTTTCACCCCTGCCGATCTGCGTGTCCCGGGAGGTCAGAAATAACGCAATCCCCCCCAGCTGATACATGCCGACTTCGAATGATATTCTCGTCCGGGTGGACGATTTATCAAAAATCATTCCCAGCGTTTTTCCCTGAAGGGAATTGTGGGGCTTGCCGTCTTTTAAAGATTTTTTCAGCCTTTTGGTTTTCTGCCATATCCTGTCAAAATCACGCAATTCCAAATCGGAAATATTCAGTAGATCTTTTTTCATTTCCCTTTCATGACCTCCTCCAGTATCTGTAAGGCTTCATCGACATCCCGGTTTGTAATGGTTAAGGGCGGAACAAAGCGCAGCGTCTTTCCCCCGGTGGAATTAATCAGCAATCCCTTCCGCAGACATTCATTGACAATATCGCCGGCTTCAATATCAAGCTTTGCCGCAAGCATTAATCCTTTGCCCCTGACTTCTTTTATGATGGGATATTTTTGCTGCAATTTCTTTAATTGTGACAAAAAGAAATCACCTGTTTTCCGGCAATTTTCCAATATACCTTCATTGAAAATCGTCTGGATAACAGCCGTTGCCGCCGTTGTCGCCAAAGGATTGCCGCCGAATGTAGAAGCATGATTTCCGGGAACAAATGTTTTGGCGATTTTATCGGTTGCCAGCATAGCACCGATAGGCAAACCGTTGGCCAATGCTTTTGCCAACGTCATGATATCCGGTTTTATTCCGGAATGTTCATAGGCAAACAGTTTTCCGGTCCGTCCCATACCGGTTTGAACTTCATCAAGAATCAGCAGAATACCGTGACGGTCGCAAATTTCCCTCACGGAGGCCAGATAATGTTCATCGGGAATATTGACGCCCCCTTCCCCCTGAATCGGTTCCAGCATGATCCCGCAGGTCTTGGAAGAAATCGCGGATTCCAAGGCTTTCAAATCATTGAAAGGCACATAATGAAAACCGGCCAACAGAGGGGTGAATCCGAATTGAAATTTTTCCTGGCCGGTGGCCGTAATCGTCGCCATCGTCCGGCCATGAAAGGAATCCTTCATGGTGATGAGTTCATATTTATCCGGTCCCATGTTTTCATGTGCATACTTTCGCGCCAGTTTTATGGCCGCTTCGTTAGCTTCCGCGCCGCTGTTGCAAAAGAAAACCTTGTCTGCAAAAGAATGATCAACGAGTATTTTCGCCAGTTGCGTCTGCGGTTCGGTATAATATAAATTGGAAACATGTGTTAACTGATCCAGTTGTTCTTTTACCGCGGCAATCACCCCCGGATGAGAATGGCCCAGAGAGCAAACCGCGATGCCGGCCACAAAATCAAGATATTCCTTGCCGTTGATATCCCATACCCTCGCTCCCGTACCTTTGACCAGAACCACAGGAAAACGCCTGTAGGTGTTCATGATATTCTCATTGGCCAGGGCCATTGTTTCCTTCTCATTCATTATAATATTTTCCCTTTCCCCTTATACCCTTATAAAACGATTTCCGTGCCGATGCCTTTATCGGTAAATATCTCGAGTAAAACAGCGTGTTTCAACCGGCCGTCAACAATGTGTGCTTTCCTTACCCCTCCCTTGAGCGCTTTCAGAGAGCACTTGATTTTGGGAAACATTCCCCCTTCAATGGTGCCATTGTCAATTAATTTTAATGCTTCTTTGTTGGTCATCGTATGAATCAGTTCTTTGTCCTGGCCCAGCACGCCTGCCACGTCCGTCAAAAGTAAAAGCTTTTCCGCCTGCAGGGCTGCTGCTATTTCTCCAGCCACCACATCGGCATTGATATTATACGTTTCTCCATTATCCCCTATGCCTGTCGGAGCAATTACCGGAATAAAGTTGTTCTGCGCCAGGGAAACAATCAATTGAGAATTGATCTCTTTGACCTTACCGACCAGACCGATATCAATAATCTCCGGCGGCGTATGCTTCGCTTTTTCCTCGTTCAGATAATATTTTTCTGCTTTGATCAGATTGCCGTCTTTACCGCTTAAACCCACGGCATTGCCGCCATGCCGGTTAATCAGACCGACGATTTCCTTGTTGACCGTGCCGACCAGAACCATTTCCACGATATTCATGGTCTCTGCATCAGTCACCCGCATACCCTGGATAAATTTCGATTCCTTGCCGAACTTTTTTAAATGTTCTCCAATCTGCGGGCCTCCGCCATGAACGACCACGGGATTGATGCCGATGTACTTCATCATCACCACGTCCTGGGCGAATTTGTTTTTCAATTCCTCATCGATCATGGCGTGACCGCCGTATTTGATGACAATGGTCTTGTTATAGAATCGCCGGATATACGGCAGGGTCTCCAGAAGAATATCCGCCCGTTCAATTGAATTTGAAATATTATCCATTTTTCAACTCCGTTATAAAATATACCGGCTTAAATCCTGATCTTCTATGATGTCGTTTAATTTTTCCTCAACGTACTTCGCGTCGATGATGATTTCCTTTTTTTCCATATCCGGAGCATCAAATGAAATATCATCCAGTAACTTTTCCATCATCGTGTAGAGTCTGCGCGCCCCGATATTTTCCGTGCTTTCATTGACCATCGTGGCCATTTCCGCAATGGCGGCTATGGCCTCACCGGTAAACGATAATTTCAATCCCTCGGTTGACATCATTTCCACATACTGTTTTACCAGCGCGTTATTCGGTTCCGTGAGAATCCGAATAAACTCCTCTTTTCCCAAGGAGTCAAGCTCCACGCGAATTGGAAAGCGTCCTTGAAGTTCCGGAATCAGATCGGATGGCTTTGTCCCGGAAAAAGCACCGGCCGCAATAAACAGAATGTGGTCCGTCTTCACCATGCCGTAACGCGTGTTGACATTGGACCCTTCGACAATCGGCAGCAAATCCCGCTGTACGCCTTCACGGGAAACATCCGGCCCGTGCTGGGAATCACCGCCGACAATCTTGTCTATTTCATCCAGAAATATTATTCCGGACTGCTCAACCCGGTCCAGAGCCGTCCGGGTCACTTTGTCCATATCAATTAACTTCTGAGCTTCCTCCGCTTCCAGAATTTCGAGCGCTTCCGGAACCTTCACGCTTCTCCTTTTTTTCTTCTGCGGCATTATATTGCCGAGCATGTCTTTCAGATTCAGCCCCATATCTTCCATGCCGGCGGCTGAAAATATCTCTATCATCGGTCCGCTTCTGGGTTCCGATACTTCCAGCTCGACCATTTTTTCATCAAATTTCCCTTCTCTCAGCCAGCGACGCATCTTTTCTCTGGAAGCGTCACTCTTGATCATCAGCTCATTTTCGGATCCATCATTCAACGGCTGATCTTCCGGCTCCCTGTCTTTGAGCATGTCACCTACGTGTTTTTCCACTGGACGGGGCGGCAGCAAAATATCAAGAATTCTTTCCTCGGCAATCTCCGCCGCTTTCGCCTGAACATTTTCCTGCTCTTCAGCCTTCAACATATTGATGGAAAGCTCCACGAGATCACGAATCATGGATTCGACGTCTCTGCCGACATAACCTACTTCGGTAAATTTTGACGCCTCGATTTTCAAAAAAGGAGAATTGTCCAGCTTCGCCAGCCTGCGGGCGATTTCCGTTTTTCCCACACCGGTCGGTCCGATCATAATAATATTTTTCGGCGATATCTCATCGGCCAGTTCAGCCGTCACATTCTGTCTGCGCCATCTATTGCGCAATGCTATGGCCACCGCTCTTTTTGCTTCCACCTGTCCGATAATATGCTGGTTTAACTTCTCAACTATTTCCCGGGGTTTTAACCCTTTATTTGACATGTTTATTTTTTCCCCTTGTTTTTACTGTTTTTGTCCTGTTCTTCACCATTCATATCTATTTCTTCCATCGTAATATGGTCATTGGTGTAAATACAAACCTCTGATGCTATTTTCATAGCTTCTCTGGCGATTTCCGTCGCCGATAAATCCGAGTGTCTTAAAAGCGCGCGTGCCGCAGTCAGGGCAAAGGGCCCTCCGGAGCCGATGGCCATCACATCATCATCGGCTTCTATGACATCGCCATTGCCTGAAATGATCAGAGCGTTATCTTTGTTCACGGCAATCATCAGTGCTTCCAGATGCCTTAAAACGCGATCCGTTCGCCAATCCTTCGTCAATTCCACCGCAGCTCTTAACAAATTTCCGTTGTATTGATCCAATTTCTGATCAAAACGATCAAAAAGAGTAAAAGCATCCGCTGTCGCACCGGCAAACCCGACAATGACCTCGTTATTATAAAGCCGTCGCACTTTTCTCGCGCCATGCTTAAGTATGGTGGTATCGAGAGTCACCTGACCATCGCCGGCAACCGTTATCCTGCCGTTTCGTTTTACCGCCAATATTGTCGTACCCCTGATATTCATTTTTACTCCTTTACCATTAAAAGGCTTTTCAGAATAATTATTACTTGTGATTGCGCGGATGAGCCTTATCATACACTTCCATCATGCGGTTAATATTCACCGCAGTATATTTCTGCGTGGAGGAAAGGCTCTCATGACCCAGTAATTCCTGAATCGAACGCAAATCAGCTCCGGCATTCAAAAGATGCGTGGCAAAACTGTGTCTCAACGCATGCGGACTTATTTTTCGCCCTATGCCGCTTCGAGAAGTTGCTTTATCGACTATTCTTGCAATGCTCCTGGTTGAGATCCTCTTTCCATCAGGATTGAGAAATAACGGTTTTTTAGAAACGTCTTCGTATTTATTCTTACGTAACTCTGATGTTTGCTGTAAATAATCAGCCACAGCGTCTAATGCCGGCCCACCCACCGGAACAATTCTCTCCTTTCTGCCTTTTCCCCTGACTTTGACTAATCTTTGGCTAAAATCGAGATCCCTTAAATCCAAACCGGCTAACTCGCTCAGACGCAATCCACAGGAATAAAACATTTCCAGGATGGCACGGTTGCGCAAACCCGATGATGAACGATCAGCTTGCGGTTTTAAAAGTTCCAGCATTTCATCCACTGAAAGAAAATTGGGCATGTACTTTTCAGTTTTTAATGTCTGAATCATTTCCACGGGATTTTTATTGATCTTTCCCGTCCGTAAAACATATTTATAAAAAGCTCTCAAAGATGATACTTTGCGATTGACCGTAACCTTTTTTATTTTTTGTAAATAAAGATAGCTTAAATATTGCCTGATAATTTCCGGTTTTATATCGATGACTTCATCCTGCTTTTTTATGAAATTATTATTTATCAAGAATCCTGCAAACTCCTTGACATCGGCAACATAGGCTGTTTTAGTGTGTTCGGAAACATTTCTTTCCACTTCCAAAAATACTTGAAAATCCCGAATGATGTTTCCCATAATCTCTATTCCCGTCTGTGATTAAACATGACCATTATCCCGCTTATCCCGAACCCCCGTTCGCCTTTAGTAACCCCATGGTGCCCCTACGGTAACATTCAGGTTATTTAGGGTATTCAGGTTTTTCGCTCAGAGCTTCAATTATCCCGCTCCGCTACGCTTCGGGGATATCTCTACGTGCTTCGCACTAGGGACAATTCAACTTTCAATATTACGGCGCTTCGTTTGTAATATTTGAGTTTCATTGATTCGTCCAGCAAATTTCAGTGCGCTTCGCTTCTGAAATTTGGGACTCAAATCCCGCTCCGCTACGCTTCG
>CAYZRT010000039.1:0-21744 GCA_964480875.1 uncultured Smithella sp. | reverse complement strand
TCGATAAAGAAAGGGTGAGGGAAATATGCATGGGAATAAAAGAGCGTTCTTTGAAAACACCGTGGAGTGCTTTTTCCCGCGTGGATACGGTAACCCAGGAAATATTTGATCTCATGGCTGAAGCTGGCTGTGACGCTGTCAGTTTTGGAGTGGAAACCGCCAACGTTGAAATGCTGAAAAGGATTAAAAAAGGCATAAACCTGGAACAGGTGCATACAGCGATTGAAATGTGTCACAAAGCGGGAATGTTGGCTCACGCGTCGTTTATTATCGGTTTGCCGGGAGAAACAAAAGAGACATTGCGTGAAACGGACGATTTTGCGCAAAGCACGAAAGCTCTTTACGGTTATCATTATCTGGTGCCTTTTCCCGGCACAACGGTTCGGGAAAAAATTCAGGATTATGATCTGGAGATCGTAAGCGACAATTGGGATCTTTACGATGCCAATGATGCTATTGTCAGGACTTCAGCCATGTCTCCGCAGGACCTTCATGATTTCGGTACCAGTTATGATAGAGAGATGGAGGAAGATTGTAACAAAATTGTGCGTAGATATCGTGAAGGGACAGCCAATGAAGACGATATTATACGCGCTGAAGGCCAAATGCGTATGCATTTGACGTATCAGATTCTGAAAGAAGACGTCATTGAAAAAATCGGTTTTATCGAGCCGGATTTATTTAAAGGGTCCAAATTTCGTGCTTTGCAGGAACTCTGCCGGAGAGTAACGGAATGTACAAAGGCCGATGAAAAGGTGACGTATGATACTATTCGCGATTTCGAATGGCGTGGTTATCTGGTTTCTGATATTTCCGAGAAAGGTTGTCAGTGGTCCTGGGCCACTTTAAACGGTCATGCTGCTGAATAAATATAATATGCCTTTGACAGAACTGGCGGCCATGGCCGACAAGATCAGGCGCGAAAATACAGGAAACTCGCTGGAGACCTGTACGATCATCAACGCCAAATCCGGCCGGTGTGGCGAGGACTGCAAATTTTGCGCACAATCGGTCCATTATCAAACGGACACGCCTGTTTATGGACTTGTGAGCAAACAAGAACTCGTGGAGAGCGCTCTTGTTGCCCGCGATGCAGGAAGCAGCCGTTTCGGTATTGTGACGAGTGGCCACAGGCTTGGCACGGATGATGTTGCACGCGTCGCGGAGGCGGCCGCGGAAATACGTCATCGGTCGGATATCGGAGTATGCGTATCGCTGGGCAGTCTGAACCACGACATGATGCGCCTGCTTAAGGATGCGGGCGTCAGCCGTTATCATCACAACATCGAAACATCGCGGGAATATTTTCCGACTATTGTCGGTACGCACACTTTCAATCAGCGTGTCGAGACTGTTCGTTGTGCAACGCGCGCCGGACTTTCCACGTGCAGCGGCGGTATTATCGGTATGGGTGAGTCCCGGGCCGATCGCGTTTCGATGGCGCTGACGCTGAAGGAGCTTGACGTGGATTCGGTTCCGATAAACATTCTGATGCCTATTGAGGGTACTCCGCTTGCCGGCATGGGGTGCATCAGCGTCAGCGAAGCTCTCAAAACAATTGCCATCTTCCGCATTGCACTGCCGGATAAAAACATCCGGCTGGCCGCTGGACGGGAAAACCATCTTAAAGACTTTCAGGGCATGGCCTTCATGGCGGGTGCCAACGCCATGATGATTGGTGGCTATCTCACGAAGCGTGGCCGTACGATAGAAGAAGATAAAAAGCTGGCCGAGGAAATTCGACGAGCATGGACAGAATAAAAAAATACCTATCCCGGCGTCGGGAAGAAGACAATCTGCGCGAGCTGCAACCGGTTGAAACGCGTAAAAACGGGAAAATATTCCGGCAGCAGACACGCCTGATTGATTTTTCCTCCAATGATTATCTGGGACTTTCCCGCCATCCACGGCTTGTTCAAGCGGCAAGACAGGCACTGCGAAAACACGGTCTAGGTGCCGGCGCGTCGCGTCTTTTAAGCGGCAATTATCAACTGCATCACGATCTGGAAAAAGCGATAGCCTCTTTCAAACGCAAGGAAAGTGCCCTGGTCTTCAACAGCGGTTATCAGGCCAATCTCGGCATTATCCAGGCATTCGCCGAGAAAGGTGACGCCATTTTTTCGGACGCTTTATGTCATGCTAGCCAGATCGACGGCGCTATTCTCTCACGTGCCACGAAATTTCCCTTCCGTCACAATGACATCGGACATCTGGAGGATCTGCTGAAGACCGAGCGTTCCCGATTTGATCGAGCGTTGATTTTGACCGAATCTGTCTTCAGCATGGACGGCGACCTGGCGCCACTTGAGGAACTCACCAACCTAAAAGAACGCTATAACAGCCTTTTGATGGTGGATGAAGCGCATGCCACCGGCGTTTTCGGCAGTGAGGGTCGCGGCCGGGTGGATGCCCTGAATTTAAACGACCGAATCGATCTTGTGATGGGCACATTCAGCAAGGCCCTCGGAGGATTCGGTGCCTATCTGGCGTGTTCACGTCAGGTGACCGATTTTCTCATCAACAAAGCACGCAGTTTTATTTATTCCACTGCGCTGCCTCCGGCTATTATCGCGGCTGATTTGGCGGCTATCGATGTTTTAAAGGAGGAGCCCTGGCGGGGGGCGAAACTGCTTGCCCGCGCAGAAAAATTCCGACAGGCCGTCAGCAAAGCCGGATGGTCGGTCAAGGGGGAAAGTCAGATTGTTCCGGTTATGGTGGGCGAAAGCAAGAACGCGCTTGCGCTGGCCAAAGAACTGCGGTCGAAAGGATTTTATGTCTTGCCCATACGGCCGCCGAGCGTGCCGGAAGGCACGGCTCGATTCAGATTGTCGCTTTGCTATAATCATACCTGGAAAGATTTGAATGCACTGGCAGTGGCGTTAAAGGAATTAAAAAAATACTCCGGAGATCAGTAAATGAGCAGGGCGCGAAGCATATTCATTACCGGCACGGATACAGGCGTAGGTAAGACGATTGTCTGTCGCCATCTGGCCGCCTATCTGCAGTCCCGCGGCTTGAATGTGATTACACAGAAATGGGTGCAGACCGGCAGCAACGAGAACGACGATATTCGAGAACATCATTTAGCCTTGCCGGTCTCTGTGGCTCAAATACCGCATCTGGAAGAATTACGTTGCCCCTACTCTTTTCCCTATGCGGCTTCGCCGCATTTGGCAGCCAAGATCCAGGGTATGGAAATAAAAGCGGAAAAGATTGAAAAAGCATTGATTGCTCTGGAGAAGACCTTCGATGTCGTTTTGGTCGAGGGGTCGGGTGGAGCGTTGGTTCCTCTCAACGAAAAAATGTTAATGGCTGACATGGCGGCACGTCTGGGAATGCCCGTCCTGATTGTAGTTGCAAACAAGCTCGGTGCCATCAACCATACCCTGCTAACCTTGGAGGCGTTGGCAGCCAGAGGCATTCGTGTGACAGGATTGATTTTTAACCGCGTCGGAAAATCCGGCGATGAAACAATTTTGAATGACAATATACGCATTATCAGTCAATTCGCTCATGTGCCCGTTTTGGGTGAAATACCTTTTGTAACCAGTTTTAAAGAAACCACATCTGCCTTTGAACCTGTCGGTGCGGCCTTTTATCAATTATGGAAGCAAAAAAATGAATAAATGGATTGACAAAGACTTTACCTATAACTGGCACCCCTATACCCAGATGACGACACTCCGGGATAATCCACCGCTCCTGATTGAACGCGCAGAAGGGATAAAACTCTACGATTCCTCAGGTCGATGGTATTACGACACGATTTCCAGTTGGTGGTGCAATATTCACGGTCATGGACATCCCCGATTGAAAAAAGCCATTACCAGCCAGTTGAAAAAACTCGACCATATACTCTTTGCGGGCTTTACTCACAAACCGGCCATTGAACTGGCCGAACGCCTGGTGGATGTTACCCCTGATAATTTGAACAAGGTTTTCTTTTCCGACAACGGTTCGACGGCAGTGGAGGTAGCTCTTAAAATGTCGTTGCAATACTGGGGCAATAACGGTCATTCGGAAAAAAACGAATTCATTGCACTCGACCGTGCCTATCACGGTGATACCGTAGGTTGCATGAGTGTAAGCGGAGAAGGACCGTTTGTGCAAGCCTTTAACCCGCTGATGTTTCCGGCACGCAGAGTTCCTACGCCTTATTGTTACCGCTGTCCGCTAAAGCTTAATAATGAAAATTGTAATATCGCCTGCATAAAGTTTCTGGAAGATACACTGCGCGGGCATGCCGCTACAACTGCGGCAATTATTCTGGAACCGCTGCTCATGGGGGCCGGCGGCATGATTATTTATCCTGCGAACTATCTGGCCGCTGCCGCTCGCCTGGCGCATAAGTATGATGTGCACTTGATCCTCGATGAAGTGGCCACCGGCTTCGGGCGCACGGGCACTATGTTTGCCTGCGAACAGGCTGGAGTCAATCCCGATTTTCTGTGTCTGTCGAAGGGAATCACCGGAGGAATACTACCGCTGGCAGCGACCTTAACCACGCAAAAAGTTTTTGACGCGTTTTGCGGTCCAACCGGAAGCGACAAGACTTTTTATCATGGTCATACCTATACAGCCAATCCTATCGGTTGCAGTGCGGCGCTGGCTTCTCTCTCTATTTTTGAGGAAGAAGAAACACTAAAGCATGTAAAAATACTGTCCGGCAAGATAGCCAAGGCTCTGAAGGAGTTTAGAAAACATCCTCTGGTAGGCGACGCACGCACCATCGGCACTGTAGCTGCTTTGGAGCTGGTGAGCGATAAGATCACCAAAATACCACTTACAGCACATGATGCCATTATTCGCAACATTTATCGCAAGAGTCTGGAACTGAATTTAATTCTCCGGCCACTGGCTAATGTCATTTATCTTTTTCTGCCGTTATGTACTACCGCGGATGAATTAGACGACATAATCAAACGAACTAAATTGGCGATAAAGTGCTCTTGACTTTATAATTATCATAATACTATGATAATTATACTGGTAAGTCATTTTTCAATAGATGAACAACAACTGATCTTAGCTCATGATGGCGGATGTTTCTTAAATAACTGTTTTCATGCATTATTCTAAAAAAGAGAAACTGATATAAGTATAAATCACCTCTTCAAAACTTTTAATAATTTCAAATGGTTTGGACATATATTTATTTCTGGACATTATGTGTTCATTGCAAAGATACGTTTGGGTTTGTACTAATTATTAGTCAAATATGTCCCACAGGAAGGAATTTTTTGCTGAACTCCTAATGTACCTTAAAAAGATGTTAAAAATCAGCTAATTATAGTACATATCTTTGGCATTCTTTTTGCTGTGGTTTTGTATTATGGAGTGATTAAGAACACAGAGTATAGATTTAAATAACATTTATTCGTAAAAAATAAGGAG
Organism: uncultured Smithella sp.; assembly: GCA_964480875.1. Taxonomy (GTDB): domain Bacteria; phylum Desulfobacterota; class Syntrophia; order Syntrophales; family Smithellaceae; genus Smithella. The sequence goes on along the minus strand of CAYZRT010000039.1, from coordinate 16,350 downwards.
GATTTATCGATATGGCGCCTACAGCAAGAAACAAATTATTAAGAGATGAGACACACATCAAATCCTTGGGCCGGGTGGCGGATGTCAGGTCAGTCAAGTCCGGTATGAGAATTTGTCTGGAGCGTTCCAGGGCAATGACCAAGGTCTATAAGGAAACAGAGGGTGAATTTACGGCGATAAGGAGAGCGAAGGCTTTAGCGGAATATCTGGACACCATGACCCTTTACACAAGGCCAAACGAACTTCTCGTCGGGTGCTTTGCCAGCACGGAAGCAAGCGTACCGATCTATCCGGAGCTTTATTGGAGATGGTTATCCAAGACCATAGATAGATTTCCTGACTATGCCGCGATGGTTGATAGCGAGGAAGGGAAAAAGGAAATTAATGAGCAGTTTAAGTATTGGGAGAATTACAGTATTCAAGGGCGTGAACGGGATTATGTTCCCAGTTGGATACCATGGAAAGTGGGAGAATTGCCGTCAGCAGCATGGACATGGCAGTGGGAGATGTGCACCCCTGATTTCGAGAAGGTGATGAAGGTCGGTTTGAATGGAATCATTGCGGAAATTGATAAGAGATCAGACGAGGTGATCAATGATATTTCGATCCAGACCGAGAAGCGGATGGATATGCTTGATGAACTGCGTGCGATGAAAATATCCTGTGAGGCCGTGGCCAGATGGAGCAAACGATACGCCAAACTTCTTGAGGACGAGAAAAAGAAGATTACCGATGCGAAGCGATTAAAAGAACTGGACAAGATGATCGAGGTATGTAATCGCGTACCGGCAGAGCCGGCAAGGAATTTATATGAGGCTGTTCAGTCCTTTATTTTCATCAACTATATCGTGAACTACATCGATGTTCCCCAGGTGGGTAACGGTATCCGTTTCGACAAGGTATTATACCCGTATTATGAGAAAGATTTAAAAGACGGCGTCATGACAAGGGACGGCGCCAAGGAACTGGTTGAAGCGGTATGGGTCAAGATGCAGGAAGGCGGATATGTTCAGCCTCCGGCATGGGTCAACAACGGTGGTGGCGGACTGGGCTGGCAGACGATGACGCTGAGCGGTGTCGATGACTTCGGCATCGATATTACGAATGAGATGACGTATATCGCTCTGGAAGTGACCGGCGAATTACAGACCATCGCTCCGCAAATAGCCGTTCGCATGCACGACAACACGCCGGATGAACTACTCAACGCCGTTTTCAAATGCGTTCGGACGGGATGTTCGCAGCCGGCCATGTTTAACGACAAGGTGAACATCCCGAGGCTGATGGGTATCGGTGCTACGGTAGAAGATGCCAGGGGTTACAGCATCAACAACTGCATGCAGCCGGTTATTCCGGGTAAGAATATACATTATCGCGCGGGACATGGGGGATCTGTCATTCTTCCCATGTGTCTTAATATGGCCATGGATGAAGGAAAAGTAATGGGTATACCATTCGGTCCCCAAACAGCTCCTTTATCTGAAATGAAATCGATGGATGACATATGGAAAGCTTTTTGTGAGCAGGTAAAATACGGCATCATGGTCTTGACCCAACTCTCCAATCTGGGGGATACTCTTCAGAAGAAATATGTTCCTCGTCCCTTCCTGTCGGCTGTTCTGGACGGTAACATTCAAAAGGGATGCGATATGAGGGATTGGGAGTATCTGGGTCTGCGTCATTTCCTTATCTTTGGATGCAATAACTCCGCCGATGGTTTGGCCGCGATAAAGAAGCTGGTCTTTGAGAAGAAGAAGATAACCTTGGAATACTTCCGTGACGCGATAAATAATAACTTTTCGGGTGAATACGAAAAGGTACGCCAGATGATCGAACAGGAAGTGCCGCGGTTTGGCAACGATAATGACTATGTCGATCAGTTTGCCAAAGACATCATGTTGTATGTCCAATCCGAATGCAATAGGAATTTGGATATTTATGGCAAGCCCCATCTGATTGACGGTACAACAGCGTCCGGTCCCATCAACGCGGGGATGCTGTGCCCGACGACCTATGATGGAAGACTATCCAATGAGCCATTCCATGATGGAACCATCTCTCCTGTTCAGGGCAGAGACATCAGCGGTCCAACGGCAACCATCAGATCGGTGGCGAAGGTTGATCCTCTGAAGACGGGTAATATGCTCCTGAATCAGAAGTTTATGCCGGTATTCTTTGACCCGGAAAACTATGAGCTCATGAGGGGATACTTGAAGACTGTCCGCGATATGGGGCTTCATCATGTTCAGTTTAACTGCGTCAGCAAAGATACGTTACTGGATGCGAAAAAGGTACCTGAAAAATATAAGAGCTTGATTGTCCGGGTTGCCGGATACTCGGCTTACTATGTTGACCTTGATAACAAGATTCAGGATGAGATTATTACGAGAACAGAACAATGTTTCCGCTGTTAAAATAGTTTAAACCATAAAAAAAGGGGGATATTTATATCCCCTTTTTTATGGTTTTTAATTGAGGCATGCCTGTAATTTATATTTTAATAAGCAATAATCAAATCTGAAATATAATAAAATGATTGGATTGATGAGAAAGTAAATAGAAGAGTTTATATGAAAGAAGACATCAGATTAAAAGATAAGACGCTTAAAGAAAGCAGCGAAATTACAGGTATCGTATTTAATTTTCAGCAATTCAGTATTCAGGATGGGCCGGGGTTGCGGACGACGATGTTTGTCAAAGGGTGTCCGTTAAACTGTCCGTGGTGCTCCAATCCCGAGTCGATTTATCCGTCTTATCAGATAAGAGTAGCTCCCGTTAATTGCAGCGGTTGCGGGGAGTGCCTCAAGGTATGTAAAAGCGGCGCTCTGTCGCACGATGAAAATCATCGCATTGTTTTTGATTATGCCAAATGTACACATTGTTTGGATTGCTATGACGCCTGTCAGTTTAAAGCGATAACCGCTGTGGGTATACGAGTCACTGTTAAAGAGGCGGTTAACGAACTGCTCAAGGATAAGCCCTTTTACAGTAATACAGGCGGTGGGGTGACGATTTCCGGGGGCGAGCCCTTGGCGCAGCATGAATTTGTTGCCGCGGTTTTCGGAGAAATGAAGAAAAATGGTGTTCATACAGCACTTGACACCACCGGATATGCCAAATGGGATATTGTAAAAAAAGTGACCAAAAATGTTGATTTGATACTCTATGATGTTAAGCATCTGGATTCAAAGAGGCATCAGGAGATGTTAGGTGTCAAGAATGACGTGATTTTGGATAATTTAAATAAATTAGCAGGTAAAACAGACATTTGGCTCAGGGTACCCTTGGTTCCCGGGTTTAATGATGATCTGAATATGGCTGATAAAATAGTCGAACTGGGCAGAAAAGTTCAAGCTAAAAAAGTTTATTTTTTGCCTATGCACCGATGGGGTGAGCATAAGTATTGCGGCCTCGGGTATGAAAATAATTATTCTAAATTAAGAGACTTTACTGAAGAAGAATTAGAAAAATGGAGAGATCATTTTAAATCACTTTCAGACTACGTTATTTTTGGTAAAGCATAGCTCAAAATAGGTCTTAGCGCCTACCTATAAACCAACTGTCAGCTTCAATAGTAAATTTTTAGAAAATTATACTAAAGAAGCAGATTTTTCTGGTACCATTTAATACTACATGTAATTCGTTAATATTCTTATAATCATTGAGTAAATTTATAAATAAATTTACTCAATGATTTCGGGGGGATTTTTTTATAAAGTCATTGATAAATAGTTGATTATAATGCAATGATAGTGTAATGTCTTATAAATGTCACAAAACTGGACATTAAGCGGATTAAGATGTAGAGTAATAAATTAGATATTAATTTTTTCCATACAAGCAGGGTATCAAAAATGAGACGCAAGCTTCCTGATAATAGCAAGAAAGAACCGATTATTAACAAAGCCGAAAAGATTTTTCAGATTTTCCGTAGCTTGCCAGGAATGTTTTATGTTCTCGATGATAAATTCCAGCCATTAATCTGGAACGAGAACGCGGAAAAAATCGGGGGATATACCCCGGAGGAAGCAAAAGAAATAAAGCTACAAAATATATTTAATGGAACTGACCGCATCATCATCGAAAATGCCATCAAGGAAGCATTCCAGAAGGGTGATGGTTCTACTGAAGCAACAGTTGTAACCAAAAATGGCAGGCGTATACCTTATTTTTTTACCGGTGCCTGTACCGTAATAGATGGGAAATCTTATCTGCTAGGTCTAGGAATTGATATTAGCCGCTTCAAGGAAGCACAAGATTCATTGATAGAAAGTGAATCTCTTTACAGGACATTTGCTGAACGCATAACGGAAGGCGTTGCCCTTATTTGTAAGGGGGAGATTGTATTTGCAAATAATAAATTTGCTTCCATACTTGGTTTTCTTGATGCCGTGGAGATCATTGGAAAAAACAGCATGATTTTCATAAGCAAAGATTTTGAAACGTACTTCAAGGAGTTTTTCGATTTTATTGAAGGGGGTATTTACAAAGAGCGTTTTTTCCATGCGCGCTGGTTGAAGAAGAATGATCAGGAGATCTGGGTGGAGGGCAAAGGAAATTTTTTCCAATGGAAGGGTAATCCCACCGTTTTGCTCACTGCACGAGATATCACCGATACTAAAATGAAAGAAATATCCATGCAGGAAGAAACGGCATACCTGCGCAGAGAAAACGTCACATTGCGTTCCTCGATAAAAGACCGTTATCGGTTCGGTGATATCATAGGTAAAAGTGCCGCCATACAGGAAGTGTACGAACGCAGTCTTAACGCAGCAGCGACGAATGCCAGTGTTATAATTTATGGAGAATCCGGGACTGGCAAGGAACTGGTGGCTAAAGCCATACACCGTATTTCCAACCGTTCACAAAACAGCTTTGTTGCTGTCAATTGTGCTGCTATACCGGAAAACCTTGTTGAAAGTGAGTTCTTTGGATATAAGAAAGGCGCTTTCACAGGTGCTGTAGGTGATAAAGAGGGGTATCTCGATCAAGCGAATGGTGGAACATTGTTTCTCGATGAAGTCGGGGAACTCGGAATGAACATACAGGCAAAGCTTTTACGCGCTATAGAGGGCGGTGGCTATTTGCCTGTGGGCAGTAATATTGTTAAGCATTCCGATTTCAGAATTATTGCAGCAACAAACAAGAACCTGATGGAATATACGCGAAAAGGTCTAATGCGTGAGGACTTCTTCTACAGGGTTCACATCATTCCCATACAAATTCCACCATTGAGGCAGCGAAAGGAAGACATCCCTCTCCTTGTGGAACATTTTATCAGATTAAATTCTCCGGGCACTAAAATTGTATCAATTCCGGGCCATGTTTTGGAGGCGCTTCAAGAATATGGTTGGCCTGGGAATGTTCGCGAATTGCATAATGTCATCCAGCGTTATCTCATGGTGAATAAAATCGAATTTCTAGCACCGTTGAAAAAGCCATCATCAGAGATAAAAGATGATGGACAAGTCTTTTTTAATAATACGAAGAGTGACCAAGATTCACAAGAAGAGCCAGAGAACTTAGAGAAATCCCCCATTATTAAAGAGCTCAGCGACTATAAGGAGAACTCAGAAAAAGCTGCAATTTTGAATGCTCTCAATCAGAATCGGTGGAATAAAGGTAAAACAGCCGCGATATTGAATATATCCCGTAAAACCCTTCACAGGAAGATGCAAAGATTTGGTCTTCTTTAATAACAGGTTGCATTTGTCCCCATGCTTAACATGGATTCGGGTAATAAATATGCATATCTATTTGCTGAGAAGTTGAGTTTATCCGGAAATCTCAGATAGTCCTTTTATAAAAATTATAATGAAACAAATCATCGAAATTTTTAAAACCATGCTTATTTGTTTTTATTATGGATTACATAAAAAATTATAGCTAATCCTTTAAAGTATGTGTGACATCATTTAGGAGTTTTCCCCTCATTCAATTTTTATTGTGAGACTCAAATTTTAATGAAACTCAGATATTACAAACGCAGTGCGGTAATATCTGTAAGTTGAATTATCCCGCAAGCGAAGCTTAGCGGGGCAAAAAACAATCTAGCACAGCGGAGGGTAGTGAGATCCAAGTTTCAGAAACAAAGTGCGCTGAAACTTGTAGATCGAACTATCCTGCATAAGCATGGATATAATACCCCGTCCCTTTGGGCGGAATTAGGGCCTAGGGCTTGCCTTGGAGTTCATACCCGTGATTCAATAGTTATATCAAAAGCGGTCTAAAAAAAGTCTTTCAGTGAATGTAAGTCCTGCTAATTTTTACGTGGCATCTTTTGGGACACTCCTGACTAATTATTATTCTTTTGTATGTTTCTGTGTAACAATAATCTTAATAAAAATAGTTAGTAATAACACCGTATTAAGTCATTTGTTGTTTGGCATTATCCTTGCTAGACTGAAGGTAGATATGCGGACTTTTTGATAAAGATACAATATTTATAAATATTTTTTAGAATTTGAGAAAGGAGAGTTTCATGAGAAAAAAAGTATCGTTTCTTGGTGCGGGAAACGTTGGTGCCACGGCTGCCATGTATCTTGCAGAATTGGATTTAGCCGATATCGTGCTTGTTGATGTTTTGGAAGATATGACAAAGGGCAAGGCATTGGATATGGCCGAGGCTTCACCTGTCCTGAGATTCAATAGTAGATTTTCCAATGAATTTAGTAATATCAAAGATTCTGATGTCATTGTAATTACTGCTGGTATTCCAAGAAAACCAGGCATGAGCCGTGATGATCTTCTCTTTACCAATCAGAATATTATAAGCTCTCTGGTTAAAAAAGTTGCTCCTTTGGCGCCTGAGGCGATCTTGATCATTGTTACCAATCCGCTGGATGCCATGTGCCATGTAGCTTATGAGGCAAGCGGATTTCCGAGGAACAAAATCATCGGTATGGCAGGCGTTTTGGATTCCTCCAGGTTTGCGGCGTTTATTGCCATGGAACTGGATGTATCTATTGAAAATATTCAGGCTTTTGTCCTTGGCGGTCATGGCGATACTATGGTACCGCTTGCACGTTTTACCAGCGTGGCCGGTATTCCCATAACGAAATTTATTAATGACGAAAGACTGAATGCCATCATAGAAAGAACCCGTAACGGTGGCGCTGAAATCACGAATCTACTCAAAACGGGTAGCGCCTATTACGCTCCTGCCAGCGCGATCAGGGAAATGGTCGAGGCCATACTTAAAGACAAAAAGAAAATCATGCCCTGCTCGGCTCATCTTGAAGGTGAGTATGGCATACGGGATCTGTTTGTCGGTGTTCCTGTAAAACTTGGTTCTAACGGAGTTGAACAAATCATTGAAGTAGACCTCACCGAAAGTGAAAAAGCAGAATTAAAGAAATCTGCGGATAGCGTGAAAGAGCTTGTAAAGGCCATGAAAGGAAAACCTCCTCAATAGCAGGCAAAGATACTCGCGGGAGGTGAGTATAGTAAGTGATAACAATATATTAAATAATTCCTTTTTGGCATTATTCTTGTATTAAGAATTTTTTGTGTTTTATAATGAATGTTCAATATAACAGAAGGGTATGACGGGCTTATAATCTCATTATGATGTGCTGGTTCAAAGCTACTCCTTGCAACGAGTGCGCGCTACAATATCTGGACTCATAGATGAGCAAGCGATTCTAAAGATATAGTTATTAAAAAAGGGGGTATGGAAGTGAAGAGTATTCATCACGGTAACTTGACGGCTGGTCTTCTTGACGGTCCCGCTGTAAAAATCAATAACCCGGTAAAAATCCAGGATATTACACTGAGAGATGGTCATCAATCCATTTACGCAACCAGAGGCAGGACGGAAGATTTCGTTCCATTTGCCGAAATCTTAGACAGCGTAGGTTTTTATTCTTTGGAGGTCTGGGGCGGAGCAACATTTGATACCATGCACCGTTTCCTCGCTGAGGATCCCTGGGAAAGAATAAGGACGTTAAAAAAATATATAAAAAAGACTCCTTTTTCCATGCTTCTCAGGGGACAAAATCTGGTGGGATATCGTAATTATCCTGACGATGTGGCGGAAGCCTTTGTGGACAGGGCGTGTGAGAACGGCATGGACATTTTCAGGGTCTTTGATGCTCTGAATGATTTTCGTAATTTTGAAACCGTCGTTCGAGTAATCAAAAACAAAGGCAAGCACTTTCAGGGATCCATTTGCTACTCGTTGACAGAGTCGCGTATGGGTGGTGCGGTCTATAATCTTGATTATTACGTGAAGAAAGCAAAAGAGCTGGACAAAATGGGAGCAGATACCATTTGTATTAAGGATATGGCCGGTCTTATTGCTCCATATGATGCCTATGCATTGATTAAGGCCCTCAAAGAGGCAGTCAAGGTTCCTGTTCATTTACACAGCCACTTCACTTCGGGCATGGCGGACATGTCGCTATTGAAGGCTATTGAAGCGGGAGTAGACATTGTGGATACATCTCTTTCCACTTGGGCATACCGTACGTCCCATCCGGCCATTGAACCTCTTGTTGCTACCTTGAAGTATACAAATCGTGATACGGGACTTGATATAGAAAAGCTTGCCAGTTTAAGTGAACATCTGGAAAAGATATCTCCAAAATACAATCATCTGCTTGATGAGCGCACATCCATCATCGACATAAATGTTCTGCTCCATCAGACTCCGGGAGGGATGCTCTCCAATCTGGTGAACCAGCTCAAGGAGATGGATCATCTGGATAAACTCGAAGAAGTCTTCAAACAGCTTCCCGTTGTACGCAAGGAACTGGGTCAGGTACCGCTGGTTACTCCGACGAGTCAGATCGTAGGAATTCAAACGGTCAATAATGTGCTTTTCGATACGCCCGATGATCGTTACAAGATGTTGACTGCACAGGTAAAGGATCTTTGCTATGGCCTTTATGGTAAAACGGCGATTCCCATCGATCCTGAAGTACAGCAAAAAGCTTTGAAAGATTATCCGAAGGGTAACAAACCCATTACGACACGGCCTGCTGATGTACTGGAACCGGAATTGGAAAAGGCGAAAAAAGAAACCGAAGGCTTGGCCAAGAATATTGACGACGTACTGATCTATGCGCTTTATCCGATGACCGGTAAACGTTTCCTTAAATGGAAGTATGGACTTGAGGAAATTCCTGATGAAGTAAAACCAATAACATTGGAAAAGGTAAAAGCTCAGGACGAGTTGGTGAAAAAAGCCAAGGAAGGCCTTCTGACTGAGAAGAGCGGTGCTAAGGATAAACTAGGGCCGGAAGCCCGTACCTTCCGTGTCCTAGTCAATGGTAAGACTTTTGATGTAGATGTGGAACAGATTGCCGGACAGCCCTTGATGGTTCAGGGCGCCTCTTCAAACGGAGCGAGAAACACGCTTCAACTGGGCAGGCAAGGCGGCGGTGTGAGAACGTCTTTAAAAACAATTCATTCAAAACGTGACATGTCGCAAGTTGAAAAAGCTGCCCCTGTGGAATCGAATGGCAATAACTCGAAAGAAACACCGATTCAAACCCCCATGACAGGATCAGTAATCCGTTATGAGTTTAAGGAAGGAGAGCCGGTTAAAGAGGGGGATGTTGTAGTCGTTCTGGAAGCTATGAAGATGGACAATTTTATCACTAGTCCTGCAACCGGTAAGCTTCACAAGATTCTTATAAAAGAAGGTACATCTGTTAAAAAGGGCGAGACGCTTGCTTTGATACTATAAAATTATCTGATGGAATTGGAAAGGGGTATAAGTTCATGGACGAAAAATATAAACAGAGGATAGATACTCTTAGACAAGTCAAGCAAAACTCCCTTTTAGGCGGCGGTCAGGACAAGCTTGACAAGGTGCGTAAGCAAGGGAAGCTGACTGCACGGGAGCGTGTAGAACACCTGTTGGACGAAGGAAGTTTTGTAGAACATAATCTCATCATCGGTTACAGGGAGAACATGCCTTATGATGGACTTATCGCAGGCTACGGCGAAATCCATGGCCGGCCGGTCTGCGTCTATTCCCAGGATACAACGGTATCCGGAGGTTCTGTTGGTCCGATGCACGGATTCAAGATGCACCGGGCAATTGAGTGGGCTTTGGATATGGGCGTGCCCCTCATCGGGCTCCATGAGTCTCCCGGAGCGCGTATACCTGATGTGACATCCAGGAGTGTGTTCGGCGAAGCTTTGGAAAGAAATGGAGGTTCGGTTTTTTACGTCAATACCCAGGGATCAGGAGTTGTTCCTCAGATTTCAGCGATTATGGGAAGTTGCGCCGGCATAGCGGTATACTCGCCGGCGCTGACAGATTTTATTTTTATGGTGGATAAAAAAAGCGAGATGTTTATTACAGGCCCGAAGGTGGTGCAGGCCGTTACCGGAGAAAAACTATCCAAACAGGAATTGGGCGGCGCGGAAATCCACTGTAAAATATCCGGCGTTGCCGACGGCAGGTTCAAGGATGATGCAGAACTTCTGGATGCCATTCGGGATCTCATGAGCTTTCTGCCGCAGAACGCCGATGAACAGCCGCCGCTGATTAATCTGGGAGACGATCCTAACCGTTTGACGGAGGAACTTCTGAATATTGTTCCGTCGGACGCCACCAAAGCTTATGACGTCCGCGAAGCGATTAAATGTATTGTGGATGCCGGAAAGTTCCTGGAGATAAAACCGGAATTTGCCCCGGAAATCGTTGTAGGATTTGCACGGCTTGATTGCCGCGCGGTAGGGATTGTCGCCAACCAGCCCAGTTTCCTGGCCGGGAGTCTTACGGTGGACAGCTCTGACAAACAGGCGCGTTTTATGCGATTTTGCGACTGCTTCAATATTCCTGTTGTACTACTGGTTGATACCTCTGCCTATATGCCGGGCAAGGCTCAGGAACAGTTGGGCATTATTCGCCACGGCGCCAAGGTTATTTACGCGCTTTGCGAGTCTACTGTGCCGAGAGTAGGCATTGTTTTGCGAAAGGCCTACGGAAGAGGTAATCTTGGTATGGGTGTCATGCCGGCCCAGCGAGGTACGGACATGATATTTTACTGGCCCACTGCCGAACTGGGTGCCATGGGAGCAACGGCAACCAAACTCCTGGATTCATCCAATCCGGATGAAATGCGTGATCCCATGCGCGAGGCGGCTTATAATCCGTTTATCAATGATGTTATAGAGCCCAGGGATACAAGAAAAGTTTTGATTCAGTCGCTGAAATTTTTGTCGACCAAGAAGAAAACCCCCCGGTATAGCAAACGTCATGGGAATATTCCGCTGTGACCGGAATTTGAGGATCAGCGGCAGGAAAAGCAAATACAGCTTTTAGTGGGGTTGATAGCATGACAATATCTGAAAGATTGAAAAGGGGTATAAATTAATGGACGAAAAATATAAGCAGAGGATTGATACTCTCAGGCAAGTTAAGCAAATTTCGCTCTTAGGCGGCGGTCAGGACAAGCTTGACAAAATACGTAAGCAAGGGAAGCTGACTGCCCGGGAGCGTGTAGAATACCTGTTGGATGAAGGAAGTTTTGTAGAACATAATCTTATCATCGGTTACAGGGAAGGGATGCCTTATGACGGCCTTATCGCAGGCCACGGTAAAATCCACGGCCGGCCGGTCTGTGTCTATTCCCAGGATCCGACGGTGTCGGAAGGTTCCGTTGGTCCGATGCACGGATACAAGATGTACCGGGTTATTGAGAGGGCTTTGGATATGGGCGTGCCCCTCATCGGGCTCCATGAATCTTCCGGTGAACGTGTACCTGATGCAGCATCAAGAAGTATATTTGGCGAAGGATTGGAAAGAAATGGCGGTTCGGTTTTTTTCGTCAATACCGAAGGATCAGGAGTTATTCCTCAGATTTCAGCGATTATGGGACGTTGTGCCGGTATGGCGGCATACTCACCGGCGCTCATGGATTTTGTTTTTATGGTGGATAAAAATGCAATGTATATCACCGGTCCCGAGGAGGTGCAGGCCGCTACCGGAGAAAAACTTTCCGAACAGGAATTGGGTGGCGCGGAAGTCCACTGTAAAATATCCGGAGTTGCCGACGGCAGGTTCAAGGATGATATGGAACTTCTGGATGCCATTCGGGAGCTCATGACCTTTATGCCGCAGAACGCCGATGAACAGCCGCCGATGGTTGATCTGGGAGACAATCCTGATCGTTTAACAGAGGAACTCCTGGACATCGTTCCGTCGGACGCCACCAAAGCCTATGACGTCCGCAGAGCCATTAAATGTATTGCGGATGCCGGAGAGTTCCTGGAGATAAAACCGGAGTTTGCCCCGGAAATCGTTGTGGGATTTGTGCGGCTTGATTGCCGCGTGGTAGGAATTGTGGCTAACCAGCCCAGTTTCCTGGCCGGGAGTCTTACTGTGGACAGTTCTGACAAACAGGCGCGTTTTATGCGTTTCTGCGACTGCTTCAATATTCCCATGGTACTACTGGTTGATACCTCTGCCTATATGCCGGGCAAGGATCAGGAACAGCTGGGCATTATTCGCCATGGCGCCAAAGTGCTCTATGCGCTTTGCGAGTCTTCCGTGCCGAGAGTAGCCGTTGTTTTACGAAAGGCTTACGGAGGAGGCAATCTTGGCATGGGGATAATACCTTTCCAGAACGGTACGGACATGATGTTCTACTGGCCCATTACCGAACTGGGTGTCATGGGAGCAAAGGCAACTGTTGAACTTTTTATGGGTGAAGTCATCAAGGCATCGCCAAATCCGGATGAGACGCGTGATATGTTTGTCAGGGAGCTTGAAGAACGCACCTGCAATCCCATGCGCGAGGCGGCTTATAATCCGTCTATCGTTGATGTCATCGAGCCCAAGGATACACGAAAGGTTTTGATTCAATCGCTGGAATTGTTATCGACCAAAAAGAAACCTCCGCGGTACACGAAACGTCACGGAAATATTCCGCTGTGACCGGAAATTGAACACTAGAAATAGAAAGTAGAAAATTATATATATAAAATATCCAGATTAGAATTTTCTTGCTATTCTGGAAGTGTCAAAAAATGGACGTGCGCGTTTCTCTAGAAGATAGGTGTGGCCGGTAAGTTTTGAGAATTATTCATAAAGGGGAATCCGATGGGTAACTTGATTTTGGATGAAAGAGATCAGAAGTTTGTGTTGTTCGAAATGCTGGACATGAATAAACTCTTAAGACTAGAGAAGTTCTCCGATTTTTCCACAGATACATTTAAAACGATTCTCTCGAATGCACAAAGGTTTGCTACAGAAGAAATATTTCCAACCCTTACGGAAGCTGACCAGGAGGGTTGTAAACTGGTGGAAGGTAACGTTCACGTACCAAAGTGTTTTCATCGACCATATAAGCTCTTCAATGAAGCGGGATGGAACTGCATGTTACTATCCAAGAAGTATGGCGGTCAGGGATTTCCCACCGTCATAAGGATGGCAGCCCATGAATGGTTCATGCATAATTCCGCGTTCTGCTCCTACCCGATAGTTGTCGAAGGAGTATCATTCCTTATCAATGCCTATGGATCAAAGCAACAAAAGAACAAATACCTTCCCAAGATGATTTCCGGTCAATGGGGAGGAAGTATTTGTATTACAGAGCCCATGGCTGGAACCGATATGGGAAACATCAGCACAAAAGCGATCAAAATGCCGGATGGGACTTACAGACTGCAGGGTACAAAAATTTTTATCACGGCTGGTGATCAGGATATCACTGAAAATATCGTTCATGTTGTCCTTGCCAGAATTGAAGGCCATCCCGGGCGAACACCAGGCCTCTCCGCGTTCATCGTTCCAAAGTACCTGGTCAATAAAGACGGGTCTCTTGGAAAACGTAATGACTATGAAATCTCCAAAGTCGAAAAAATGATGGGAGGCAGGGGAAGCGCAACCTGTCTTATCAACTATGGTAAAAATAACGACTGTTATGCTGAGTTGCTGGGTGATGAGCGGGCTGGTATAAAGATCATGTTCCAGTTGATAAACATTGCCAGGACCATTGCGGGACTCCAAGGTCTCTCAAGCGCATCCATTGCCTATCTTCACGCACTGAAATTTGCCAGGGAACGACTCCAGGGTTCATCATTAATCGGATGGAAGAATGGTAATGCGCCTCGAGTCCCGATTATTCAACATGCTGATGTCAGGCGTATGCTTTTATGGATGAAATCCAACGTGGAAAGTATGAGGGCTTTGGTTTACTACACCGCCATGTGCGGTGACATGGCTTATGGTAGCAGTGAGCCTACAGAGGCGGAAAAATGGCTGGGCATCATGGAAGTACTTACCCCGATCGTAAAAGCCTATTGTACAGACACAGCCTTCAGGGTAACGGAAACATCCCTGCAATGTCATGGAGGTTACGGTTATTGTTGCGACTACCCCATTGAACAGTTTCTGAGAGACGAGAAAGTTGCGTCCATTTATGGCAGCAATGGGCTTCAGGCCTTGGACCTTGTTGCCAGAAAAATGATCGTTAAGGAACAAAGATCATACTTCATCTATCTTCTCGGTGAAATGAATTCCTCTGTAGCCACATTTAAGGTTGTCGCCGCACTGAAAGACCTTGCCGAAGATGTTCAGGTTGCCATCAATACCCTGACGGATGTTATGATGTTCTTCTCCGCGTGCAGCAGAGGAGGAAAATTCTTTGTATTTTGGGGGAATGCTCAGCCTTTTCTCATGATGATGGGTAAGATTGTTTGTGCTTGGCTTCTGCTCTGTGAAGCAGCCGTTGCGCAGGAGACGCTTTTGGAACTGTGCAGCGTAAAGGGGATCAGGTTATCGGACCCGTCAGATTTTTCCCGCTTTATTAAAGAAAACAAAGATGCAGCATTTTACGATGGCAAGATTAAAACCGCAAAATACTTCATCAAGAATGTGCTTCCTGAGATATACGGTACAGTAAAAGCCTTTAAGAGCGAAGATATCTCTATTATGGACATAGCTGACGAAAGTTTTTCTTCTTGCTAAATCTATGCTATATTCAAAACAAAACATTATTTTAAAATTAAATCCTGACAAACATAAAATTTAAGGAGTTATTTATGAATGAACAAATATGGAACAATGCTGCACAAGCTTCAATAGCCGCGGGAGTTATCCCGATGCCAGTGACCGGCACCTTGGTTGAATTATTACAGACCATCATGGATGAAAAGGAGGCTGAATTCATTCCGGTATTTACCAAGCCGATGAATATCAAGGAGATCAAGGAAAAATCCAGTTTGAAAGACGAAGAATTGGACAAAATGCTGGATGGACTGATGCGTAAGGGCGTT
Source organism: uncultured Smithella sp. (assembly GCA_964480875.1). GTDB lineage: Bacteria > Desulfobacterota > Syntrophia > Syntrophales > Smithellaceae > Smithella. The sequence goes on along the minus strand of CAYZRT010000039.1, from coordinate 1,113 downwards.
GTTACCGGTATTCCCAGTAAAAACACCGGGACAGTTGTTTACAGACTCATGCCTCCGATACCGGGACTTTTTGAATTTACGCTGATGAGGGGTGGAAAAACCGAAAAAGAAAAAAAGCTGGCAACGTTATTCGACAAAATTTTTAAAGAAATTTCAGATTTAGTGCAGAGTGCTTATGATCCCGTTATTGATTTCCTCAAAACGGTTCCGCCAATAACAAGAGTTGTTCCGGTCGAACAGGAAATAGAACAGAAACATGATGATGTCCTGCCTTATGAAGACGTAAAGAAGATCATCGATAGATTTGATACCATAGCAATTTCCACCTGCTACTGTCGTCACGAAAAAGATCTGCTGGGCAAGCCCTGCCATGTCACGAACGAAAGAGAAAACTGCTTCATTTTCGGTCAGACCGCCGAGTTTGTCATAAAATATAATTTCGGAAAAAAAATATCAAAAGATGAAGCCCTGAAGATCATGGCCAAGGCCAGGGAAGACGGATTGGTACATAAGGCATTTCATGTCAAACAGGACATCAACAACGAAGAATTTGCCATCTGCAATTGCTGCAAATGCTGCTGCGGCACTTTTCAGATTTATTACATTGGCGGAGCTCCAATGCAATCCTATTCATCATGCATGGCCCGAGTTGATTCTTCTGAATGCACCGGGTGCGCGGCTTGTGAGGATATGTGTCCGATGGAGGCCATTAGTCTTCCTGAAGAAATTGCTGTTATAGATGAAAAGAAATGCATCGGGTGCGGCGTTTGCTCCTATCATTGTCCGGTATCTGCCATAAAAATGGAAAGAACCGGCATCCGGAATGTTTTTGTTCCTCCCGCAAGAAGGAAAACGGCATAGGTAGTATATCCCTGTTTGTGCAGGATAAGACGATCTTCAAGTTTCAGGGAGCTCTGTTTCTGAAATTTGAGTCTCATTAAAGCGAGCCCCCCTTAATAAACTTCATTAAGGGGGGCTCTATTAGTTACCAACAGATCATGTTCTGATGTTAGTTAATATTTGAACATCCTTTACAAATGATACTGTTAATCTCCTAGCTGACGATGGTTTTTACCGTTTCAATCACCGGATTGGTGAAAAGTGCCATCAGAA
>CAYZRT010000038.1:0-22067 GCA_964480875.1 uncultured Smithella sp. | reverse complement strand
CCCGCTGCTTGCGGCGGGGTTGTTCATTTAATTTGATTTTCCTGGATTGCCCCGGCATTCGCCGGGCACGCTGCCAAAACCATGCGGGAATGACAAAAAATAAAGAATGATAAAAATGGGGCAGGTATGACGACAAAAAATAAAGTAACTTTACGCAACAGGAAGAATGATCTGCGTAAACTGGTTGTTTTAATGAACAGGCAAAACAACAGGTTCATGCCTCCGTTCGAGCCGATTCTTCAGACGATTGATTTGGCTATCGAGCCGGAAGAACTAAACCTGCTTCTAAAAATGGGAACAGGCGTGTATTCTTATGAACAGGCCGCGGCGCTCAGCGGTATGAACAGTGAAAAATTCAAAGTCATATTTGAATCGCTCAAACAAAAGGCATTCCTGGGAATTCAAGAAACGGAAAAGGGTGAAGAACAATATAGCCTCCACCCTTTTATTGTCGGTTGGTTTGAGGGAATCGTGACATATATGATCGGCAGACCGGAAGAAAAAGAATTTGCAAAAAGATATATGCATTTTTTCGAAACGTTACGCGATCGAAATTACTTTCCCGTTCGCAAGGTCATGAATATTATGGGCAGGTATGCATCCGTATCTAATCAAAGTGTCGGGATGGTGCGCGAATCCAAGAATGCCAAAGGCAAATCCACCATCGTTGTGGATGAAGCCATCGTTGTGCCGGATTCCAAAGTTTATCCGACAAATTCCATCAATGATATGATTATGGAATTCGGGAAAAAAAGCATTATCGGTCAGTTTAAAAAATGCATGTGCCGGCATGTTGCGGCGAATGCCGGAGATCCCTGTCGATTCAATATGCCTGACGAGATAGCCTGCATGGGTTTTGGCGATAAAATCAGAACTTATATAAAATATGGATACATGCGCCAGATCAGCAGGGAAGAAGCTTATGATATTATTCAAAAGGCGAGGGATTGCGGCGCTGTTCATACTGTTTTTCACGAAAAAGATGATACCAAACTTCCGCAAAGCGGTCTGTGCAACTGTTGCTGGGATTGCTGCGGAATAATCCGTTCCTACAACATGGGCGCAGTTCCTTTGCGCTACAGCTGTTATTATGAGGCAACGATCAAAGATGTTTCCAAATGCACCGGGTGTGGTAAATGTGAAAAATATTGTCCTACTGCCGCGATAAAAGTCGTGGAGAAAAAAGTGGAACTTGATGTTAAGAAGTGCATCGGCTGCGGTCAGTGTGTTCATCAGTGTGTCTTTTCAGCGGTTGAACTGGTGGAAAACAAACGCACGGCATTCTTGCCCATGCTGAAAACATCCGAAGCGAGAATAAAAGCGTAGATGAATAACTTCGCTTCATGTATTTTTATGATTTAAAATCTTGTATGGGGAAACTATTACAGTCAATTTTATGAAATATACAAAAATAAAACAGCCTATGCCGGCTGATTTGAAAAAGTGCGTTGATTTTCACGGGCATATTTGCCCCGGCCTGATCTATGGCTACAGGGTGGCCAAAGAGGCGATGCGATTGATGAACATCGGACGTTCTGTGGATGAGGAGGTTGTGGCCGTTTGCGAAAACGATTCCTGCGCCATCGATGCCCTTCAGGTTCTGCTGGGAACTGTGGCAGGCAAAGGTAATTTGATTATTAAAAATTATGGGAAAAATGCTTTTACGGTGTTGAACCGTGGCCGTCGTCAGGCTTATAGATTTTCCCGCAAAACGCAGTACGAGTATGCCGGTGATTTCAAGGATGAGTTTAAAAAATTGGATGCGGCCGTTGCCGCCGGAACCGCATCGGAAGATGACAAGCGTAAATTGAAACGACTGAAGATAAACGACTTGATGGCGCGTCCCTTTGAGGAAATTTTTACGACCAAAAAAGTTCCATTCGATGAGCCGCGGTACGCGCCACTTGCGCCGTCAAAACCCTGTGCTGTCTGCGGCGAGATGACTATGGCCACAAAGATGGTCAAATTGCGAGACAGGCGGCAGGTCTGTATTCCCTGCTCGAAAAAAATTGGGGATAAAATTATTTGACATCTATCGGAAGTACAGATAACTTACTCAACACAAGGTAAAAACGTTTCAAGGAGATTTTGTTAAAAAAAATTAATAACGGCCTAGTGCAGTGTCTCAATGAAACCTTCATACTGATTAGGTTTCTCGGAATGACGGTATTGTAAATAAGAGTTAGACACACTACACTGGTACCAACTTGCAGAAAAACGATGTCATTTCGAGGGAACGGAGTGACTAAGAAATCTGCGAGATCACTAAATAGATTTCTCCCCGGCACGTGTGACCTTTAGGTTAGAGCTGGTCTATAGCCTGCGGTCGAAATGACAAATCACGAACTTATTCAAGGAGGCACTAGCGGGGAGATTTGCAAAATCCCCCAAGACTTGTCCCGGGGAGTTTCACTGGAAGAAGAAAAATTCCCCCAAAGGTTTTTTTATAGAAGCAGTTTTATAGTGTTAATGAATAAAGAGTAAAGAAATATTAATTTTATAACCGGTCAAGGGAGGATTGTTTTATGAAACGGTATGTACAAATGTTTTTGTTATTTGTTGTAGCATTTGCTTTTGGGGCTTGTGTTCCTATCCCCGTGCCGATGGGTACCTCAACGACAACAACTTATGAGCAGCCTTATGATTATGGATATGAAGATCAATACGGGTATGAAGATAATTATGTGGATGTTCCGATAGTGTACGGAGAACCCATGTACTACGCTCCTCCGATTGCAGTAACATTCGCGTTCGACTATTTTACATATGAAGCTTCGGGCGGCTTTGTCGATATCGTCTTCTGGAAAGGCGGTCACCGGTTCCATCAGAAACCATGGTATGACGGTGGCAGGAGAATTTCACAGCGTGATATACGCACAAGCAGACCGCATTATAGAGTGCGGGGAAAAGAATTTTATCAACATCGTGAGAAGTTGGAACGGCATCACCGTATTTCTCATCCCGATGCATATTACAAGCTGGAACGATATAAGCAACAGCAAAAGATACGTGAAGAGCAGGAGAAACAAAAACGTCAGAAAGAGCGTTATAAACATGAACAGGAAATGCGCGAGCAAAAGGAGAAGCAAAGACGGATAGAGGAGCGCAATAAATACGAACGGGATCTGAAAAAACAGAGAGATAAACGAAAAGAGCAGGAGAAACGCTTTAAACAGGAAAAGGAAAAACGGGAACAAAAGGATAAACTGAGAGAACAAGAAGAACGTCGTAAGGATGAACAGAAAAAACGAGAGCAGAAAGAGAATGAGAAAGAAAGAGAAAGAAAGATAAAAGAAAAAGAGCGGAAAAAGAGAGACAGGGAAAAAGAAGAACATGATAGGAGAGGCTAAGCTATAGTCGACTTTTGATTTAAGCATTTTCAAATGGTGATGCGATTGAAACCCAAGCGGCATTCTGAAAAATTCGGGATGCCGCTTTTTTTATGTCTTTCTTTGCAGGTCAAATAAAAATATTGAATATAACGATTGACTTGTTTGTAGAATTTTCTTATCTTTTACGCACGGGCAATATTTTCGGAAAGCACGAAGAAAAACCGATTCATTCACATTAATATTTAACACGTAAAGAAGGGGAATATTATGGGTCATTTGGTCGGGAAAGAAGCTCTGTATCGCGAATTGGGGAAAAAAATAGACGGGCTGACGGTTAAAGCGCCGTGGACAGAGACGTTTCACGCGATATTAAAAGAACTATATACAGTCGAGGAAGCCGATTTGATTGTCAGGATGCCCTATCGTTTATCAAACCTCAGACGAATTCAAAAAATAACCAACATTGAAGAAACTAAACTGAGAAAACTGCTCGATGGACTATGCGCCAAGGGTTTGCTCATGGACATTGAGGTCAAAGGTGAATATCTTTATATGTTGTCACCTATGGTCATCGGTATTTTCGAATTCACGATGATGCGTACAGGGGGGAATCTCAATTTTAAAGAATGTGCAAAGTTATTTCATGAGTATATGTTCGTTGACACATCCTTTATTGCCGCCAATTGTATTGAAGGAGACAAAGTTTCCATCCTGAGAGCTTTGCCGCACGAAGGCACTGTCGCCGAAGAAGATTTTGTCGAAGTACTGGATTTTGAAAAGGCTTCTCAACTGGTGGAGGAAGCGAGCCGTTTCGGCATTGGGCTGTGTTCCTGCCGTCACGAAAAGCATCATCTTGATGAAAAGAAATGCGACTTTCCGCTGGAGAGCTGCGCTTCATTTGATATTGGCGCTGATTTTCTGATTCGCAATAATCTGGCCAGGAAAATATCAAAAACTGAAATGTTGGAGCATTTGGCGCGTTCCCGAGAATCAGGCCTCGTGCTGAGCGCGGATAACGTCAAAAAGAATATCACGGCGATATGTTCCTGCTGTGGCTGTTGCTGTAATGTTCTTTTGGGCATCAGCACATTCGGCATCAACGGATTGCTGGTGACATCCAATTTCATTGCTCAACCGGACATCGCATTATGCAACGGTTGCGGAAAGTGTGCCAAAGCCTGTCCCATCAACGCTATTGAGATGTCGCCGGTCGATGATCCGGGTTCAAAGATAAAAAAGAGGGCGAAGGTGGACACGGAGAGCTGCATCGGTTGTGGTGTTTGCGTTTTAAAATGTGACAAGACGAAAGCGCTCAAACTGATAAAAAGAGAGAAACGGGTGCTACACCCGGAAAACGTTTTTGAAAAACTTATCCTGCAGTGTCTGGAAAAAGGCACTTTGCAAAATCAATTGTTCGATAAACCCGATAGTCTTACACACAGCGTAATGCGCAATATCATGGGCGGATTCTTAAGGCTGCCTTCAGTGAAAAAAGCTTTGATGAGCGACGTCCTGCGTTCCACGTTCTTAAAATCAATAACGGTCGGGGTTAAATTGCAGGGGATAAAAGCTCCCGGCATTTAAACGGACTAAGTCTTTTTTATGAAGAATAAGGTTTTCTGGCTGCTTTTTATTTCGCTAGGATTGATAGCTGATTTTACTCTGCCCTTAATATGGGGCATTGCCGCCACAATCCCGATAGTCATCATCAGCTGGTGGGTGGCTTATCGTTCCAAATGGTTCGAGTAATATTTCAGCTGCCCGTCGAAAAGCCAGTCAGAAAATCTTTAATAAGCAACGAATCTCACATAAAATACCAGTAATTTGTTGACATAATTAGTTAGTCGAAATATATACCCCGCCATGATTGAACTCAACGCCGTTACCAAGTTATATGGTTCTCTTGCCGCCGTTGATCATGTTTCGTTTTCCGTCGGAGCGGGCGAGTCCTTCGCTCTTCTGGGACCGAACGGCGCCGGTAAAACCACTATCGTCAGGATGCTGCTCGATTTTATACGGCCCACATCAGGTTCTCTTTTGTTGAATGGCGTCTCCACCGGCAAACCGGCAAGCCGCTCGTTGGTGGGATATTTACCGGAGCATCATCGCATGCCACCCCACATTTCCGGTTGGCAGTATTTGCAGCGTTGCGCCGAATTTTCGGGAATGAAAGGCGTGGAAGCGTGGAAACAATGCGAACGCATCGTCGGTTCGATCGGCATGACGGGCAGGGAACATTCCAAATCCAAAACGTATTCCAAGGGGATGATTCAGCGTTTCGGCTTGGGCGCCGCGCTTATCGGAGAGCCGAAATTACTTATTCTTGACGAACCGACAGCCGGCCTTGATCCCATTGGCATCAGAGAAATCCGCCAACTGTTGGAATCTTTGAAACGTCAGGGATTGACCATTTTCCTGAATTCTCATCTTCTTTCGGAAGTGGAGAAAATCTGTGACAACGCCGCGATTATCAATCGCGGAAAGCTGATGGTAAAGGATAAAATATCGGCGCTGGTCAAAGACGGCGACACGCTGGAAGATGTTTTTGTCCGGTATGTGAAAGGTTGAAACGAAAATGCGACAAAATTTTTCCCCCGTAATCAGTATTGCGAAATTTACGCTTGCCGATGAAGTCCGGCAGAAAAGTTTTATCGTCATGTTCGTTATCTGCGCTTTGTTTATTTTAATGGTTCGCGGTTGTTATCAGGACGGTTACGTGGTGAACGGACAGGCAGTGGAAGCCGGGAGAATGATTGTCATGGTCTCTAAATTAATCTTTCATATTATTGCAGGTGGCGTGATGTTTCTGGCGGGTCTTCTGGCCATGCGCATATTCAGACGCGATCGCGATGATGGAACGCAATTGTGCGTGCTTTCCAAACCGATAACGCGCGGGCAGTATGTGACCGGAAAAATTCTTGGTTTGTGGCTTTTGTTGACGGTCTTTATGTTTGTTTTGCATGGCATTGTTTTTTTAATCACATCGGTAAAATTGAATGTCATCATGCCGGAATATCTTTTGGCATCGCTCCTGTGTTCCATTAATCTTCTTTTTGTTGTGGTAACCGTATTGCTTCTGTCCCTTGCAATGCCCGATGTGATTGCGCTGCTTTGCGTGATTGGCATTGGCATCATTGGCTCTGTTGCTGACGTGATCTATGCCGTAAGGAATTCCCCGATGGGTCAGGCGATCATGCAACAACATCATCCATCCGATTTTTCTCTATGGCAGTTTGTTTACTATTGGTGGCCGAAACTTTTTGGAGCCCAGCAGTTCGCTTCTTCATGCATCGGCGCTGAAGGATGGGTTGAAAGGGCTTCTGCATACCCCTTCATGAACATCATGATCTATTGTTTTATTTTCGGCGCATTGTTGTTCTGGCGTTTCAATCGGGAAGATATATCCTAACCTGTCTCTTGTAATATTATCCCGCATTGCTTCGCAATGGGGATAATTCCACTTACGCTTCGATCTTCATTTCATTCGCTCTCAGCGAGTGTCATTAAATTCAAAATTGACTAATTGTAAAAAATATGAGATAAATTACAACATTGAATTTGATATATCACTTTGTCGACTCTAAAAACGGTATGAAGTTGACGCTCAAGCCTCGGTAACATGCACGAAGGAGGCTTTATCTCAAATTTGAGGAGAATGCATGGCGAGTAGATATAGCAAAACATCCTGGGTCATTGCTTTAAGCATTTTTTTTCTGTTATTTTCTTTTAACGACGGATTTTCCAAAACTTCGAAAAAAAGAAATCATCATCGAAAAAGTTCCATTTCTCAATCTGTCAATAAAAAAAGCGGGCTCGTTTTACGCTCGTCTGCCGTATTTGTTGAAGATCAACAGACCGGCAAATGTCTGATTCAAAAACAAGCCAAAGCGGTTATGCCCATCGCTTCCATCACCAAACTCATGACAGCCATGGTGGTGCTTGATGCAGGGCTTGATCTTGATGAAGATTTGAACATTGAACGGGAAGATGTATATGCCGTTCGCGGCACAAGTTCGCGCCTTGCCGCTGGCACTGAACTCACACGCAAAGAAGCATTGCTGCTCGCCTTGATGTCATCGGACAATCGTTGCGCTCACGCTTTGGGAAGAACTTATCCGGGGGGGTATTGGGCGTGTATCGACGCGATGAACGCCAAAGCCCGCTTGCTGGGGCTTACCAATACGCGTTTCAAGGACACGGTGGGGTTGTCCAGCGGAAATGTTTCTTCCGCCAGGGATTTGGCTATATTGGTAGATCAGGCATACCAGTATGAACTTATCCGCGATTTCAGCACACGTAAAAAAGCCACTATTTTTATTGACTGGGAAATGATGAGTTTTCGCAATACGAATAAACTGGTTCGTGAATCCGACTGGAAAATAGGCCTTTCCAAAACAGGATTTACAAGGGACGCCGGAAAATGTCTGGTCATGCAGGCTAAAGTCGCAAAACGTCCATTCCTTATCGTTCTTCTCGATTCTCGTAATAGCAAGAGCCGCATCAGCGATGCCAACCGAATAAAAAACTGGCTGGAATCCAAAATCACGTTCTGAGAGAAATGGGTCATGGAAACATCCTCAAACGATAGCCGTCGCTGAGTTTGTATCCTGAAATTGGTTCCTGTATGATAACCATGCCATCATTTTCCTTGTAATCAAGTCATGAGAAAGTCTATCTTAAATAAAAGAACGAAAAAAATGTTAGACACCGACCCCGAAGGTTTTATTGAAAGGGTCATTATCGACTTTGCGCGTTCCAGTCCTTTAAATTGTCTGGATGGTTTCGGGAACGAGCCGATATTTGGAAAGCCTCTGGTGGGTATTGCCGACGGCGATGATGATCTGTTTAAAGAATATAAAAACGTCGTTCATGAAAATCACCTGCTGCCGCGCGAAGTTCTTGAATGGCACCTGGCTGAAAAAGAAAATCATGAAAAAACAAATCTGGCAAACGTCAGCGTCATTTCTTTTATTTTACCAATCAATAGACAAACAATAAAAGTCAACGCCCGGGAAAAAGAAGGTCCTTCTTTGCGCTGGAATCACACGCGTTGGAAAGGTCAAATGTTCATCGATGAAATATCAAATTATCTGATATCCGTTTTGGAGACAATGGGTTATTTAGGGGTTGCGCCGGAGGCAGAGCCATTCTTTAAAATATTCATGTCCTCAGACGGATTTTCATCCAATTGGTCGCAGAGACACGCAGCATATGCGGCAGGCTTGGGAACGTTCAGTCTCAATGACGGTTTTATTACATCCAAAGGCTTGGCCATGCGTTGCGGCAGCGTGGTGACCAATCTGAAGCTGAAATCGTCGCTCAGGGCATATATCAATCATCTGGAGAATTGCCTTTTTTATACGACAGGGAAATGCGGCAAATGTATCCGTCGCTGCCCCGGAGGCGCGATAAGTCAGAAAGGTCATGATAAACTCAAGTGTCTTGAAATCTTATTTGAAAAACAAAAACCGTGGATTGACGGAGAGCATGGTCAGGGATTCATCGGAAACTACGGGGGATGCGGCTTATGTCAGACTGGAGTTCCATGTGCCACGCGTATTCCGGTAAAAAAAGTTACAGTGAAAAAATCCGTCGGATAAATTTATAAACGGCCATTATCTTATAGATGAAAGAGTTCAACAGTTCTTACCGTCTTTAAATATTTACTCCGTTTGCCTTAGCGATCTCCTTAAATATCCATCGTCGTATTGAACAAGGCAGCGTTGCCTTTATTATTTTATATTTTTATATACTTATGTCTATATATTGATATTTAATTGACATTAAGGTCATTTATTTATATATTCCTCGATCTGAATAGAAATATAAATAAATATTCCACGTTAACTTTGCGTGATTGGCGGTTGAGGTTTCAGGGAGAAAAAAATGGCTTTAATAGAAATGAAAAATATTACCAAGGATTACCATCTCGGCGAGACTGTTGTGCATGCGCTAAGGGGTATTGACCTGCAAATAGACAAAAAAGAATTTGTTGCTGTCTGGGGACCTTCCGGTTCCGGGAAAACCACCCTGCTAAACCTTATCGGCGCGATTGATGATCCGACGACCGGGGAATTGACGATAGCAGGGAAAAAAATGCAGGGATTGACGGATGATCAGAAAAGTGAACATCGTAATGAGACGATAGGATTTGTTTTTCAAGGATTTAATTTGGTTCCTGTTCTTTCCGCGCTGGAGAATGTTATGTTGCCCTTGCAGATCAAAGGCGCATCGCTCGCTGAAGCAAAGAAACAGGCTCTTATGCGTTTGGAAGAGGTGGGTTTGAGCGACCTCATTCATAATCGTCCGGCGAAAATGTCGGGTGGTCAGCAACAGAGAGTATCCATCGCGCGGGCGCTGGTGAATAATCCCTCGCTGGTCATTGCCGATGAACCAACCGCAAATCTTGATTCTGAAACAGCCCGTATGGTCATAGAAATTATGAGAGAACTCAACGAAAAGGATCATATTACCTTTATCTTTTCCACTCATGATCAAAGGCTACTGGACAAGGTCAAGCGTTTGGTGCGCTTGGAAGACGGGAAAATAATAAACAGAGAAACCGAATGATAAAATGGATAAATCTGGCATATCGGAATATTTTAAGAAACAAACGCCGTTCTTTAGTTACCATGATTGCTATCGCAGTGGGCTTTACCTCAATTAGTCTTTTTCACGGTTATATTAATAACGCTTATGAAGGTCTTAGATGGCTTGCGATATGCGGGGAGAGATTGGGTCATTTAAGAATTAACAAAGCCGGTTGGAAGGAGCAAGGAAAGCTCGAACCTCACAATTATATGTTTTCGAAGGAACAAACAGATCAAATTATCCGGCTTGTCAGAGAGGAAAAAGATGTCGTATTGGTTTCGCCGCAGATTCAAGTGATGGGTACGGTAACCAATGGACTAACGTCTATTATTTTTATTGCTCAGGGTGTTATTCCTCAGGATGAAGAATTTATTAATAAATTCTGGTTTGATGTCGTTGGTTATGTTGATGAAGGATATGATGAAATTATCGGTGAAACATTGCGAGAAGATAAAACATACGGTGTGTTGATGGCTAAGGACATGGCCCACTATCTTAAAATGAAACCGGGTAGCAACGGGATTGTCATGGCGCAAACATTAACCGGTCAGATGAACGCTATGGATATAGAAATAAATGGCGTCTATGATACCGGCAATGATTTTTCCAATGACAAATTTATGCGTTTTAATTTTAATTTTGCTCAGTCTCTGCTCGATACGCAATCGGCGGAAAGAATATTGGTGATGCTTAAACACTGGAAACACACGGAAAGGATGTACGATCGTATTCTTAAAAAAATAAGAAATGCGGGCATTGATTGTGAAATTACAACATGGAGAGATCTGTCCATTAGTTATAACAAAATGAAATCATATCTTGATACGATATTTGTTTTTCTTTTTTTCATAGTGTTGGCTATTGTGTTAGTAACCACAATCAATACGATGAGCGCAACGATTGTTGAAAGAACAAGAGAAATCGGAACCCTGAGAGCGTTGGGGATGAAACGCAAGGGATTGTCAAATCTTTTTGCTGTGGAAGGAGCTTTGCTGGGGTGTTTCGGAAGCGCTCTAGGCGTTATTCTGCATACGGTTGAGTGGACGGTTATCCGGTTATTTCCGCTCCACTACACCCCTCCGGGGTTGTCCACGCCGGTGGCGATGAGGGTTAATATGGTCCCTTGGGCGCTGCTTGTCTTGATGGTATGTTTTATTGTATTATCCACAATTGCGGCAATCATACCTGCGAGAGCGGCGGGCAAAAAGAATATTGTGGAAGCCCTGGGACATTCTTGAAATATTTTTTAGAAGACAATGAACCCAGGATATATGAACTGTTCATGGAGTAACTGATTTATGATGAAGTGGATGAAACTGGCATTTCGAAATATTTTAAGAAACAAGCGCCGGTCGCTTATCACCATGTTGGCTATCGGCGTTGGTTTTGCCTCGATTGGTCTTTACCATGGGTATATTCATAATGCTTACAACGGGCTCAGGGTTATCGCCATTCGCGGTGAGGGTTTGGGGCATTTAAGAATTAACAAAGCCGGTTGGAATGCAAAGGGAAAACTTGAACCGGAAAAATATATGTTTTCGCAGGAAGAAACTCAAAAGATTATGAAGCTTGCCGTGGAAGAAAAAAACGTCGTGTTGGCCACCCCGCAGATTCAGGTTGTAGGTATGGTAACCAATGGGGCGGTCTCCACGGTTTTTATTGCTCAGGGGCTTGTTCCCAAAGATGACGTGATTATTAAAGGGGATTGGAAGGTGTTTCGTCCGCGTCAAGGACATAAGATAGACGACGAGACAATCTACGGAGTGGAAATGGCGAAAGATCTGGCCGGTTATTTAAATCTGAAGGCAGGCATGGATGGGATTGTCATGGCGCCGACCTTAAACGGTCAGATGAACGCTTTGGATATGCAAATCGCCGGCGTCTATGATACCGGGAATGATTTTTCCAATGACAAATTTATGCGTTTCAATTTTTATTTTGCGCAGTCTCTGCTTGACACAAAGTCGGCGGAAAGAGTAGTGGTATTGTTGAAGAAATGGGAAGACACGGAAATGATGCGCGATCTTCTTCTTAAAAAACTGAAAGCCGTGGGGATCGATTGTGAAATAAGAACATGGAAGGAATTGTCTTTGGGGTATTTGAAAATGAAATCGTATCTCGATATGATATTTATTTTTATTGCTTCCATTGTTCTGGTGATCGTGATTATGACGACCGTCAATACGATGGGCATGGCTATTTTGGAAAGAACAAAAGAGATCGGAACGCTGCGGGCTCTGGGATTAAAATTCAGAGGAGTATCCATTCTTTTTGCTCTGGAGGGAGCTTTTCTGGGGTTTTTGGGCAGTATCGTGGGCATTATCCTGCATTCAGTCGTGTGGGTTCTTATTAGAGTTTTCCCACCCACTTACATCCCTCCGGGATTTTCCGAGCCCGTGGAAATGTGGATTGACATGGTGCCGGAGATGTTGATGATTTTGATCGTGAGTTTTATAATATTGTCCATGATTGCGGCGATCATTCCCGCACGAGGTGCGGCCAGAAAAAATATTGTGGACGCGCTGGGACATGTTTAAAATATTTATAGGGAGAAAATGATGAGTCAAGTATTCAAGAAACAGTATTTTGTCATGCTGGGGTTGATCTTATTTTTGTGTATTTCCGCCGGGACAGCACAGGCGCAAATGAGCCATCAGGAAATGTTGGAAACGGCTGACAAAGCGCGTGGCAACTATGAGGGAATTCAGTGGGAAGTTTCCATGCATTCCAAAGAAAGAGGGCGCGAGCAGGATAGAACATTCCTGGTTATCGCAAAAGGTTATAATTCTCTGGTTGAGACGTTGGCTCCCGGAAATTTAAAGGGTCAAAAACTTCTCATGCAGGATCGTAACATGTGGTTTGCCAAACCCGGTCTTTCCAAACCTGTCCCTATCTCGCCGCGGCAAAAACTTATGGGTGACGCGGCCAACGGCGATATCGCTGCCACGAACTACGGTGGAGATTATAAAGTCGTAGACACGGAAGAGGGTAAGCTCAACAACGAAGATTGTATTGTTTTAAATCTACAGGCGAAAGACAAAAGGGCCACTTATGATCGCATCAAATACTGGATATCAAAAAAACGTATTGTGGGATTGAAAGCTGAATTCTATACGATTTCAGGGAAGATGTTTAAGTCAGCCGTGTTCGAATATAAGAATAGAATCACCCTGGATGGTAAACCGCAGGAATTTATTTCTAAAATGGAGATTACCAACGCAATCATGAAAGATGATGTCACAACGATCAGTTACGGCAGGCCTTTGCTGAAAAAAGTTTCAGATGCTACTTTTAATTTAAATTTACTCACAAAGTAGAGGTTATCATGAAAAAGAAACAGGAAAAAAATATTTTTGGTGTTTTTATTTCTTTTTTGCTTTTCTTTTCTGTATGGATGCCGCAGATTGCCGGCGCCGCTGTTGATCCTTTTGCCTTATTTCTTCAGTCGAATATCAAAAAATATACAGCCGCTGATGCCGAATTCGCGGATCGGCCATATTTAAAGGCATTAAAAGGAAGCCTGTCCGGAGATTTGCGAATTCTCGCTTATGGCGTTATGCAGGATCCGGCTGAATCAACCCAAAATCCTAGAAACGATCCGGTTGGATTTCCCAGCTACGTTGGAAATTTTGAAATAAGACCTGATTTTCGCTTTAATACCAGCTTTCTGGATATGTCCATCAAACCAAGGGGGATCATTGACTACCGGTACTGGAAAGAAGGATTGCGCGAGGGTGAAGAAGAATGGAATGATGATTGGTATATCAATGAATGGCTTGTCAGAATTAACATATTGGACAGAATTTTTGCTTCTTATGGACGGGAAAATTTACAATGGGGACCATCTTTCCTTTTTTCTCCGTCAAATCCCTTTTTCTATGATAATGGCCGCAGTAACCCTTATATGGAAATATCCGGAATGGATTTTGCCCGTTTAGTGATTGTTCCACATATGCTCTGGACAACATCTTTTATCGTCAATACGGAACAAGGTCGCAACATCAGTACGGAACCTTTTAAAGAAACGTACGCTGTCAAAATAGATTACACGGGCAGTCAAAATTACGCTTCTTTAATTTTGTCGCAAAAAGATGATAAAAATACGGTGGGATACTTCGGCGGATGGACGGTTTCTGATGCGATACTGCTATACAGCGAAGGCAGCATGCGCCAGGGAAGCGATGCCTTGTATCCGGCTCGACGAAATCCTTCTCTGGTTCAGTCTTTTCTGGAAACAATAATCCCGGCAGGTTCTGATGTAAGACCTTTTCTCGATCGATATACGGTTCTCAGAGAGGCAGAAATGCGGAAAACCCGCGCCGATGATTCTGATATTTTCCCGATTATCCTGGTGGGCGGCGCCTACACATTTGAAGACAGCAGCACCCTCACGCTTGAATATATGCATAACTCGCCCGGATACAACGAAGATGAAGCCGATCTTTATTATACACTGAGGGGCAATGCCGCCTTTGCGTATGTAGATATGGGCGCCTTTCCGAAATTACTGGGACAGTACACATTGTATCAGACCGGATACACGGGATTAAGATTCTTACGGAAAAACTATGCAATGCTTCAATATTTTAAAGGCAATATATTTAATAAACTGGATACAACTTTTCGCTGGACGCAAAACATTGATGACGGTTCTGCCCAGTTTTTAGGGTTGATGTCCTATACCCTGGGAAACCGTTTTGAATTATTCTCATCCGGAGTTCTGAACGCAGGAAAAGAAGAATCGGAGTTCGGTACTTTTATCGATTATCAAATCATGCTTGGTTTGAAATACAGTATGTAATTTCATCAGGCTTTCAATGTTATGTGGTTCTGTGCAGCCTGATGTGCATTCTTTTTTTTCAATCTGAACTTATCAGCGGGTTCTTTTATCCATTCCCAAACCGGAAAGATTTTCGTAATGCTTAAATGGCTTGACGTAGGCAGCTTCCTTTAATAAATAAAACATTATTTGGCTTTGGGAAAGCATAGATGCTGAAAGTAAGCGAACACGGACCGGTGACTTTATTTTACATGGGGCGTTCACTCCTGGGATTTCTTTTGTATCCGGTTTACGCTTTTCTGGCTGGCGATACGCTGATCGATACAGGTACCAATCGTGCTGATAGAGAGTTTCTTTCTGTTTTAAAAGGCAGAAAAATCAAAAAAATTGTCAATACCCATCATCACGAAGACCATATCGGCAATAACGCTGATGTCCAGAACCTGTTCGGGATACCGATATATGCCCATCCATCCGCTCTGCGATATCTGGAAAATCCACGCCTGAATGATTTGCGCCTTTATCAGAGGGTTGTCTGGGATTGGCCGAAGCGTTCTCAGCCAATGGCTATCGGTTCTGATTTCGATGCCGATGGTTTTCACTTTGACGTTATCAACTCGCCGGGACATACGGACGATCACATCTGTTTGTATGAGCCGGACAGGAAATGGCTTTTTACCGGGGACCTTTTTTGCGGGACAATGTTTATCTATCTCCGGCAGGACGAGAATTATCTGCAGATTCTTGAGACGCTGAAAAAATTATCACGGCTGGAAATCAATACGGTGTTCTGCAATCTCAAGGGTGTGGTACCGAACGGCAAGGAGGCGCTGCTCAAAAAAATTGCCAGAATGGGAAAATTACGTGATGATGTTCTGGCACTGAAAGAAAAAAAATTGCCACCGGACAAAATCAGGCAAAAAGTTCTGGGACAGGAAGGATTTATGAGTGTTGTTACGAGAGGTCATTATTCCAAGCAGAACACCGTAGACAGCATCCTTTCCGGAAAAAGACCCGATCAATCAAATAAAATAGGCATGCCGGGCAGGCATGCCTATCGGTAATTACTTTTTTTCCGGGTTTCGATATCTATTTGTAAAGCGCTTCAATTTGATCTTTAAGTCTATCCAGAACGACCTTGCGTTTTAGTTTCAACGTCTGGGTTAACGTGCCGTCATTCACACTGAACGGTTCAGCAAGAAGCAAAAACTTCTTGGGAATTTCATAACCGCCGAATTTCCCCTTCAGATGATTGATGATATTCTCACTGAGCATGTCGATAATTTCCTTTCGCGCGACCAATGCTTTCATGTCTTGCGGCAATCCCTTTTCCTTCGCGTAATCCAAAAGGACTTCAGCATCGGGAACAACAATGCAAATATTGTAAGGGCGATTGAGACCGTAAATAAGGGCCTGCTGAACAAAATGCACCAGGCAGATTTCTTCTTCCAGGGCCACCGGAAAACAGAATTTCCCGTTTTCCAGTTTGTACTGCTCTTTGATGCGTCCGGTGATAAACAGAAATCCATCTTTGTCCAAACGGCCGCGGTCACCGGTGCGGAATCCGCCGTCTTCGGTCATGGTCGCTTTAGTTTCTTCGGGACGGTTATGATAACCCTTCATGACATTCGGACCGTAAACAATAACTTCTCCGTCCGTTGCGTCTTCTTCGACCACAGATGAATCGATGACAATTTTGACTTTATCAATGGCTTTGCCGACACTGCCCAGACGGTAATCGTAGGAGGCGTTCATCGTGGCGGCGGGTGATGTCTCCGTCAGTCCGTAGCAGTCATAAATGGGGATTCCGATGTCGAAGAAAAACTGCGCAATTTCCGGGTTCATCGCCGCGCTGCCGCTCATCGAGCCCATTAATCTTCCTCCCAGACGTTCTCTGATTTTTTTAAAGACAATTTTATCCGCCAGTTTTAATTTGAGGTTGGTCATCAGACAGTTTTTTCCTTCAGCCGCCAGGTCCCGTTTTCTTTTTGCCGATTCTACGCCCATCACAAATAATGTTTTGGCCAGGCCGCCTTCCTTGTTCATCTTAGTCCACAACCCGTCGTAAATCCTGTTGAAGACACGGGGTACGGCAACAAGCCAGGTAGGCTTGACCGCGACAATATCATTGACGATCGTGGAAGCACTTTCCGCCAGTCCCATCGCACCGCCCATATGAATGACCGCAAACAATTCACCGGTTTGGCCGTAGGAATGTGCCCAGGGCAGAATCGCAAGGGTTAGTGCATCTTTGCCGTCATTTTTTTTCAGTTCAGGGTACATCTTGATTCCGGCAAGGGAATTGCTGGTGAAATTGCCATGGGAGAGTAAAACGCCTTTCGGATTGCCGGTGGTGCCTGAGGTATAAATCAGTTCGGCAACGTCATCCGGTTTGGGGACTTGCGGAGAAACGGGCTTGGTCGCTCCTCTCTTTTCCAAAGCGGCCATCGAATTCTCTCTATCACTTTCAATGATAAAAATATGTTTCAGGGTTGGAATGTCTTTCGGGAAGTCCTTTATTTTCTCGTAAATTTCCGGTTTCGAAACAAAAAGAACTTTTATCTGGCTGTCGGTGATGATGTATTTCCATATCTGAACCAGCTCGGCTTCGTACATGGGAACAAAACGCCCGAGTCTTCCCCATGTCGCAAAAGCGACAACAGGCCATTCCAAACGGTTGTTGGCGATAATGCCGACAACATCGTCTTTATTAATTCCCAATTGAGCAAGTCCGGCACGCAGGTTATTAATT
Organism: uncultured Smithella sp.; assembly: GCA_964480875.1. Classification (GTDB taxonomy): domain Bacteria; phylum Desulfobacterota; class Syntrophia; order Syntrophales; family Smithellaceae; genus Smithella. Next base: position 4,612 of record CAYZRT010000038.1, on the reverse strand, counting down.
CGTGTGCCGACTTCTTTAAAGGTTGTCCATTCGTAAACGCCATTTTTGTTTTTCGTACCAAACAAATTTCTATTGGCGAATTTGTTTACGCTTTCTTCCCACCAGTCAATCAGGTTGTCCGGTTTATCTAATGTGAATGTGTGTTGCATAAAAAGCTCCTTAATTTTGTTTCCAAGCCGGCACATATTCCCCGGCTGAATTTTTTGTCGAATGTTTTATTTATTGTAATATAAGTAATTTAAGACATTTTTCATCGAAATTCAATTAAAACATGAGAATCGGAATAATTGACGCAAAGGGTTAATCATTGACACTTTTCCGATTGACGTTTTTTAAAAAAGAAGTATAATCACAGCAAAGTATACTAATGAATTCCTCATCCTATGTGATTTTCTGCTTCTTGTGATTGTTCGCATGTTCTATCTGGCTGTCTTATTGAAAATTATATTCTCATCACGATATTGTTTTTTTGTTTTTAATGGTTGAATAAAAAAGTTCGTTAGTGCCGGCTAAAGAAAGCCGGTACATGTTTTTATTTTTTTCAAAACCCAAACAAAAAAAGGAGGAGCGTTATGAGCAGTATTTACAAAGTCATTGAAATTATCGGGGGGAGCGAAAAATCATGGGAAGAGGCGGCCAAAAAAGCTGTGGAATCGGCTGCGAAAAGTCTGAAAGAAATCAGAGTTGCCGAAGTGAAAGAACTGGACATGAGAGTTGAAAACAATAAGGTCGTTGAATACAGGGTAAAAATGAGGGTGTCGTTTAAATACAAACCTGGATGACATTTTAATCATTAAGAAGAAATCCGGAACTATTGCGGCGGAATACTTTTTGCCGCCGCAATAGTAAAGGGAAAATAGTATTTTCGATAGTTGATTTACTATTTTATTGACACACAAGACACTTCTTTATATATCCACCTACGGAAATAATATCTTCAAAAAGAACGGTTACCTTCGCGGAATAATTTAATGCGAATTGAAAAACGTGAAGAAAAATGCAGTGAATGTATGCTTTGCGTCCGTGACTGTGTCATGGGTGTGTGGCGCAATGTTGGCGGCAAGTCTCGAGTGGTGGACATTGATTTATGCAATCGCTGCAGTCACTGTATCGCCGTTTGCCCCTGCGATGCCATCATTCATGATGGCCTTAAAAAAGAAGAAATCACCCCCGTTAATCGAAAAAACCTCAATCCGGATGTTTATCGTGATATTATCACCAGTAGAAGAAGCATTAGACAATTTAAAAATGAACCGGTGCCACGGGAAATCATTGAAAAAATTCTTGACGTGTCACGCTATGCTCCCACCGCGAGTAACAGTCAGGATATTGGATATATTATCATGACGGATAAGCATCTTATCGAAAAAACGGCGGGAGGCATATTCGGTCTGGCCAGCCGCTTGTTCAATAAAACAAAAAACCGTATAGGCCGGCTGTTATTGGACCTCACCGGTTTGTCGCAAAACCGTTACCTCAGGGTCATGAGTTATGTTCAGGAGCAGAGCGCTCAGACCGGCAGAGATTTTATTTTACACAATGCTCCGGTCCTTATCTTGATTCACGCGCCTAAAAATAAGCCGTTTACATGCGACGACTGCAATATTGCCGCAGCAACAATCATTAATTACGCGCACACACTGGGACTGGGAACCTGCTTTCTCGGACTGCTAACCCTTGTTTTGAGATGGCGCGGAAAAATCAGAAGAGAACTACATGTTCCACGGGGCAGGCGCGTTTACGCTGCTCTGGCGATGGGATATCCGGCATACCGATTCACGAATACCGTCTCCAGAAAAAAACCGGAAGTGGATTGGGTGTGAAAAATTATCAGTATTTTGGAGTACAACATGAAAAAAATAAACATCGGAGTCATGACGTTATTGCTTTTTTGTTTGTGCGCAACCGATTTTGCATACGCCGCCGGTGGGTGGGCTAAAGTCAAGGACAGCGGCGGGATCAAGTTGTATGAGCGTTCCGTGCCCGGAACGAATCTCATGGAATATAGGGCTGTAACGAAAATAGACGTAAAAATGGAAGTGATCGGCGAAGCTCTGCGTGATATGGCGCAATATCCTAAGTGGCTTGCTGATTGTGAAAGCGCACGGATTGAAAAAAAATATGATCGCAACAATTACGTCATGTATATTGTTCAAAATCCTTTTTTGATCGACAGACGGGACATCGTGCTCAAAAATGAAACATTATATGACTATGAAAATGGCCTGGCCAAAATCACTTTCTATAATACCGATGAAGTAAAAATTCCTTTGAAAAAAAGGCACGTACGAATTGTCTTGATGAATGGTTCATTCCAAATTGAATGTCTGGGAAGAAACAAAGCGAAATTCATATACCAATTAAAGGTCGATCCCGCCGGTGATATCCCCAAAAAAGTTGCTTATGCAGTCATGAAATACTATCCTTTTAATTCAATTAAAAATCTGAAGAACATTGTTACTGATAGTAAATATGCCGGCATGGCAAAAGGCTCGGAAGACGAAAAACAGATTAATATCCGTTCATTCCGTGAGGCATCCGTGAAAAAGATATTTGGTGACAGCATGATGAAAGTGGTCAGGAACAAATCCGCCATGCGGGCCTTGCTGGATGCGGACAGCGAGGGTATCAAAAATATAGCTTTATCCGGAAGCGCGTATGAGGTGATTCACAAAACAGCACACAATATGGTTAACAAATATATAGATAAAATCGTTGCTGATAAAAAAATGGCGGAAAGCCTGAGAAATAATCAGACTCTGCATGCTGAGGTAATGAATTTGCTTCATACATACACAGACGCTGAGGATGAAACGGTGGACAGCATCGTTGCCCGGTATAATCAATAATAGATTGAAAAAATATATAAACATCGTATGAATTTAAAATCGTTTTAAGAGATATTTACAAAGAGAAAAGGGATTATTATATTTAACAACGATGGATACCGATTTGTGAGGCAGGAATAATGACCTATGTAAAAATTAACTTCGGCAGTAATTTTGAAGACGAGTTTCAGAAAGTTGTGGATGAAGTATTTCATCTGGTGAGACCATCCTTCAGAAATTATGAATGCATCTGGCGTCCCAACATTGATGTCTATGAATCGTCCGACGAAATCATGGTGCTTGCTGATATGGCGGGGTTGAATAAGGAAGAACTTCATATCGAGGTCAGCCGCAAAAAAGTCAAACTTGCGGGTGTTCGCAAGGCCATTCAGTTACTGCAAAACGCACGTTATTGTCAGGCCGAAATTCCGCATGGTTATTTTGAAAGACACGTCGTTTTACCCTCATCTGTGGACGTGGAATCGGCCCAGGCTTCTTACGCCGATGGAATTTTGATGGTGAGAATGAACAAACTGCCCATGAATAAATCGCATCGCGTATCGGTTATCACGGGGAAATAGGTAATATATTCATTCCAAGAAAAAACTGGAGGTTAAAATGACGGAACAGAATGTCCCGCAAAATAAAAACACTTTTAATATACCGGAAGTCATTCCCATTCTTCCCATGCATAATGTGCTCGTATTTCCCAAAACGATGATTCCGTTGGAAGTCACCGGCAGCGCATCCATTCTGGTGGATGAAGCCATGACAAAAGATCGTCTTATCGGTCTGATCATGACAAAGACAGAACCGGAAAAACCCCATGTATACACGAAGGAAGATTTGCATTCTGTGGGTACCTGCTCCGTGATTATGAAGATGGCCAAAACCATGGATAATCACACGCAAATGCTGTTGCAGGGAGTCAGTCGTTTTGCAATAGAAGAAATCATTGAAGGCAAACCTTATCAGCAGGCGCGCATTAAAATCATTGAAGAAACGGATGTCAAAGATCTGGAAACAGAAGCGCTGATGGCCAATCTGTTGTCGTTGTTTGACAAAATATTAAAATTATCGCCTTTCCTGCCGCCGGAATTCGGTCCGATGGCCAAATCCATTACGGAAGCGGGCACGCTGGCCGATTTGATTGCGTCCATTATCAACGCGCCGGTGGAAGATAAGCAAAAAGTGTTGAGTATTGCCGATGTCAAAAAACGTCTGAAGCAACTGACGCTGATGGTGAATCATCAGATGGAAGTTCTCGAACTGGGGAATAAAATTCAAAATAAGGTCAAGGATGATATTGACAAGAACCAGCGGGAATACTATCTGCGTCAGCAGATGAAGGCCATCAAACAGGAACTGGGAGAGGGCGATGAGAATACGGTGGAAACCGATGAGTACCGTAAAAAAATTGAAGAAAAAAATCTTCCTGAAGAGGCCAAAAAAGAGGCGTTGCGAGAATTGGAAAGATTATCCCGCATGCATCCTTCGTCAGCGGAATACACCGTTGCTTCGACTTATCTGGATTGGATGACGGCTTTGCCCTGGAATACATCAACAACGGATAACCTTGATATTGCCAAGGCGCGTCAGGTTTTGGATGAAGATCATTACGGTCTGGCCAAACCCAAGAAACGCATCATCGAATATCTGGCGGTGCGCAAACTCAAGCCGGATTCCAAAGGACCGATTCTGTGTTTCGTCGGACCTCCGGGAACAGGCAAGACATCGCTCGGACAGTCAATTGCCAGAGCGCTGGAGCGCAAGTTCGTGCGCAT
>CAYZRT010000037.1:20179-22201 GCA_964480875.1 uncultured Smithella sp. | reverse complement strand
TTCGTGCGTGTATTCGCTGACGATGTTCTGATTGAAAAAGCCAAACGTGCGGTTGTCGGGCGTGGCGGTAAGGCCGATCAAAAAAGCGTCAAAATAATCCAGCACCTGTTTCCAGAGATTGTAAATACTGCGGTGGCATTCGTCGATGACGATGAAGTCGAAAAACTCAACGGGCAGTTTGGCATTGTAGACCACCGGCACCGGTTGACGCCCTTCCCATTTGATTTCACCGGGATTTGTTTCTTCTTCTTTTTCATCCAGCTCTTTTCCCTTGAGAATCGAATATATCCGCTGAATGGTGCTGATATAGACCTGATTGTCGGTCGGCACAAAGCTGGATTTCAGACGATGCACGCCATAGAGTTCGGAAAACTTGCGGTTGTCATCATTGGGCATATAAGCCATGAATTCCTGTTCGGCCTGTTCGCCAAGATTTTTGGTATCCACCAGAAACAAAACGCGCCCGGCTTTGGCATAAGTGAGCAGGCGATAAATGGACGTAATAGCAGTAAAGGTTTTACCTGAACCTGTTGCCATCTGAATAAGCGCCTTGGGATGATTGCCGCGAAAGGAAGTCTCCAGATTATTGATGGCGGTAATCTGGCAATCGCGCAGTCCTGTTGTTGGCAGTGATGGAATATCCTGTATTCTGCACCGCAGAGTTTTGTCTTTCTTTAACAATTTCTGAAATGTTTCCGGCCGGTGAAAGGCAAAGACGGGGCGCGATCGTGGTTTGGGATCGCGATAATCGGTAAAGCGGGTTACCGTGCCGGTGCTTTCATAGACAAAAGGCAGAGGATCGTTATTGAGATATTTTAATTTGCTGTCGGCATAATCTTTGGATTGATCTTCATGAATGGTTAAGTGTACGCCCTCTTCTTCTTTTTTGGCTTCAATCACGCCAACGGGTTTGCCATCAACAAACAAAACATAATCAGCGGGGCCAATTTCGGTTTGATACTCCGTAACAGCGACACCCAATCCGGCAGATAGATTAATCTGCTTCTTTTTTTGAATAATCCAGCCGCAATCAGTTAACTGTTTGTCAATATTGTCGCGGGCGATTTGTTCGGGGTTTTGGTTAGTCATAGTAAGTACATTATCGCGCATCCGTAAAACTTTGAAACAAGTAGCAGCGCCCTATTTTTCTTATCCTAGTAGATATTTATTTTTATAATTGCGTGTAATAATACAACTTCTTGATTTAATTGCAAGGTTAAATCCTTATATAAAATCCCACGTCACTTCGTTCCTGGGATAGCTCAACTTGCGTTTCAAACTTCGCGACGCTCGTTTTCAACGAGTTTCGCTACATTGCAAGAATAAAATGAGAAAAAAGAAGGGGCATAGGCTGAGGGAAAAAGAAAAACTGTTCAATGTTCTAAGTTCGCAGGAAAATGTGGACAACATGTCCCCTGATTTCTGTCCCTGATTTCTCTGATTTCTATTTCTTGCATCGCTTAGTTCCGCCGTTATCAAAAAACGACCTTGACATATATGTACAGAATATGCATATTATAGCATCACATTTATATGAGGTAAAAACATGAGAACAACCCTGAACATTGAAGATAATTTAATCGATCAAGCAAGTAAAATTACTGGAATTAAAGAAAAAACTGCACTCGTTAAACTAGGATTAGAAGCGCTCATTGCCAGAGAAAGTGCACGGAGGCTTGCAAAGCTGGGTGGAACTCAAAAGCAGCTTCAAGCAATCCCAAGACGAAAAGGAGCATGACGGCTCATGGTTCTGGTGGACACATCGGTTTGGGTTTCGCATCTGAGGAATGGGAATACGGTGTTGGCAGACTTACTCAATGATGGAAGGGTATTATGTCACCCATTGATTCTCGGGGAACTGGCTTGTGGAAATCTTAAAGACAGAGCCGTTATTCTTTCTTTTCTTCAACGGCTGCCAATGAGTATTGAAGCCGAACATGAAGAAGTATCATTCTTTATTGAGAATAACCGCTTGATGGGAAGAGGTATCGGCTATGTGGATGCCCATCTGATTGCATCCGC
>CAYZRT010000037.1:0-20079 GCA_964480875.1 uncultured Smithella sp. | reverse complement strand
ATCTTTTGAATGCAACTTGGTATATTAAGATCAATCCTGTCTATCACGTACAGTGCCAGCTGATTTTTTCTTAGGCTGCCGTGTTGCGCGCTGCAGCCTAAGGCGGAAAAACTTGACGATGAACTGGTCAAGCGAACAACCTCCTTACGATGGGGCTCAAACCCTCCTGATCGTTCCAGGTAAGATATAGTCTGATTTTTTTGTGAGACTCAAATTTCAAAAACGAATAACCTAAAGGTCACTATAGGGTCACCATGGCCGTCCAGGGAGGGAAGAAAGATGTGCTCACTATCCCGCGGCACTGCGTGCCTGGGATAGCTCCACTTACGCTTCGAGCTTCGTTTCACTTGCTCTCAGCGAGTGTCGCTACATTTTTTCCAGCTGACAACTTTAATACCCTTTTGAGTATAAGAATCGTCTCCGCCATAAATTAATGCCGGCACTGCGGCCTTTTTCCCGGCCAGCGCGCGCCATTTTTCCAATCCCGCAAAAGATTCATGCGTCAGGGTGCGGCCGGATTTAATCTCTATAGGCATCAGTTTTATTCCCCGCTCGACAATCAAATCAATTTCATTTCCGTTGCTGTCCCGCCAGAATGAGAATGCAGGTTTCTCGCCTTTGTTTAGTTTCGATTTGACGAGTTCTGAAATGATGAACGTCTCAAAAATACTGCCCCGCAATGGATGCGTTATCATTTGTTCAGTTGTTCTTATTCCCAGAAGCCACGAGGCCAGTCCGGCATCATAGAAATAGAGTTTGGGCATTTTGATCAATCGCTTATTGAAATTGACTGAATGAGGGCGCAGAAGAAAAATCAGATAGCTTGCTTCCAGTACCGATATCCAGGCTTTAGCAGTGTTATGGGTAATGCCGCATTCTGTAGCCAGCGAAGAAAGGTTAAGCAACTGCCCCGTTCGCCCGGCGCAAAGTTTTACAAAACGCTGAAAAGTTTCCAGTTCATGAATCTTGAGCATCTGCCGTACATCGCGTTCAACATATGCAGTAACGTACGCGCTGTACCAGCTTGCAGGTTCCAATTTACGATCATAAATTGGCGGATATCCACCGGTCAACATCATGGTGTCAATATTCGCAGGCAGTTTGCCCGCTGTTGTAAGTTCCCGCGTCGAAAAAGGAAGCAGTTCGACAAAAGCCGTGCGTCCGGCAAGTGATTGTGTAATACCGGACATCAAACCAAACTGTTGAGAACCCGTCAGAATATAAACACCCATCCGGCTTTCGGCGTCCACCCGTGTTTGAAGGTAGGAAAGAATGCCGGGACAACGTTGAACTTCGTCCAGAACAGCGCCTTTGGGGAAACGCGCCAGAAAAGAACGTGGATCGTCATTTGCGGCCTGACGTAAATCAGGCTCTTCCAATGAAGCATAAGGTTTGTTTTTAAAGACGGCTCTGGCAAGAGTTGTTTTGCCTGACTGACGCGGCCCCGTTAAAGTCACGATGGGAAATCCACGCAGTAAGTTCCGAATTGTTTTTTCCGCTATTCGACTGATCATGACTGATAGCTAACATGGGTTATGTAATTTGTCAATTACTTTTACAATTAGCATAAACAGGCTGATATTAACTTTGATCATTCTAAAATCTGGGGACATCCATGATAAGAAATGTCAAGAGAAAAACGGAGATTTTCCTTGACCCGCCTGGATGTCGCCTGATTTAGAAACGGCCAGGCCGCTGGAAAAACTTTACGATGAACTGGTCAAGCGAACAACCTCCTTACGACGGGGCTCAAACCCTCCTGATCGTTCCAGTTAAGATATAGTCTGATTTTAATGCACTCCTTTTAATTATGTCTCCAGTCTTTGGGTTTTTTCCCCTGTATGTTTGTATTATTATTGCCATAATCAAGTGCTAAAATAATTGCTTTTATTTTTGCTTTTTTTATTGACAATATAAAAAGCAATGTATATCATATATCCGGATAATCGAAGGGATCATGCGGAATAATGATTCGTACTATCTGGATAGTTCAACAGAAGGAGGACGTAATGAGAAAGATAAATGTATTGATGATACAGCCGAAGACCCCGCAAACGTTCTGGAGCCATGACATCTCGCTCAAGGCAGCCGGATTCAAGTCGGTCATGCCGCCCCTGGGGCTGATGACCGTAGCAGCCATGCTTCCGGAAAATTATAAAATCACGTTAATCGACATGAATGTGCGCGAACTCGAACGAAGCGACATTGAGCCCAATGAAATGGTTTTTCTCACGGGCATGTGGATACACCGGGAGTCGTTTTTAAATGTCCTCAATATGTGCCATGACCTCGGAAAGACCGTTGTCGCCGGAGGTCCCTTTGTCCAATCGGCTTACGGCATGCCGGGCGATTATCTGGAAGCAGATAAGATCGATCATCTGATTCTTTATGAGGCCGAAAACAACCTTCCTCAGTTCCTGAAGGACTACGAGTGGAGAGCAGCGAAAAAAGTATACGACAACAAGGAAAAACCGAACCTCGACCTTACTCCTTCGCCGCGCTTTGACATTATAAATCCGTATGACTACGCCTGCATGGCCCTTCAGTTCTCCCGCGGGTGCCCGTTCAACTGCGAATTCTGCGATATCGTCCAGATGTTCGGACATGTTCCGCGCACCAAGTCGCCCGAACAATTTATGCGCGAGGTTGAAGACCTGTACGCGACCGGCTATCGCGGACGCCTGTTTATCGTGGACGACAATTTCATCGCCAACAGAAAGGCCGTTAAGGAAATGCTCAAACTCCTGGCAATCTGGCAGGAAGACCACGACTATCCGTATCTGCTCTTCACCGAAGCGAGTATCGATCTGGCAAAAGATGACGAGCTTCTGGATTTAATGAGGAGATCAGGATTCACGTCCGTATTTGTAGGCATCGAGTCGCCGGACAGCGCAACGCTAAGCGCCATTAATAAGAACCAAAACGCAAACTGCGACATGGATAAAGCTATCGAGAAAATACAGCGCGCGGGCATTGAGGTCATGGGTGGTTTTATCCTGGGCTTCGATACCGATACAGATGACGTGTTTGATCGCCAGTTGGATTTTATCCAGCGCAATGGTATTCCGCAGAGCATGGTGGGACTGCTTGCCGCCATGCCGAACACCGACCTGTTCAAACGTCTGGAACGGGAAGGCCGGATCATCGAAAATGATAACATGCACAGCGGAGATAACGTCGATACCGTGCTCAACTTTGTACCCGTAATGCCGGCGGAAAAACTGGTTGAAGGATACAAGCGGGTCATTGCTCAAACCTATGCGCCAAAAAACTATTTCGCCCGAGCGTTAAAGGTCATCAGCAGGCTTCCTGATCTGAACATAAAAAAGCTTCGCCAGGCGGAGCCCTGGAAAAAGAAACTGGCGGAAGCAAAATTGAACAATCATCCGCACAAGATGAGGTTGACGCGTGAACTGGCCAAGATTTTCTTTTCCGGGTTCGGTGTTCATGCGTTATGGTTTATTATCAGGGCATCGAGGTACGGATTGCTAGTCCTGCCCACTGCGATAGAACTGGCTTTCCGGGGACGCCATTATGTAAGTGTCGCCGGGAGAATCGCGAAAACGAAACCGCAGCCTGTGCCCAAGGTAAGCGAGGCCAAACATGAATCCGTACCGTTGCTCCTGAAGCCGGTACACGGATTGGGGAAGTAGGAAAGCGGGATAACGATATATAGCTTGCCTTCCCCGACGCGGGCTTGGGGGAAGGCAAGGGGCAAATATCTTCCCTGCCCCGACATCATTAACGTATAACAAACAATCGATTTTTTTGGAAAACAGACAATTAATGACTTATAATGGTCATGTCTTTATTAAGACATTTTACTTGCAATTCATTTTTTATGAGAGTATAGGTTTTCAATAAAAATCTTCATCAGGGAGATAATAATGTCTGATAATTACGTTAAGATAAGTGATGAACAATACCGATTTCTAACGGTTTTGTACGCACTCAATTTTGAAGTTTCCATTGAAATTTTGGATATTCTGGCGCCGCTTACGCCGGGAAAACTCTTTGAGCTGATGCGGATATCTGAAAAGGAAGATTTGATATGCCAGATGCCCGGCAACAGATTCTGCCTTGGCAAAAACCTGCCTGATCAAGTTTCAAAAAAGCTCGAAAGCATGTGCAATAAAACTTTTCTGGTCGATTTGATTGACAGGATTTACTCTGCTAATCTCGCCTCCGAGATTGACCAGACAGTGCTGGCCAATCTGCTCGATCGTTCCGGGCGCAGTCTCGAATCCGCACGTATGGAGAACGATCTGGCAGAAAAAGAATTGGCTAATCGGAATTACGAAGCAGCGCTTGACCATCTCAGGCTCGCCATCGGCAGATTGCGACAAGTGGATGATCATCCGTCTCAATCTCTCTTTTTGTCATTGGCCTTGAAACTATCTAACCTCTGCTTCCTGCTGGGCAAGTATCTGATGGAACTGCACGATATTCTGATCAAGGCGCAGGGGGTATCGATAAAGCTGGGCGACAGGCGATCCAAAGCGCTGATCAATCTGCAACTGGGAGGGATGTACTGGCTCGCCGGTGAAAATGATGCATCCATCAAGGCTTTATCCGTCGGCTTGGAAGGGGTAATGGAACTGGGTGATAATGACATCCTCAACCAGTCGGCGGAATTAATCGGAGCCTACTATTTCTTCAAGGGCCAGCACAGGGAGGCCATGACTTATCTTGAACGTGTCGAGAATTTCCCCGAGGTCAATACGGAAATAGGTATGCCCATGACACAATTGATTTTCATCTATTGTGCGATTTATCTTGGCCAGTTCCATCGTGTAATAGGTTTACTTGATGCCCATCTGCGCCAGGCCGAGGCGCGGGGCAACGATAACCTGTGTTCAATTTTAGGCAGTATGCTGGGCCATGCGCTCACCCTCATCAAGCGATATAAAGAAGCGGAGACCGTGCTCAACAAGGCCAGAGAGAGGTCGATATCCACCAACAATGCCATCGCTCAGCTTTTCTCCGGGGCCGGCCTGGCGCTGCTTGCCTTTTCCAAGGGCGATTATAAAAAATCCTACGATTTCTTTGACGATGCCTTGACGATAAGTTCCAAATGTGGATTGACCATTGAATATGCGACACCGATCGTCCTTGAGGTGAACTACGGGTTGTTACGTTTAGGATTCAAACCCAGGAGCAAAGCGTATGTCTATCCCGCCGCGTTGGAAAGCCTCCTCAACGGCACGAATATACATCTCAAGGGCGTAGCGTTTAGAATCAATGCCCAGATTAAAGAAGACCAGGGAAACGCAGATATACAATCCATCATGAGCGATCTCCAGGAGAGCAAAAAATGCCTGGAGGCTTCAGGCGACCGGATGCAACTGGCCAAGACGCTCCTTTATATGGCGCATCTCGAACTCGTCGGCGGCAACAAGAAAAAAGCCGGAGAGCATGCCAATACCGCCTGGCGACTTTACAGCGGCTATGCGACCGATCTATTTCCCGATCAGTTCAAACCCCTGCTCAATAAGCGTGTTACTGAGGTATGGCCTAATGAAGAACTTGTAAAATCCTATTTAGCCATGACCAACAATATCAAAGCGGGCATGGAACAGGAAGAGATTCTGGAACGGACCATCATTTCAACCAACGAGTTCTTCGGGGCCGAACGGGGCGGTCTTTTCTGGTTTGATGAAGGAAAACGAACGGGCAAGCCGGCACTGCGCGCTTCCATAAATTTATGGAAGGATGAAGTGGAATCAGAGGCGTTCAAACCCTACCTTGATCTGGTGTGGAAAGCCTATCATTCCAACAAAGCTATTGTTTTCAAAAATACCGATAGCGTCAAAAGCTTCCCGGACGGGAAAATTCGATCCATCCTGTGTATCCCGATAGAGGTTCGCGGGATAACCCGTTGTGTCCTCTATCATGACAATTCCTACCTGGCTGATGCTTTCGATTATCTGGATCCTGTCATGATGAGATTACTGGGACGCCTCACCAGCGACCTTATCGATTTCATCATGAATCATTTGAGAATCAAGCAGGAAATCGAACGGCTGTCCGGGGAGAAGGAATCGCTTGTCGCCAGCCGTTCCGCCATGAATGGGATAATTGCCCGCTCGCCTGCGGCGACAAAGCAGTTGGAGCTGGCGCATCAGGCCGCTTTAACAGATACCACGGTCCTCATCATGGGAGAAACAGGCACGGGGAAAGGACTTCTGGCCGGATGGATCCACGAACAAAGCCGCCGGGCCGGCAATCCGTTTATTGTTGTGGACTGTACGACAATCCCGGAGAATCTTTTTGAAAGCGAACTTTTCGGGTATGAAAAAGGCGCTTTTACCGGTGCGGAAAAGCAAAAGTTGGGACGTTTCGAACTCGCCAACAAGGGAACGCTTTTTCTCGACGAAATTGGAGAACTCCCTCCACAAGTTCAGATAAAGCTCCTCAAAACCCTGGAGGAAAAAACATTTGTCAGAATCGGCGGCGGAAAAATTATTCGATCGGATTTCCGGCTGATCGTGGCAACCAACCGCAATCTGAAGGACGAGGTTGCTGCGGGGCGTTTTCGCGAGGATCTTTTCTATCGTCTCAGTGTCTTTCCCATCACCATGCCACCGCTCAGGGAACGCGGTGAAGACATCATCGAACTCGCGCGTCACTTCATCAAGCAGTATGCCAAACATTATGGCCGTCAATCAATGATCTTGTCGCCTGGCGATACAACCAAACTCCTGAAATATGCCTGGCCGGGAAACGTGAGAGAACTGCAAAACGTCATTGAAAGGGCCATCATTGTTTCAGGTTCCGGCGAGCTTCAATTAGGGCTCTCTCTTGCAGAAACCCAAGAATCAGTAGATTTATTTGCAGACAAACCGACTCTTGACGAAATGCAGCGACGATATATCAAGCACATCCTCAACGTTACAAATGATCGAATCAGCGGACCGGGCGGCGCGGCCGAGATATTGGGAATGAAGCGAACAAGCCTTTACTCTCGCATGAGGACTTTGGGTATCTCAAAATGATATTCCGTACGCCATGATGCCCATCTTTTATAATCAATCAACAAAGGTGCACGTTTAACAATCCCCATGAGTGACGAAATAAGGTCACTATTTGTTTTGTATAGAACAGCCTTGGTAGATCATTTTCTTATTAATTATAAATATCAAGTATTTACGTTAATTATGAGACTGGCATATAATTTGCTGTTATTTCAATATGAATTATCATTAATATACAACGGTATAAATAAACAAGGAAGAACTTTAAAAAATAAAACCAAATAAAAAAGAGAAACAATAAAAGGAGGTGTTATCGATGCCGTCATGCAATGAGTGCAAGAAATTTTTTCCTATCAAGGAAGATCCGCAGAAGGGGGATTGCGTACAGCGCGTCGTAGATCCGAGGCAGGGCTACTACAAAGCGAAGCCGGTTCTGGCAGGCAAGGACGCGAGTTCGTGTGGTTCATTTGAGAAGAAATAAACGCAACACATCATCCGTTGAGAGCAGGAAGAGTTAGCTAAAAAGACAAAAGGGAATCAATAGGGAGGAAAATTTTATGGCAGAGCCAGCAGTAGATAAAAACATCAAAGAACTGGAAAAGAAACAGCAGTGGTGGTGGGCCGCGGAGAAGAAGCGATCCAAGCGTCTCGACTACCTGAGAAAGGCCATCTGGAAAAAAGGAGCCGTCGGCGGCGTCTATCCGGCCGGCTTGCGGGTCGATTTGGAGCAGGCGCAGATAGACACCGAGTTCATGCGGTCGATGGAGTATTCGCCGGATCCTCATGTCATCCGATTTGCCAAGATGTTTGCCAATTACCTGGACAACAAGACCATCTTTATCACCGATCATGCCCAGCTGGTGGGCTACGTGGGCAGCCTTCCTCATACCGTTGCCTGGCTGCCCAGTGTGGGCTCGCCGCTGAACGTAGAGGTTCTCAATGATGCCACCGCTCTGCCGGAGCCCCTGGACGAAAGCCTGAAAATCATCAATGACGTCATCGCCTTCTGGTCCGGGAAAGCCGATGCCGACAGAATGGCGCCCATGGCGGATGTGGAAGACCTGACCAAGATACTTTCCGGCACGATCGTGTGGGGCGTTCCCCTGGCCCGGGGCGGATATTCCGGCAAGAACTACGAGTACTTTATGACCGGCGAGCGCGCTTTTGAAGACATCATTGCCGAACTCGACAAAAATCTTGATGACGCATACGACCTGGTCCATTCACCGTTTGCCAGCAAGGAAATTTCTGAAACATACCCCAAGATGGTCACCTGGGAAGCGATGCAGATCTGCCTGCGGGCGGGTATCCGTTTTGGGCAGCGCTATGCGCGTCTGGCGAGAATCATTGCGGAAAATTACGAGACCGACAACAAGCGCAAGGAAGAGCTATTGCAGATTGCCGATTGCTGTGAAAGAGTACCGGCCAAACCGCCTCGCACTTTACAGGAATCGATCCAGTATGACCTCTTCACGCAGATCTTCAGCCGGACGGAGGCCATCGAAGGCGCCTGGCCGGCAAGACCGGACTACTATCATGGTCCGTACTATGACAACGACGTCAATATTGACAAGCGTATTACCAAGGACGAAGCCTTGGATCTGGTCGGTGAGTTTTTGATCCGCGCACACGAAGTATCCCAGTACAAACCCAAATGGGTCCGTGAAGGCTTACAGGGCATCGAAGGCACCTGGGTCTGGACACTGGGCGGCGTCAAGAAAGACGGCAGCGACGCCTGCAACGACATGACCATTGCCTTGCTTCAGGCCGCCCGTCTGGTCAGAGTTTCCAATCCGACCTTCGGTTTCCGCTGGCACCCCATGGTGAAGGACGACGTCCTGCGCGAATGCTTTGAGTGTATTCGTCAGGGACTCGGATATCCCTCCATGCGCCACGATCCGATTCTGATCGCCAATACCATGCACTGGTACGGACACCCCATTGAAGAAGCGCGCACCTGGGTCCATCAGGCCTGTATGTCACCGTGTCCCACGACCAAGGCCGGTTTCCAGCCCATGCGCATGGCCAACGCCACCTCCAACACGGCCAAGATCATCGAGTACGTCTTTACCAGCGGTTTCGACCCGGTGGTCAACATGCAAGTCGGGGCGGAGACGCCTGATTGCGCCACCTTCACCGATTTTGAGCAGGTGTATGCCGCCTGGATAGCCCAGATGAAGCACATCTTCAGTATCGCTGTTCGTATCATGAACTATACCAGAATGAACTCCGCAACCTTCAGTCCGCGGCCTTACCTGTCGTCCATTTCCCAGCGATCGGTTGACAGCGGTCTGGACGTGATGGATCCCTCGATCAGCCGGGGCAATTCCTGGATCACCGCCTTTACCTTTGTGGAGAACATCGACAGTTTGGCGGCCATCAAGAAACTGGTCTTTGACGAAAAGAAGTACACCATGGCCGAACTCAAACAGGCCATTACGGATGATTGGCAGGGGCAGGAGAAGATGCGTCTGGATTTCGTCAACAACGCGCCCAAGTGGGGCAATGACGACGACTACGTGGACAGCATCATGCTCCGATGCCTGCGGGATATTGCCAAGTTCTCGCATGAACTGAAAGATCCCATGGGGAACAACTGGCCGATTCTGCCCGAAAACGTCAGCGGCAACATTCACTATGCCAATATCGTGGGTGCGTTGCCCAACGGTCGCCGCAGAGGCGACGCCCTCTATGACGGCGGTATCTCCCCCGGTCCGGGACTCGACAAGAAGGGCCCCACCGCGGTTTTGAAATCATGTGCCAAGATCGACCATGTCATGGATGGCCGGGCGTTCCTGTTGAACCAGAGATTTTCTCCCACGCAGATGGCCGGAGAGAAGGGATACTCCCTCTGGAAAGCCTACATGGATACCTGGTATAAACTGGGCATTGATCACCTCCAGTTCAACTGCGTGTCCGACGAGACCCTGAGGAGCGCCCAGCGAGAGCCTGAAAAATATCAGGAAGTTATCGTCCGCGTTGCCGGTTACAGCGCGCACTTTGTGGATATCAGCCGCAAAACGCAGGACAACATCATCCAGCGTACGATTCAGGGATTGGGTAATTGACGTTAAGAAAGGACAGGGGGGGTGTCCGGCAGACACTCCCCTGTTTCAATTCTGGTACGGAAAGGACAATCAAAAAAAGGAGAAAAGATTATGGCAAGAATGAGTAGGGACGATTTTGCAAAGGCAACGGGAATCTACGGGATGCAGAAGCAAGACGTGGAAAAGGAAGCCGATGCCGACAAGCTTCCCGAAAAAAACTGTGGCGTATGCAAACACTTTCTGGAGACCGCTTACATGAGTGATGGACGGGGATCGTGCGCGGTGCTCAAAGAGGGTTCCGATATTACCAGTGATCCCCCTGTTTTCAATCTGGAAGCGAAAAACGGTTACATGCTGAGAATCCTGACGGATGCGACCAAATGCACCTATTTTGAAAAGATGGAATTCATTGACAAGGACGGCCACGAATGCAGCGATCCCCAGTACCGGCGTTCGATGCGGCAGCTCCAGGATAAGTAGAACTCATTAACCAGAAGCAAAGGAGAAAGACAATATGAAGTGCGTAGAGTGTAATTTCGAAGGTCCCGTCGATAAATTTCGTTACCTGTACAATGCCCGGATCGATGCATCGCTCAGTATGCGGCAGTGTCCCAATTGTCAGACGCACTTAGCCATAATGAAACATTTTGACAATGACAGCCACAAATGCAGCGATTCCAACTACCGGCGTTCAATGAGAAAGCAGATCTAGGATAAATAAAAAGTCATTAATAAGACACATAAGGAGAAAGAAAATATGAAGTGCGTAGAGTGTGATTTCGAAGGCCCCGTCGATAAATTCCGTTACCTGTACAATGCCCGTATTGATGCATCGTTGAGTATGCGGCAGTGCCCCAACTGCCAGGCCTGGTTGGCCGTAGATGAAATGACCGGCAACAGCAAGCAAAAAGTCGGTTTGGGTGAGGCGCCCTGGGGTAAGTCGGCCGGTATCGAGGGTCTGGCCACAGGGTAGTGCAGATCAAAAGTTAATGCGCTGAAACGTTCCAGGCGAGGGAATATCATTATGGATATCTCTCTTTTGAGCAAGTAATATTTCAGTCGTTCGTTTATTCATGTTTCGAACATTATGTAATTCGCAACATGTAATTTAAATTTGTTATATTGAGAAATCCCGAAATTTATGTCTTTCCCCGTTTCATAATCACAGAACGGGGGAAAGACAAATTCGTTAATATATAACTGCGAGAAGTTACATACATTTCCCCTTTCAATATTGCCCTCAAGAAAAGTTAGTTCGATAAATCAATGAACCTCCGCCCAGCAAGCTGGGCGGAATTATCAAGTTAAAAATGCGATAGATTCTTTCTATAATCCTCAAATGATCATCATAGTGAGGATATAGATCAGGAATCATCAAAAAATAACTGAAGAAATTTGTGGACTAAAAAATGTAAAAAATATTAAATAAACTCTATGCAATATTTTGCCGGAGGTAAATGTATGGAGCGCGTCTATTTCGCCGAATATAAGGGGAAGAAGTTTCTTTACATCGATATGTCTAAATGCAGTGATGAAGAAATGCTTGCCGTCATTGCGAACGCAAGAGAAATCATCAGGAATCAGCCTGAGAAATCATTGTTCACTCTTACAGACGTGACCGACGCCTGGTTCTGCCCTGAGGTGAATGATGCGATGAAGGAATTTCTAGCCAACAACAAGCCTTATGTGATCGCGGCGGCGGTGGTAGGCGTGAATGGCACGACAATGAGATTGTTGGGCAGGGAACTGGTGCTGTTCGATACTTTAGAGCAGGCAAAGGAATGGCTGTCGGATCAATAAAAATCATTGGTAATTTGGTTTATTTCGGAGTCACTCTAAATGACACCATTGATCGGGGTTTTATTCTTTTCTTCCTCCTACCAAATCGTCAACTATGACAAAAATACAACCGTTATGAGATCACACTCATACAATCTCGGCGGCCCTCCATTATGATAACCTTTAAACTGTGTCGGGCCGGCAAGAATTCTTCTTGTAAGTGAGTATTCAGAATTATTCCAGCGTATAATTTCTTTCATACGTCATTTTTTATCCGCCTTTAGATGTTCAGTCAAAAATTACCGCACCAAGTATTACCTTGACAATAGGGTTATAGAGCGTAGGATACAACAAGGTGGTATATAAAATTTTGCTTCTATTTCCTTTCTTGACCCCGCCAAATCTCTTAATGAACTGCGTGCACGCACTGACTCGTATGAGGTCGTTATGGAACATTTTATAAATGTCATTTCGCATGGGAAAGCCCTTATCGCCACAGCTGTTGGTGAATTGAATGAAGCCGCTTATTTATTGATGCGTAAAGAAATAGTTGACTCAATAAAAACCTGCAATGCGAAACATATATTAATAGATGTTCGCAACGCGATTGTGCATGCTTCAGTTATGGAAATATATCAATTTGCTGAATCAAGTCTTAAAATGTTTCCCCTGGGGTTCAGGTATGCGGTCGTATATTCGGAAAAGACAATGTCAGAAGAAGACGCAAAATTTGGAGAAACAGTAGCGCGTAATCGGGGAGGGCAAGTTCAAGTATTTAGAGATGTTTCCAAAGCAAAAAAATGGTTGGCTATTTCTGAAATAGAGTATGAATAATAATCTATGCCAGAGAATCCATCAGAAGTGTTAACCAAAACCAGTGGAGGGTGGGACGATGAAGGAATTGATTAAGTACATATCTCAGGCTTTAGTAGATTTTCCGGACCAGGTTGAAGTAAATGAAATCATCGGCGAACAGACATCTGTCATTGAATTACGCGTAGCAAAAGAAGATATGGGCAAGGTCATCGGAAAGCAGGGCAGAATCGCCTATGCTATCCGCAACATTTTGAGTGCCGCATCCGCCAAAGCACATAAACGGGCAATTTTAGAAATTCTGGAATGAAACATGTTTCTTTTTGTTTACAGGTAAACCCAACAGGCACGCCTTACGATGAATGTTGTTTTTCTAATTTCTCTGAGTTACTCAACCGCTCACCGGTAATCCTCAATAATGACACTCGCTGAAAGCGAGTCCCGATTTATCAGCGTTGAAGCCATTTCGTCATCCATGACGGTCAGTCATTCGGCAAGGTTACCTTTTTGTCTAATTATGAGTTGATATTATTAGACTATTGGGGTAATGTTTCGAAAATTTCCCCGGGTTTTTTATGGATAACCAACAATACAAGTTAAGGAATTTTATTGGTCCTTCAATTCTTGTTGTAATCGGAAGTTATATGTTGCATTTGAGCTGGTTTAAGTGGCCTGATCTGCTCATCGATTACGGCAGAGAACTCTATGTTCCCTGGCAAATCACTCAGGGAAAGGTTTTATATGCCGACATCAATCACCTGTATGGCCCCTTAGCACACTACTTTAATGCCCTCTTATTTCAAATATTCGGCACGGGACTCTCCATCCTTGTCTATTTCAATATCGTTATAACGATATTAATCACCGCGATGATTTATACACTAATCAAATCGTCTTTCGGTGATTGGATTGCCACGACAGCCGGAGCTTGCTTTTTAGTTGTCTTTGCCTGCTCGCAATACGTCGGCATTTCCAATTATAATTTCGTCTGTCCTTATTCTCACGAAGTAACCTACGGTATTTTCCTGTTTTTTCTTGCCCTTACTTTATTTAGAAAATATCTCGCCCATCAAAAAATAATTTATGCTGCGCTCATCGGACTGATTACAGGACTGATCTTTCTGACAAAAGTTGAAGTTTTCATTGCCGGTCTCATATCACTATTAGCTGGTTTGATGTTTATCTTCAGGCAATCAAAGCCTCTTCATTTTAAAAAACATTTATTTCATTTTACATTCTTTGCCCTATTGCCGGTTATTGCTTTCTTTATCTATTTCAGCCTGCATATGCCGCTTGTTGAAGCTTTCAATGCCATCATTGCTTCCTATAAAAATATATTCATCGGTGAGCTGACTAATAACATCTACTATTTACGCATGTCAGGATTAAACAACCCCGCGCAAAATATTACTCTCATGCTTATAAAAACCTTCAATTATCTTCTTTTCTTTATTTTTACCGGATTGATTGCCTATTTATTTAACCGTTTCAGCAAAAAACATTTTGGATACGGGGTGGTTGTCATCCTATCGGCTCTGATTATTTTATTCCTATTTTTTTTATTCTTCCCGATCAGCTGGCTGGATATCGCCCGGCCATTCCCTGTCCTCACCGTCTTTCTTCTTGGTTACCTGATGTTTAATTTGATTCGTAAACGCGAAGACAAAATCTTTATTGAAAAATACCTTCCCTTTACCCTGTTTGTCTTATTTTCATTATTATTGATGATAAAGATTATTTTACACGTCCGTTTTTATCATTACGGATTCGCGCTGGCCATGCCCGCAACGTTGGCCATGTTGGTTTTATTTCTCTACTATATTCCCCTGTTCTTTTCACGGTGGGGAAGCAAAACTGTCGTGGCAAGTTTCGCAGGGTTATTTATTATTCTTAATTTACTTTTCTATTTGAATTTTACTAAAA
Source organism: uncultured Smithella sp. (assembly GCA_964480875.1). Taxonomy (GTDB): domain Bacteria; phylum Desulfobacterota; class Syntrophia; order Syntrophales; family Smithellaceae; genus Smithella. The sequence goes on along the minus strand of CAYZRT010000037.1, from coordinate 5,543 downwards.
ATGTCTATGATATGAAAAACTACACGATTGCTGGAGGACGTGACCGGTTTCTAACGTACGATGAAAAATTCTTTAACTATGGACCCGTCTTGACAAAAACGCTTGAGTTGGTTGATCAATCAATGTCCTTGCAAGACACCTTCATCGTGATGCCCGACGGCATAATGCTTAATTATCTCTCGAGGAGAAATAGTCCATCGCGATATTTTGAATTCACTCCCAATTTCATTGAGGCAACAGGAGAAGCCCGTATCATCAATGACATCTCCCGAAATCGTCCTTCGTTTATCATTCTAACGAAAAAGGATACATCGGAACACGGCGCAAAATACTTTGGCGCTGACTATGCCCGGAATATTTATTCCTGGATTACGGATAATTATGATAAAGTAAATTCCATCGGAGACGACACCTTGAGCGGAAAAGACTTCGGAATTGTCATCATGAAGTTGAAAAATAACGTCCGACGCTGAATTTTATCGATTGCACCAAAGAGGCTTACATTTGAAAGAATGGTCGAAAAAAAACGAGTTCAATTCCTTCAATTCCTGGAAAGGTTTGCTTTACGCTGACTGGTACAGGGCTGTTGTGCAGAAAAATTTCCTGCCGCCCGTGGAAGCCAGCCTGGATCCGATTCACCAATGTAATCTTCTGTGTGAACACTGCAATGCGCATGGTTATCTGACTGATAAAAAGCTGAAAGAAAGGCGCATGCCCGATGACCACCTGATCAACCTTGTTCATTTTTTAGGCCGCTGGGGCGTCAAGGCAATCTGTTTTGGCGGCGGTGGAGAACCCACGCTGCATGCAAAACTTGCCGAGGCAATCCAATGGACGGTAAAATTGGGGATGGAAGCCAGCGTGGCCACCAACGGAACTTTATTTAATGAAAATCTCTTAGACGCTTTAATACGTTGCCGCTGGGTCGGCATCTCCATTGACGCGGCAACTGCGGAAACGTACCGGACGGGAAGAAAAGAAAATTTATTCAATACGGCCATCAACAACATGTCATCGCTGGTCAAGAAAATCAAAAAAGCAAAAACCGACTGTGACGTGGCCTATAAATTCCTTATTTTCGATTATAATCAGCATGAAATTTATGATGCCTGCAAATTGGCCAGGGAAATCGGCGTGCGGGATTTTCACGCCAGACCGGCTGATTTTTCCCATCAAGGCATGGGTAAAAAAAGGAAAAAGATCAATTACAACATTGACCTCATTTTAGAACAGTTTGACAAATGTCATCTTCTGGATAACGATCAATTCCGGGTCTTCACGATCATGCATAAATTTGATGAACAGCTCAAACCGCGCAAGGATTTCAGTAAATGTTACGCCGCGCCTTTGTGCATTCAGTTATGCGCCGACGGCAACATTTATTTTTGTCCGGACACCAGGCATCAAAAAGACTTTTTCCTGGGACGTCATTATCCCGATCCGGAAAATATACTGAAAATATGGGGAAGCCCCCGGCATAAAAAAATGGTCTTCGGGAAAACCCCTGCTCTTTGCCATACCCGCTGCACGTTTGCTCCCTACAACAGGCAGTGCGAAAACCTTTTTACAGGCAAAGATCCGATGTGCTGGAGGTTTATTTAATGGAACGGGATGCCGGAGATATCATAGACAGATGGGCCATCGCCAAGCTCAAAGCGGAACGCATCGGCGCCGATGAAAGCAAAAAGGAATATCAATGGTTCTGCGAAGGCATTAAAGAGCTGGAAACAAGACATCCCGCTATTGACTGGAATGTGTACCAGAAGGATATTTTAAATATTCATTCCCAAATATGGGATCTGGAAAGCGGCATACGTCAGGGAGCACTTGACAACAATTTGACGGAGGTCGGCCGCCGGGCGATACAAATCAGAGACTGGAATAAAAAACGTGTGGCCTTGAAAAACAAGATTAACCTGAAAACCGGCGAAGGGTTTCAGGACATAAAAAAATATCATGGATCTGAATAAACAACTATAAAAGACATGATGAAACTTCCCCCAAATGTTTTGCATAATCTATTGTTTGAGATGATGCGGATTCGCCGGGTTCAGCTGGCCATTGAATCGCGCTATCCCGAAAACGAAATGCAGACACCTGTTCATCTCTGCATCGGCCAGGAAGCCGTGGCGGTCGGCGCCTGCGCCCATCTTAAAAAAAATGATTACATCAGCAGCAATCATCGGGGGCATGGTCATTATCTGGCGAAAGGCGGCAATCTTCGCGCGCTGGTCGCGGAACTTTACGGCCGGAAATCCGGCTGTTCCAAAGGTCGCGGCGGTTCCATGCATCTTGTGGATACCGGTGTCGGGCATTGCGGCAGCTCCTCCATTGTCGGCGGGGGTATCCCTATTGGCACCGGCATGGGACTGGCCATTCAAATGCAAAAGAAGAAAAATGTCAGCGTGATATTTTTCGGTGATGGGGCAGCGGATGAAGGCGTGCTTTATGAAAGCCTTAATTTCGCGGTGCTGAAAAAACTGCCGGTAATTTTCATTCTGGAAAACAACCAATATTCTGTTTGCTCTCATATCTCAAAGCGTCAGGCCGGAGATAACGTTTTTCATGCAATGCCCGCAAAACTTCTGATGACCAAAACAGTCAACGGCAATGATGTTCTTCAGGTGTATGATTCCGTCAACCAAGCGGTCACCCGAGCCAGAACGGGATGCGGTCCTGCGTTCATTGAATGCCGCACGTACCGGATCAGAGGACACGCCGGCTGCGAAGCGCAGGATATTGCCGGTTACCGCACCGCCGGTGAAATTGAATCCTGGAAGAAGTTGTGTCCCGTTGCCTCTTTTCAGAAACGACTGCTAAAAAGTAAGATCATTACCCAAAGTACAATAAATAAAATGGAGAGGAAGATAGAAAAGCAGATCAAAGACGCGTTTGACTTTGCTCTGAAGTCACCGCATCCGGAATCGAAAACGCTTTCTCATTACCTTTTTGATGAGTGAATATAATGCTTCGTTCCGTAATAAAACAAAGTAACCGTGAACCCGCTTTCCTCAACGAAGGGGAAAAGTGCGGACGTGCTCTCGGCTATCATGAAGCCATCCACGAAGCGCTGCAACAGGCCATGCGTAAGGACAAGCGAGTTTTCGTCATGGGACAGGGTGTTGATGATCCGGACGGCATGTTTGGCGCGACAAAAAATCTTCATCAGGAATTCGGTCGTGAAAGAGTCTTTGATACGCCGCTGTCCGAAGGCGCCTTAACGGGAATTTCCATAGGAGCAGCCTTAGCCGGCATGCGCCCCATCTATTTTCATAACCGTCCTGACTTCCTGCTGCTGGCCATGGATCAACTGGTCAATCATGCCGCCAAATGGTCGTATATGTTCGGCGGCGCTAAAAACGTTCCCCTGGTGATCTGGGCCTGTATCGGAAGGGGATGGGGAGCAGCAGCCCAGCATTCTCAGGCTCTGCAGGGACTTTTTATGCATGTTCCGGGATTAAAACTGGTGATGCCGGCAACCTGTTATGATGCAAAAGGCCTGATGCTTGCAGCCATCGCCGATCAAAACCCGGTTTTAATCATAGATCATCGCTTCAACTTCAACAACAAAGGTTTTGTGCCTCCTGAACCGTACACAGTGCCAATCGGCAAAGGCGTCATCAGGAGAAAAGGCATTGATGTAACGATTGTAGCCGTTTCTCATCTTGTGGCAGAGGCCTTTCAAGCCGCGGGGGAAGCGGCCGCTTACGGTATCGAGGCTGAAATTATTGATCCCCGCACACTCAGACCTCTTGACGAAAAAATTATCCTGGATTCTGTGGCAAAAACAGGCCGTCTGATTATTGCGGACTGTGACTGGAAAACGGGAGGCATCACCGCGGAAATCGGCGCCATGGTCGCGGAAAAAGGATTCGCGTATCTGAAAGCTCCCATAAGACGCATCGCTCATCCCGATCTGCCGACACCGTCCGCGCACAGTCTCGAAGATGTCTATTATGTCGGCAAGAACCAGATTAAAAAAGCAATACTGGAACTTACGCGTTGAATCGATAATGTAATGCCGGAGGATTTTATTGAAAACAACTCTGATTGTCTGCACACTCAATGAGATTGACGGCATGCGCGTCATCATGCCCAAAATCAGCAAGGAATGGTGTGACCAGATCATTATCCTGGATGGCGGGTCGACAGACGGCACCATTGAGTACGCAAAGGACAACGGATATTTTGTTTATATCCAGAAAAAGAAAGGCTTCCGGTTTGCTTACATGGAAGTCCTTCCTTACATCGAAGGCGAAATGATCATTACCTTCAGTCCCGACGGCAATTCTCTGCCGGAGCTGATACCGGAACTGATCAAAAAAATGAAGGAAGGTTACGACATGGTCATCGCGTCACGCTATCTTGCCGGTGCAAAAAGTGAAGATGACGACGCCATTACCGGATTCGGCAACTGGCTGTTTACCAAAACCGTCAATCTTTTATTCGGCGCCCATTACACCGACGTCATGGTGATCTTACGGGCGTACAAAAAACAATTGATCTATGATCTCGATTTAAACAAAGATGAAAGTTACGAATTGCCGGAAAGATTATTCGGCACACGCATCAGCTGGGAGCCGTTGCTTTCCGTGCGCTCAGCCAAGCGAAAGCTCAAGGTGACCGAAATACCGGGACCGGAGCCACCACGGATAGGCGGTGAACGTAAACTGCAGATCTGGAGATGGGGAGCTGCCTATTACTTCCAGTTTATCCGGGAAGTATTCAGCTGGAGATGAAGAATTCCGGAATAATTTGCTGTTTAAGGTGATCAGACTGCATGATAAATCGGCAAGATTCAAAGAGAATTGAAGGAATCCTCCTCCTGTTGATTATTCTGATTGAGGCAGGAATCTTTTTTTATCTTATCCATAAAAGATTGATCGTCGGCGGACAGGATGGATTTCAATTTTTCGCCCTGCAATACAGTTTTCTCAACAACGTCATAAATGGCGGTGAGATCCCGCTTTGGATTCCTTTCATGACGCATGGAACCGTGGCGACGTGGTGGCATACAATCCAGGCGGGTCTTTTTCAAAACGTGTTATTTTTATCCGGGAGTTTATTCAAAAGTGTCAATTTCCTGCCGCTCTTCTACCTGGGAATATTTCTTGATGAACTGCTGCTCCTCACAGGGGTCTGGCTTCTGGGAAGACGGTTTTTCGCATCGCCCTTAACCGTGTTTTTCGTCACCCTCTCCATCATGGGTTCCTGTATCTGGATGCTGCAGCCCTGGTGGAACTTTCACCTCTACTACGCCATTCCGCTGATTCTTTATTTCATCCATACTTTTCTGGATACCGGCAAGTGGCGGTATTATTTTCTCGCGGGTAATCTGTTATTCATGCAGTGTCTGGGCAACCTTCCATACTTTCTACCGGTTACATCCCTGGTGATATTTCTGTATTTCCTTTTCTATCTGGCTCTGAACTTCGAAGATTCAAAAAAGAAAATAAAAGAACTCAAATTCGGCGGGACTTTTATCATTTCAACGGCAATCATCATGATTTCCTTTGTGGCCCTGCAAATAATCATGACCATTG
>CAYZRT010000036.1:0-23286 GCA_964480875.1 uncultured Smithella sp. | reverse complement strand
TCGAAGAAATGGCCGGCGTCATTAAAAACGCGGCGCTGTGCGGCCTGGGACAGACCGCTCCCAATCCCGTATTGAGCACCCTCCGTTATTTCCGCAAGGAGTACGAAGATCATATTAAAAACCATCGTTGTAACGCTGCCGTTTGCTCGGCCATGTTTAAATCCCCCTGTCAGCACACCTGCCCGATTGAAATGGACATTCCTTCTTATATCGCGCTGGTCAGAGCGGGAAGATTTGAAGACGCTTACAAGATCCTGTTACAGACCAATCCCTTCCCCTCCGTTTGCGGAAGAGTCTGCGATCACAAGTGCCAGTCCAAATGCCGTCGCGGCAATATGGACGAACCGATCGCGATTAAGTTCCTGAAGCGATTTATTACCGATAACGCAATTCGTCCAAAAATAGAAGCGGTCCCGGTAACCCGGAAGGAGAAGATAGCGGTAACTGGAGCAGGCCCTGCCGGCCTTACTGCATCGCGCGATCTTGCTCAGCGCGGTTATAAGGTCACGGTTTTTGAAGAACTCTCCAAGCCCGGTGGAATGCTTTACTGGGGAATTCCTTCCTACCGTCTGCCACGCAATATTCTGGACGGCGAAATCGACGACATCCGAGCACTCGGTGTGGAAATAAAATTGAACACCCGCGTGGGCAAAGACATCACGTTCGCGAAACTGGAAAAAGATTATGATTATATCTATCTCGCCACCGGCGCTCATAAGAGTCAGAAAATGGGCGTACCCGGCGAAAATCTGAAAAATGTTTACGGCGGCGTCGAGTTCCTGAGAGATTTTAATGCCAACGAAGAAAAATGGATGAACGGCAAAAATACTCTGGGCAAGAAAGTAGTCGTTATCGGCGGTGGAAACTCCGCCATTGATGCAGCGCGTGTCGCACTTCGCCTGGGATCCGATGTAACAATCCTTTACAGACGCTTAAAACAAGATATGCCCGCAGCTGATGAAGAAATCAAGGCCGCCGAAGAAGAAGGAATCAAGATTGACCTGCTGGTTGCTCCGTTGAAAATAGACGGCTCAAAAGGCAAAGTTTCTTCCATTACCTGTCAGCGCATGAAACTGGGCGACTTTGATAAGAGCGGGCGCAAAAGACCTGTGCCGGTCGAGGGGTCCGAATTTACATTAAAGGTTGATGCCGTCATCGCTGCCATTGGTCAGGCCTCCGATATGAGTTTCATGGATGCCAAGCGAGGCGTGGAAATCAACAAATGGGATTGCTTCGATGTCGGCAAGGTTTATAAATCCGGCACGGCCAATCCCCGTTACTTTGCCGGCGGCGACGCGGTCACAGGGCCGGATACCGTTATCGGAGCTATTGCCGCCGGACACCAGGCCGCCGATGATATTGACTCAGCCATCCGCAAGGCCAACAATGAACCCGCTTATGAAAAACCGGCGAAAGAAAAAATAGATATTCCTCTGGAGATCGATGAAGAAACTATTGAAACGCCGCAGATGGCGATGCCGGAAATGCACCATGACACTCGTAAGATGAGTTTTGCGGAAGTTGAATTGGGATTCAAACCGGAAGACGCTGTTAAGGAAGCATGTCGCTGTCTGCGTTGCGACGCGTCCGTTTAATTGAATATTTTTTGTAACGGTCTTTTTTAAACTGCATACAGTTTATATGTAAAAGAAGTAATATCAAATCTTAAATCAGAGAGGGAAGGAATTTATGGCAAATGAAAATTTAGAGAGTAAGAGATGGTTGATTGCCGGCGCGGCTGTCATCATTCAGTTGTGTCTCGGCACGGTGTACGCGTGGTCGGTTTTTAAGATTCCACTTATGAAGATGCATGGATGGGATGGTAAGGAAGTTCAGCTCACTTTTATGATTCTTATGGGAATCATTGGCTGCGCCGCCGCTTTCGGCGGTACATTGGTTGACAAAAAAGGTCCTCGTTTCGTGGCCACGATCGGCGGTATCCTGTTCGGTCTCGGTACAATTCTTGCCGGTTATGCCGACCAGGTCGGTAGTATTGTTCTTTTATACCTGGGTTTCGGCGTCATCGCAGCACTGGGAAATGGTTTTGGCTATGTGACTCCCATTGCCACACTGATTCGCTGGTTCCCCGACAAACGCGGTCTGGTGACCGGTCTCGCCGTTATGGGTTTCGGCGCAGGCGCTTTCTTTATGGGCAAAATTGCTCCGGCAATGATTGTTTATTTTAAGCAAGTTGACGCAGCTGGAACGGTAATCGCTTCCGGTGTCGCCAATACCTGGTACATCTGGGGTGTTATTTTCCTCGTTTTGGTTACTGGTTCTGCGCAATTATTTAAAAATCCTCCCGCAGGCTGGTTGCCGAAAGGCTTCACCCCGGCTAAAACAACGGTTTCCGCCGCCGACTCTTTCACGTTTGGCGAAGCTATAAAAACTCCTCAGTGGTGGATGCTCTGGTCGATGCTGTGCCTGAACGTATCGGCCGGTCTTGGTTTGATTTCCCAGCACTCTCCCCTGGCGCAGGATATCTACAAAAAAACCATGGGGCTGACTGGTGAATTAACTCCGGAACAGGTAGCTGTTGTGGCGGCTGCCGGCGGCGCTGTCGTCGCTTACGCCGCAATCTTTAACGGATTAGGAAGACTTTTCTGGGCAAAGATTTCCGATAACATCGGCCGTAAAATGGTCTTTTTGATCATGTTTGCCACTCAGGCCGTTTTATATGTTCTGGTGGCCAAAGGCTTTGTCGCCACCTACTGGCTTTTCGTGATTGCTTCCTGCTACCTGCTGGCCTGCTACGGCGGTGGATTCGCCACGATGCCCGCTTTCGCGGCGGATGCTTTCGGTCCCGCGTATATCGGCAAGGTTTACGGCTTTATGCTGACCGCGTGGAGCACCGCCGGCCTCATCGGCCCCTATGTGTTTGAAGTTTTCAAGCCTCAGGCACTGATGATTGCTGCCGCTCTTTTAACAGCCGGTTTCTGCATCGCGCTGGTGTACAAACCACCGAAAGGGAAAAAAGCTTAAGTGAACATTTTTCAATCTTAAAATAAAAGCCTCTTTTGCCAACAAGCTGAAGGGGCTTTTTATTTTTATTTTCATTTGCATATTGATAATTTTGTTTGACATTTATTCGAATTATGGATAACTCTTGCGACAATTTGCAACGCTCACTTAAGTTGCTCTTTCTGAATCTTGCTGTTTTATTATATAAAGGAGGAATGCATGTCAAAAGACAAGGTTATGAATCGTTGGTACGTTGTTATCGGAGCGGTGCTCATCCAGCTGTGTCTGGGAGCCATATATGCGTGGTCTGTTTTTACGCCCAGGTTAACCAAACCTCTGGCTGACGGTGGTATTTACGGTTTTACAGCAGCACAATCACAATGGGTATTTTCAGTGGGGTTACTGATCTTCGCCGTTGTAATGGTCATCTCAGGAAGAATGATGGTCAAGATCGGCCCTCGTAAACTGGCGGTAGCCAGCGCAATTGTATTGGGACTCGGATACATCTTAGGCGGCATTTTTGGCAATACTTTCATGGCACAGTTGATCTGCATCGGTGTCATTGGTGGAGCCGGCATAGGATTGGGTTATGTTGTTCCGATAGCCATAGGTGTTAAATGGTTCCCGGATAAAAAAGGAATGGTGACAGGTCTGGCTGTCGCCGGATTTGGTTTTGGCGCTATGATCTGGGTCAAATCGGCCGATTCCTGGTTTCATCTGCTGGACACCCTTAACATTCTCAATCTGGGAGGAGTCCAAAGCGTATTTCTGCTTTACGGCATCATCTTCATGATCGCCATCTTTCTTGGCAGCATCGTCATGATCGATCCTCCCCAGGGCTATGTTCCTGAGGGATGGACCCCGCCCCAAGCAACTATTACCAGCGGATCTACCGGCATGGTCAATTTTGAATCCAAGGAAATGATGACTACACCGCAATTTTATATCACGTGGTTGACATTCCTGTTTTCCGCGATGGCGGGTCTTATGGTTATCGGTAACATCAAACTTTTCGGAATCGATGCCCTCAAAGCACAGGGCATTGAAGTGGCAGTGGCATCCGCAGCCGCTGGAACAGCGGTGGCTTGGCTGGCCATCTTGAACGGCATTGGCCGAATTGTTTGGGGAACTGTCTCCGATAAAATAGGGCGCAAGACATCTATTTTCCTCATGTGTCTTTTTCAAGGCATCATCATGCTTTTCTTTTACAAAATGGGAAGTTCCTCCCTTATGCTGATTGTCGGCGCATGTCTTATAGGTTTTAACTTCGGCGGCAACTTTGCTCTTTTCCCGGCCATAACGGCTGACTACTTTGGAAACAAAAATGTTGGTCTTAATTACGGGTATGTCTTTTTTTCTTACGGCATTGCCGGTATCTTAGGCCCCCAGATCGCCGCGCATTTCAAAGATGCAGCTAAAGGCAGTTCAGATCCGGCCGTTTGGGTCACCCCGTTTATGATTGCGGGAATAGCTTGTCTCGTCGGTGCAGCTATAACACTTATTTCAAAACCGCCCCAAAAAAAGGCGTAACTTGAAAAAAGGGAAATATTTTAAAAAGTAAACCGATTAAAATCACTCAAAATACAAAAAGCCTCTTTAGCAGATATGTTAAAGGGGCTTTTTACGTCATAGCCTCGCTCAAAATATTCAAAGTCGTTATGTATCTATGGATAAGATAAAATATTCCACTTCTTTCTTTGGATAGAGTGTTTTCATGATTTTTGTGTAACGCCTGAGCTGTTCATCGTATTTTTGCCTGAGTCCCCGCATCGAACCGGACTTGTAATCCATGATGGTCACGAGGTTATCCGATACAATCATTCTGTCCACGATGCCGAAATTTTCCTTATCCGAAATCTGCTGCTCGATATAGAGTCTGCCCTGCCTGAACATAATCGGGGCAACCTCGCGTCTTTGAACAAAGTGAACCGCCGCTTCATATTCGTCTTCGTTCAGCTCGCCAGCCCGTGGCAGGGCATTCTGATGAACAACTTTGGCCAGCCACCGGTGCAGCCGGTCGCCTCTCATGATACCGGCTTTAATATTTGCGGATACGAGCGCCGGATCAATTTCGCCATATTTTTCCGGCTCATCATGATGTTTTGCCGGCACATTGAATATCGTCACAGATGGAGGCGTTTCCGTCTCACCGGACGACGTGCAGATTTCTCTTTTACTTCCGTCAGGCACAAATTTGTCAAAGGCATTCAGGACGGACTGATGAACAGGTTTGTAGTTTTCATTGTTTTTTTTCGGCAGAAAAACCGTCAGGGTCCGAACCGCCCTTGTTGCAGCGACGTAGAATACATTGGCCTTTTCGCGGTGCAGCCGCGCCACATTTGCTTCGCGCCCAGCCATGATTTCTCCGGCAATGGACGATTCGCCCGCGCTTAAGAACTCTATCTCCTTACTCGAAAATTGCACATGGCACTCTTCCGACTCCAGATAAAAAGGCGATTCCCTCTCCTCCTCATTCCAGAAAACAAAGACATGGTTGAACTGGAGCCCTTTCGTTCCATGAATGGTATCAACCTTGATATTATCGCTGTCCTCCGCTTCCGGCACCTTGACGTTAAACCGGACATCGAACATTCTCAGCAGAAAATCATCCACATCGGCGCTGTTTTCGCTGAAAAAAGCCTGCGCCTCCTCCTGCCAGATATCCAGAATTGTCGCGGCAATCTTTCCGCGTAAATGTTCAATGGCGCAACTGACGGCCATGAATCCGAAAGGTTGGGGAAACTTTTGAGCAAACTCTGCCCGTATCGCTTCGATATTTCCATACAAATCTTTCCACAATGGCGAGGCTGCCGCCGCAGTAACAAATCCTTTTTTATCCTCTTTTGCCAGAACAGCAGCGATAAAAAACAGGACCGCAACGCCTTCAGACGACGAAAGAAGCTGCCTGCCTTTCACCGCCGCCACGCCGATGCCGCTCTTTAAAAGCTCTTCTTCAATTTTCTGAACATGATTATTGGTCAAAGACAGCACCGCCATGTCTCCCCAGGAACAGCCGTACTCGGTTTTTTTCTTCTTCAGATATTCGACGATCGCGGGATAAAAAGGAGCTTCCGATATGCCTTCTTTTTCCAGTTCAACCCGATTCACCTCGGTGACGCCGTCAAAAGATTTTGTCTGTTCCGGCGGTTTCTGGATTTCCATTTTCTCTTTTCCGTCAAAGAGATGGGAAACGAGTTCATTGAAAAAAGCAATCAGCAAAGGCGTGCTTCGATAATTATAGTCCAACGAGCTTTCCGTGATTTCCCCGTTTTGGATGTATAAGCCTACGGCATTTTCCAGGGCTTCGCGATCCGCGCCGCGCCAGCCGTAGATCATCTGCTTCCAGTCGCCGACGGCAAAAAACGACCTTTCGCCGCGCTCACCGCGACCGGATAAAATCTCATCAATCAGCGGCATCAATATGTCAATATCGCCTTTTGATGTATCCTGAAATTCATCAATTAAAAGATGTTCCGTCCGGTCAAGTCCCAGCGAAAAGTAATTGCTCATGAGCTTCGGACGCTCAGGCGATGTGAGACCGTCCAGTTCAAGAAGGCCCCGGCGTACATCGTGGAAAAATATCAAACCTTTTTCATTCTTGACGGCGGTTGCCGCTTCCAGATAAATGCCGCAAAGAAATGCCACGGCGAGTTCGCGCAGCAGAGCCTTGTTGACGGCCAGGTGTTCAGCAGTTTCCCGATAATCCCGGAATATTTTGTTGAGTTCCGAATACGGCTGCTCATTCCAGTTTATTTTTTTGCCAAGGCTTGTGTAATTTTCCAGATCGGTATAAGAGGCCGCGCTCCTGGAAATCAAGTTATTGTAATCAGACAAAGGATCAATGACCCGGCTCTTTGTTCGCGACGTCACCTGCCCCGCCAGTGCATCAGCTTTTTCATAAAGAGATTTCAGCCTGTTTCTCAAAACGCCGTTTTGTCTCATGATGTCGTCAAGGTCGGCAAGCCTTTCCATATCCCGCAAACAGCGCTCATGCGTCCGTTCATCCCTCAGCGCCTCCCAGAGCGCGTCAATATCCGTTCTTAAAATTCTTGCCGCCATGAGCAACTTGTCGGCTTTGCCCTTTTGAATGACAGCATCGCGGAAAAGAATTTCAATCTCACGCGATAATTCCATCTGCTCTTTCTCATCCGCGAGCTTCGGCGCGAAACCCGCCGCAGCATAGAGCCGGTAAAAAAACGCATCAATCGTGGAGTAGCCGACGCGTCCCGCTTCCATAATCAGCCGCAGACGCTCCAGCAGAGGCTTCTCCTCTTGCTGGGATATTTTTTCCATGATCCGGGCGCGCATTTCGGTGGTGGCAGCGCGGGTGAAAGTCAGCGCGGAAATGAATTTTCCGCCGATAAATATCCGTTTGAACACTTCTTCGGTGAGTCTTGTTGTTTTTCCCGAACCGGCCGAGGCTTTCAGTAAAATACTTTTCATTACGTGTTCCCCCGGACTGTTTTATAATAATCTTCCCTGCCGCATAACGCCTGAAACCGGCAGTATTCGCAAGCTGCGCCTTCATGATTCGGCGCAAGTTCGCTGCCACGAATGATGGCGTCCAGTCTTTCTTTGACGGCCCGCATCAGTTCTCCGGCCCTAGCGATTTCCTTCTCCGGAAGCTCCATCTGCCGATCGTTTTTCGTCTCCTTCAGAAAATAAAAGCGCGCCCCCTCGGCCTCCTTATTGAAGTGCTGATAAATAATGAGTTGCGCGGCTGGATGCAGAATGCCTTTTTGTTTAAAGCGTTCCAGAACCGATGTTCTTTCCGAAAGGTTGTACTTACTTTTTTTGGAATATTTGAAATCGATCACCTCGGTTCGTCCCGCGATGCCGGCGATTCGGTCCACACGGCCGGTGATCTTATAACATCCGTCAATCATTCCCTCGAATTTCTTCTCGCAGCAGAGGGCGTTGTCGGCAAAAACCAGACCTTCTCCGGAATCCTTTTCATCGGCGTATATCTCCTGCAACAAAATCTTCGCGTTGAGCATGTAGATACTAATGCCGTCAATGCCCCGCGCCTCCGCATTTTCGTCGCTTTCCCAGAGCTCATCAAAAAGCTTTTCCCAGTCCTCGAATTGTTTCTTCGGGCCGGTCGAGAGCCGCTGCAGGAATCGATGAATAAAATCTCCCATGCGCATATTTATTTTATCATCATCCTCCATGAATGAAGGCGGCTTAATCCCGAGGATATATTCATGGTAGAACAAAAACGAACAGGCCAGAATTTTGGTCAGGCTGGAATAGGAATACCTAAAATCCCGAAGTCTGTTTCTCAGATTATCGTCAAGGATGATGGCGGCCTTTACCCTGTCCGGTTTCGCCGTCACGGATTCCTTGAAGGCAACGGCTGTGACTGATTTCCCGAATTCCTGCTTAAGCAGGCTCATGTAATAGCTCGGCGTCCGTTCCCTGATTTGATCGTTGACTCCAACGATTTTGATTTTTTCACCCTGCGCGAGAATCTGCCGGAAAATCAGATCCTCATATTCGAAGACGCTTTTGCGCAGCTGCGGAACATGCACCGGATTGATAAAAGGTCCTTCGAAAGGCTGCGAGGGCATAATACCGGCATCCAGGGAAAGAATCAATCCCCTGCTGAATTTCTCTCCCGAAGCATGACCGAAGCCGACCGCCTGCACCGGCGAAGACCGGCTGCCCGTGACTCGGAACTTTCTCGTTTCAATCAGCATGCGCGCGGCATCGGCCAGATTGCGCCCCAGCCTTTCTTTCCACGAATCGAGTAGCGTGGCAAAAGAGATGGCCGTCTCCAGCGCCTCGCATTCCTCGCGCGCGTAATTTTCCCTGTTTTGGGATAATTCCACCGCACAGGCTGTGGCATACTTTTTAAAATCCGGCGCGCGGCGCGACTGTCCGGCTTTTTCTATTTCTGCAAGCAGCCTTTTTCCGGCCGAGGTCGTCGAAAAAGGCAGCCAGACAGCCAGATTGACGGCATTGCCGAAATACCTGAGCGACCTGTTCCAGAGCATTGGCGTCAGCGACTCATCAAGCAGAAAAATCATCATCTGCTCCCTGTCCTTCCGCTCTTTGAGGAACGCGGAAACCTCCAGCGTGACCAGATCGACCAGAGCATGAAGCCCGTTAAGCGAAACCAGTTCAATCCCCGCGCCGTCCGAGGATGCAATCCCGCCTCCGAATGACAGAACCAGATTTTTTGCCGAATCAAACGGCAGCCTTTCCTCGCCGGACAAATTGGCTCCGAACTGCGGCGGATCGATGAACAATCGTTCTTTCCTGATCTTACGGTAGAAACGCTCGGTTACCGGCGTTATCCCCGGAAGTCCGATAAACACTTCCTTTTCGCCGGGCGTAACGGCTTCAAGTGTTGTCATCTCCAGCTCCGGCATGAAGAACTTCATTTTCGACAGCCACGTCCGGAATGCCTGCGCGGTTTCCAGATATTCCTCGAGCCTCGCCCATTCGTCGTCGGTAAACCGCTCCGCCCCGTAAATTGTATTCCTGCTGATTTTATATTCCGCAAGTTTTGCGATAATGGGCAGAAGACCGGCAGCGCGCCGGGCCGGATATGGCTCATCCGGAAATCTTTCCGCAATGAACCGGATAAAATAAAGCAACCCTTCTTCACCGGGAACGGGCTCAAGATCCAGCTTCTCACTGCTTTTTCTGGTAATGTAAGATTTAAGATCCTCTACGCGGGGAAGTATTCCGCCCAATTCGCTGTGAATAAAGTGCTGCACCGGGTCGACAGCTCTTTCGCCGGCACAAATGATTGTCCAACCGGAAAGATCGGGATAATCATAGCGCAGAAGCTCAATTAAACTTTGCGAATATCGGAACATTCTACATATTTCCATTTATTACCGACAAAAAGTTCACGTTCAATAACTAGATTTCTCGTCTGCGTTACCATTAGCATTTATGTCATTTCGAAGCCTATAGTCCAGCTATAACCTAAAGGTCACACGTGCTGGGGAGAAATCTTGCACCACCTGTCATTTCGACCGAAGGGAGAAATCTTAAGATTCCGAATCCCGATGCGTCGGGATTCGGAATGACACATGGAATTTTTAATAGCATAATTTTTAAAATATGGTAACAAGCAGATAAAATATTTTTCTTCCGCAAGATTAATGAAATACTTTATTAATTCCACAGTAGATTATCATCAGCACGATTTAAACTCCCTCGGTTGGGAACTGACAGTATGCAATGCCCTGGAGCCAATCGACAGCCCTTGCCGAAATATTCTTTCATCGCCTTTTTCTTTCGGCGAGCATCTTTATAATTTCCTGAAAGAAATGATTCCACTTGACGGCATCCGCTATGTTTTAGAAATAGGCGGTGGCATGGGATATCTTATGCGCGACATTCTCTCACTCAACCCGCGCACACAAGCCGAAATGATCGACATCTCTCCCTATCTGCTGGACAGGCAAAAAGAAACATTGAAGGCATTTAAAGCCGATTTCAAACTTGCGGATATCCTGGTCGTTGATACCGCCCAATTCTCCGGTTTCGATCTGGCGATGATGAACGAAAATCTGGGTGATCTGCCCACCCTTATAACCGCACAGGCAAAAGATGATCATTCAGAACCCGCTACTGTCCAGAATTTAGAAAAGCTGAAGCATTTCAAAAACAAATACAATCTTCCGCTGGGGCTCAATGAAAATGAGCACATCAACATCGGCGCAATGGAAATTGTGGAAAAACTTTGCCTGGCCGGAATCCAATACATCTATTTAAGCGAACACAGTTGCGAAGCTACCGTACCTGAGGAAATGAAAACATATCTTTCTTTTGAATCTTCCGGTTTTCCGGAAATGATTTCTCTAAAAGGCCACAAAGAATTTACGATTAAATTTTCTTACTTGCAGAAAATCGCTGAAGTGCTAAAGTACAAAACACGGCGCGGCCCTTTCGCCGATTTTCTGCCATTAAATTTAACCGACAAGGTTATCACCGCGTTGAGCCTTACAACACCGTTCACCGATGAGCAGGAAATTATCCAGCAATTTGTTTACGATCTTTATAAATACGAATATCTCATTCTGATGAAAGGAGACATAAAATGAAAACGAGCATGACAATTATTATCGGGGCATTATCTTTCTTCTTATTTTCTACAGTAGGTAACGTTTGGGCTTTTCGTTGCGGCAGCGGCCTTGTCAGCACGGGTGACACAAAAGCACAGGTGCAGATGACCTGCGGGAAACCCTCGTTAAAAGAAAAAAAGTGCATAGAGAACTGGGCAGACAAGAAAAAGAAGTGTGATAAAAAAGTTGAGGTCTGGTATTACAATTGCGGTGAAGGTGATTTTGTTTACGCTTTGACATTTGAAAACAATACCTTAATTGCCGAAAACACCGAAGGCCGCGGCAAGGGCAAATCGGAGTGCCAGGGGAAATGACCATCTATATTTTATGAATGATTTTAAATCATGTTAACTTCATGCTTGTTTGGAAATTTAATTATTACGAAAAGTCGTCCTCGTGGATGATTCTTACATTATGTAATACACCTGTCATCTCCGAGTTTCATTAAAAATTTTGAGCCTTACGAATAAGTTGTTAACGACAGAAACCTTTTACCGTGGCGAATTCCAGCAACTGGCAGTTTCCCCATTCACAAAGCCGTTGTGCATCTTTACAGCCATCTTTGTTGTTTCCCTGAAATAGATGAGCAACCGCGCGGCTGTGATAGGCCGAAACATAATTAGGTTTAAGCTTTATTGCCTTGTTAAAATCTTCAATGGCAGGCTGATACTGACCGAGTTTAGCATAAATGGTTCCTTTGTTATAATAGGCATCAACAAAATCCGGGTCAAGACTGATAGCTTTATTATAATCTTCTATAGCGTGCAGATGTTGTCCGAATTCAGCATACATGGTTCCCCTGTTATAATATAACTCGGCCAAATCCGGACTAATTCGGATAGCCTCGTTATAATCGTCCATCGCTAATTTGTACTGACCAAGTTTCGCGTAGGCATTGCCCCGGTTACTGTAAAATTGTCCTTCATCAGGTCTCAAACGTATGGCCTTCTCGTAATCATCCATAGCACGACTGATTTGACCTGTTGCAATATAAGATTCAGCTCTATCGCTATAATAATGTGGATTATCAGGATTAAGGCGGATGGCTTCGTTGTAATGAGCAATGGCCCGTTCGAAATCATTATTTTTTAGCAGTTCCACGCCGATACGATGATGCACAAGATGATTATTATCTGTTACCTGCAAAGTGTGGCTAAAGAGAGTTATGCTGTTTTTCCAGTAGTTGCATTGTCGCCATGTCAAAACAGCAAGGATTACTACGGCGAGTATTCCTGCGGGCAATAAAACCTTTGTCCGGATGTTTCCACTCGGAAACAAAAGTGGAATGCCCCAGGCCAGCATTATGGATATGCCAATGGACGGCAAATAAACATGGTGATCAGACACGGACAGGGGGCCGTATTGGATGATTCCCAGTACTGGTAGGATGGTTATAGTATACCATAACCATCCTACCAGAAGATATGGCGAGTATTTTGAAATTTTAATTACTGCAGCACTAACAATAATGATCAGAATAGCTGAAACTAAAACCTCCCACACCGGAATTTGCAACGGGAATAATTGCAGAATAATCAAATCGTGAGGATAAAATATTTTTCCTAAATAAGTGACAAAATCAACGATTGCATTTGAAATCCGGGATGACAGGGGGAAATGTGTCATTAATGCATCATCGCGGGCATGCATTGTAATGAAAGAAAAAATCACAGCAAGAATGAAAAAAGGCGTTTTTTCCCGCAGTTGCCATAAAAGCAAATTAATTTGTCCGGATCTAAAACGGCCAAGCGGAGCATAATCCAGAAGAAGCATGATAACAGGTAAGGTGACAACCATAGGCTTGCTCATCAAAGCAAGAACAAACGGAATAAATATTAACAAATACCTTTTGATAAACGGTTTTTCCGTATAATAAACATAAAAACAAAGAGTCATTATCCCGAAAAAAGCGCTTAATAAATCTCTTCGTTTAGCAACCCAGGCAACGCATTCCACATGAAGAGGATGCAACGCAAAGACTGCGGCAATAAAAGCACTTTGCCAGATTGCGCCTGTCATGCGTTTAAACAGCCAGAACAGTAATACAGCAGACAAAATATGCAGAATGACATTGATAACATGATAACCGCCGGCGTTGAGACCGAATAGATAATAATCCAGCATTAGGGAAAGCCATGTTATGGGATGCCAGTATTCCCCGTGAGTCGAGCTAAACGCCCAGTGCAATTCTTTCAGTGTGATTCCGGACTGGATATGACTGTTCTGCGTAACATAAATTGTATCATCAAGACTGATAAAGTCATATTGATTCACCTGCCCAAAAACTGCAACTGTGGCGAATATTAAAATGGCATAGACAACCAATATCTGTTTATTTGGATTAATATTTTTCATATTGTCCCGAGATTAAATTTCATATCATATATTGAACTCAAGTTCAGTAGCTTTTTGATAACTTCCTGTCCAAATTATGTAAAACCCGGCGATCACACTTGTTGCAAACAAGGAGTCTTTTACAACTGAATATTGACTTACGACCCGCGTTACCGTCTAACCCAGGCATCGCCCAGAAGCAAACGTTCTGTACAACTGGCGGAGGATGTCGTCAATCCGCACACCGAAGCCTACGGCTTTGGTCCCGTGGAAAACCGGTCCCCCATTTACCGACGGCTCTACTTATTTTTCAACTCTCTTCTGGATAAATTATTCACCCCCCTCTTTAGAGGGATTTCATTCTTGACTGATTTTAAGGAATATGCATAATTACCATTGCTCCTCAGATTCCATACTCGTCTCAAAATGGAATGTTATAATGATTAACAACATTAAAAACTACATCAACGTTTTTAATCTCAAAGAGAACAAGCTGAAAGAGATTGAAGATCAATATTATTCTCTCGTGGAAAATGTGACGGACGGCGTGCTGATCGTTCAGGACAAAATCATCAAGTATGCCAATAAACGTGTTGTGGAAATGTCCGGATACCATATTGAAGAACTGACGGGCATGTCAATTTTTAATCTTGTCACACCGGATTGTGTGCCGGCGCTGAAAGAGAGATTATCTAAACGGGAACAAAATCAATGTGTACCGGAAGTATTCCATACGCAAATGTTATGTAAGGACAAAACGATCAGGGAATTTGAGACCTCCGGTAAAATGTTTAAATATGAAGGCCGGCCCGCCTTTATCGCCGCGGGCCGGGACATCACCGAACGCAAACAAATAGAATATGAGCTTCGGGCCAGTGAATGCAACTTTCGTCATTCCCTTGATCATTCCCCGCTAGGCGTCCGCATATCAACAATTGACGGCAAAACCATCTATGCCAACAAAGCTATTTTGGATATATATGGATATGACGGTATTGATGAGTTGAAATCCACGTTATTGAAAGATCGTTATACACCGGAAAGCTACACGGCATGGCAGGAAAGAAACAATCAAAGGAAGAACGGCGAGTTTGGCCCTTCAGAATATGAAATAAGCATCATTAGGAAAGACGGTGAAGTTCGACATCTTCATGTATTCCGCAAAGAAATTTTCTGGAACGGCGAAAAACAATTTCAGGCCATTTATCAGGACATAACGCATCGCAAACAAGCAGCAGAGAAACTTCAAGCGACCCTGGAAAACCTTCGTCAATCCATTAAGGCAACGATTCAGGTATTGGGCTTGGCTCTGGAAGCAAAAGACCCATACTCTTCAGGTCATCAGAAGAGAGTATCCGATCTTGCCCGCGCCATCGCCCGGGAAATGGGCCTTTCTCATGATGTCGTTGAAGGCATACGCATGGCCTGTTCCATCCATGACATCGGAAAGTTATCCGTTCCGGGAGAAATATTGTCAAAGCCAACCAAATTGACTGACCTCGAATTCTCTCTGGTTAAGCAACATCCTGAAACCGGATACGAAATGCTCAAGCATGTGGAATCTCCCTGGCCGCTGGCGTTGATTGTTCAACAACACCACGAACGAATGGACGGAACCGGTTATCCCCATAATCTAAAGAGTAATGAAATTATTATAGAGGCCCGTATTATGGCCGTGGCGGATGTGGTGGAAGCCATCTCTTCTCACCGTCCCTACCGTCCGGCACTGGGTATTGAAGCAGCCCTTGAAGAAATTGAAAAAAATAAAGGGAGACTTTATGACGAAACCGTTGTGGATACCTGCCTGAAACTATTTAAGGAAAAAGGTTATCAGTTTGAATAATTAAGCAAGTCCCCGATAGACGAGCAAAGATACATTTCAAAAATTAACTGTTTATTTTTAAGGCATTCAATTTTTTATCAAGAAATAATTTCCTCACTGAGCGTCCTTAATCAGCATGGTTGCCGGATCAAGGAGCAAATCATTTTGTGTTGATTCGCTTGCTTTGCCTTTGAGAGATTTTATAAAGACCTCGTCGCCTTTTGCCGCGAGTTCAACAATCACATCGAATAAATCGGCTATATGCAGAAAAGAAAGCGGCAGGCCGTTTTCCTGCGGCGGTTCGTGACGATGCGTATGCACCGTAAACCAAAGTCGCATCGAATATTTATTGGCCAGTTCTTTTAGCTGTACAAGCTGTCCCCTGCCAGCGTCATCAAATCTAAAACCGTCAATGATGACTGTATTCGGTTTGAAGATATTCTGCTCCATCAGATCGGTCATGCGTTCTTCCAGCTTCGGCGCGCTGAAGCCTTCCACTTTGAACGTCATGATAAAGCGATACGGCTGAATCTTATCCCAGTTATCGTTGACGTCGGTAATACCGAATTTTTCAGTAATATCATGAAAAATTTCCTGATACCACAGATCCACCTTGCTGACGGCGTCATTGAGGCTGACATGCAGGACCGGTTGTTCGCGCAGCATCATGTTTAACGCCAGTTGAACGAGCAGCGCGGTCTTCCCTACCCCGGCATGCGCCAGCACCGCGCCGAATCCTCCGGCAGGTAAAATATCTTCGTTGTCATAACCGAGTTTGACTAGCGGATTGCGGTAAATCATTTCTTTTTTTATCATGATGATATCCTTATACGTTAAATGAATGACATTTTCTTCCCTTTTCAGGGCAACGTTGATTGTGAGCATTTTATGTAACTTAATAATTATATTTTAAATCTGGATTCCCGCCAGAACCATGCGGGAATGACAGACATGTTATGCAGCGGATTTCTTGTTCTGCGCCACTTCTAAAGCAATCTTTTCCGCAATGGACTGAGGCACCTGCCGGTAAATCGCAAACTCCATGGTAAACTGCGCCTTACCTTGTGTGGCGGAACGAAGTATCGTCGAGAATCCGAACATTTCCGCCAGCGGCACCTGCGCTTCGATCACGCACATGACATCCTCGTCCTGAGATCCGATAATCATGCCGCGGCGCTGATTCAGAAGCCCCATGACCGGGCCCTGAAATTCCGCCGGTGTTTCCACCACAACCTTCATGATCGGTTCGTGAATAACCGGCTTGGCCCGCAGGTACGCTTCCTTGAAAGCGCCGCGTGCTGCTGCCTGAAAAGCCATGTCCGATGAATCAACCGCGTGGGATGCGCCGTCATTGATGACGACCTTCACGCCGGTCACCGGAAATTCCAGTTTCGGTCCTTTCGCCATGCTTTGTTTGAATCCTTTTTCACAAGCCGCAATGTATTGCGTGGGAATCGCGCCACCGAATATTTTATTTTCAAAAATGAATTCCGCGTCGGTGATCGGTTCCAGATAACCGGCCACGCGTCCGAATTGTCCGGCGCCGCCTGTCTGCTTTTTGTGAGTATAATTGAAATCGGCACGCTGCGTGATAGTTTCCCGGTAAGCCACACGGGGATTGCCCGTGGAAACATCGGCGCCGTATTCACGCCGCATTCTTTCTACGTAAATATCCAGATGCAGCTCGCCCATGCCTTCGATAATCGTATCGCCGGTTTCATGATCAACAAATGTTTTGAACGTCGGGTCTTCCTTGGCAAATCTGTTCAAAGCCTTGGCCATGGCCACCTGCGATTTGTTATCTTTGGGTACAATCGCCAGCGATATAACCGGCTTGGGCACGTACATCGAAATCATCGTCAGATTCACTTCCGGAGACGTGAAGGTATCTCCTGAAGAACATTCGATTCCGAATAAAGCGCCTATGTATCCGGCACGCAGAGATTCGACATCTTCCATCTGATCGGCATGCATACGCACCAGACGCCCGACCTTCACTTTTTTACCGGTACGGACATTGACTAATGTCGACCCTTTTGCCAGCGTCCCCTGGTAAACACGAATGTAAGTCAACTGACCGTACTGCCCGTCTTCCAGTTTAAAGACCAGAGCAACAATCGGTTTTTCCGTATCGTTGCTGAGCATGACCGTTTCTTCGTTATTATCCATATCAATTGCCACATTTTCTATCTCGGACGGACAGGGCAGAAGATAAGTAACGCCGTCCAGCATCGGCTGAACGCCTTTATTTTTATAAGCGGAGCCCATGTAAACGGGCGTTATTTCTCTTTGCAACGTACCTTTGCGCAGTGCCGCGTAAATCATCTCGGAAGATATGACACTTTCATTTAAGATTGCGTCCGTCAATTCATCGGAAAATAACGATGCCGCATCAATCAGTTCTTCCCGCTTCGCTTTTGCTTCTTCCAGAAGATTTTGCGGAATTTCCGCCTCGCGAACAATTTCGCCGTTGCTGCCGTCAAAGTAAAGAGCTTTCATTGCCACTAAATCAACCACGCCTTGCACTTCGTTTTCCAGGCCGATGGGAATCTGCATTGCCACGGCATTGTGCCCCAGCTTTGATTTCAACTGTCCGATGACACGAAAGGGATTGGCGCCGCTGCGATCACATTTATTGATAAAAGCGATGCAAGGGACCTTGTATCTTTTCATCTGACGGTCAACCGTGATGGACTGCGACTGAACCCCTCCAACAGCGCACAAAACCAGAATGGCGCTGTCCAGAACGCGAAGAGAGCGTTCCACTTCGATAGTAAAATCAACGTGTCCCGGCGTGTCGATGATATTGACTTCATGACCTTTCCATTCACAATACGTGGCCGCCGAAGCAATCGTGATGCCGCGCTCCTTTTCCAGTTCCATGGAATCCATCGTGGCGCCGACACCGTCTTTGCCTTTGACATCATGAATGGCATGAATCCTTTTCGTATAATAAAGAATTCTTTCGGTCAGCGTGGTTTTACCCGAATCAATGTGAGCGCTTATGCCAATATTCCGAATTTTCTGATCATCAATTTTCATTACATTTTTCCTTTTTCATTTACCTTTACAAAGTAATACCCCACACTTGTAAGTATCTCTGCAAGATGGGGTATCCACCATAAACGAGCATTTGTGAGGGAGGCTTAATACATGTTGCGGCGCAATATGTCAAGTTATTATTTTTAATTTTCGAAAAATATCAACTCAAAGAAAATCCTTATTCATCTTATTAATATTATTATATTATTTATTCAATTGACTACTCTAAAAACACTAAACCTCCCGGTTTGACAAACAGGAGGTTTAGTGTTGTTTTAATTAAGTTTATTTAGTTTAAAAGAAACCTTTACTGCTGCCAACTCGCCGCCAGAATGACTCGCAATATGGACATTTTTTTACTCATCTTTCAGCCTTCTGAATTTTTGTCCATATATACCATTGTTATTACTAGATTATTAACCTATTCCAGACCCCGTTTTTAGGTATTAAGCCTGAATTTTCTTTAACCTGATCAGGGCTATAGTACCCGCTTGTTGGTCCAGTACAAAGAAATGAGCTATAATCACTCATGATATCCTCCTAGAAGTTTTATTTATTAATCTTCTTTTCTTAATTGTTTAATATATGAAAAAGACGAGTGTGGCCATTTTATTGGCAAACCAAGATCTTTATATACTTCTTTAAATTCTTTATTTTTTTTCTCTCTTGGTTTTCCTTTATCACTTATTAATAGTTTCCCGTTTAAATTATATATTTCAGCCCATTCACAACCTTCACAATTACCGCTACCACCAGCACTATACATAATTATTATATAAGATCCCTTGCATCCTTTAACACAAGCCCAACTATACGCCCAAGCACTAATCCATTTGTTTATCTTTTTCCCATATTCATCAACTTCATCAAAGTTAGCATTATACTCTGATGATCCTTTCACATTAACAACCTTACCCGTCATTTTATTTATAAATATAAAATGTTGATCCGTGCACTTCTTAGGATAGGGACGCACAGAATCTTCTGTGCATGTTGTGATAGCCTGCACTTTTGTAGCGCCACATAATAATTCGTCTGTTCTTGAATAAAACTTTGTTTTAGCAACACCATTAGTAGGAAATAGAATTATTGACGCTAATAAAAATATACCTGCAAATATAATTACTGGAGTCTTTCTATTTACGTTCTTCATGCCCACCTCCTTAGGTTTTCATTCTGTGAAGCCTGATGGTTTGTGTTTCTATATTTAAATTTCGCTTTAAACTTAATGACCAGACCCGAGCCCTGCATATCGGGAAGCGCTTCCACGTCCGGCGATACGGCGATGGCAGAGGTAAATTGCTGACGGAAGGTGTCCACGTCCAGGTTGACATCGGCCATGGTATTGGTTGTGCCGTCGGACTTGGTGAAGGTATATTGGTTGTTGGTGGCATTGGTGTTGAGGCCGGTAATCCCGGCTTGTTCCATTGTCAGTAGTTCGTCGCTTTGCGAAATCCCGTCCGTATTTAAATCTTTCCAGATTCTCAGATTGTTCCAGTTGGCATCCAGGTTATTGACAACGCCGTCATAATTGGTGTCTTCCTGTTTTAAAGCGGCATAGCCGTTCGCGGCTTTGTAACCGGACTCTAAAAGCGTATAGTCGCTGAAGAGTTCAGAGGCGTCATCAATAATGCCGTTGCCGTTGCGATCAAAAACCAGCAGGCCGTCATCCGGGGAAATCCAGGCGGTATTGACGCGCGTGCCGTTGCCGTCGTAATCAAAATAGACAGGAGACGTGCCGGATGTAGATGTAAGGGTATCGGGATTGACCAGTGCCCGTGTCTCTATCCCGTCGCCGTCCAGATCCAGCGTCAGGGGATCGGCACGACGGAACCAGACAGAGGCGGAGTTGAAGAAGGTGGAAATAACGACACTAGTAACGAACCTGGTTACTGAACTGATATTCATAAGCTCGTTTAATAGATTCCCAACTTCTCTACTTAACGTCCCTGGTAACAGTTCTGCTGCACGAAACATCGCTATCTGTGTAAATAATATACCTGCTGCATTTTCATATTTAAGAGCTTCTTCAATATTTCCATTCTTTGCTACATCTGGATCGTCATAGGGATCATCCAGAGCCAAATTTTTCAACAATGTTAAGTCAATTTTCATCTTCTCATAATTGGCCTGTTCCGCTGTTATTTCACCAAGTTCCAGTCTCTTCTCCACCTTACTATATCCCTTGTCATGTTCCTCATAGAACCCATCCTGACGATCTATTGGTAGACCATTATCCTTCCATGTGTATTTTTTGTAAAAATCAGTCGCCTCCGGATCATACCCAGGCTCACCCGGTTGTATTTTAATATAGTTTCCTCCCCAATTCGGTCCGCCATAATTTCCATATCTAGGCACTGCATTAAATAATGTATTTACTAGGCTCATATGTCTCTCCTTTTCTATTTTTTAGCCATGCACATTTGTAAATATTAATTGAGTAACTATTTAAGTTCATCGTGAGGAATTAGAACTTCTTTAAGTCCAGTGCCATCAGTATTCATCAACCAGAATTTTACTTCTTTATCTTTAATTTCTGAAAAATACATGATACTACAGTCGCGGGATAGGCTACTTGTAACTACGAATGAATTAAGATTTGTTAATTGCTTAATTTTACCGTTTTTGAATAAAAATAGATCCTGCACTTTTTTAGAACTATTCTTGTTGTTTATTTTTGACAGGAAAAGTATTGAATCATCTGAACCATTATATGCACTTATTGAATTATCACCATAAGTGAAGGCTGGCTTCAGTTCATTGTTGATGCCGTCCATGATAAAAATAAAGTTTTTCTGATATATTTTTTCATATTCTTCAAAGTCCTTCGGTCCCGGTCCTTTTGAATTAACAGGACCTTCAGCGGAGAAAGTGAATCTTTTCCCGTCAGATAGATATTGCGGATTATAAGCTTTATAAAAATTGTAGTTGGTTAAACGTCGTTCAACTCCGTTTTCTAAATTAAATTCATACATGTCCCAGGCGTCATTCATTTCACCCTTTAAGGGAAATGCTCTTTCCCTCCGGAGGTGCGAACGTTTATAAATAATTCTTTTACCATCAGGCGAAAAATCTGGTACACCTTTTACGTACTTATCAGTTGTGATTTGCCGGAGATTACTGCCGTCAATGTTTACGGTGAAAAGATTATATTGTTCGGCAGTGTTCTTACGGCCAAGGAAAGACAGCATTTTCCCATCCGGTGAAAAAAAAGCGGCACCCAACGCCTGTATATCTCTTGTAATCTGACGGCGATTCGAGCCGTCTGCATTCATGATATAAACATCCAAAGGTTCATTTATCTGCCTTGAACCGAGATAGCTGATTTTAGTGCCATCCGGTGAATACATTGCCCCTTCATTTACTTTATTAATATCATCATTTAAGGGTACAGTTTTACCGGTTGCTACATCATATATAGCGATTTTTGACCAAATCGCGTTGCTATAATTAACTATTAATGTTTTGTTATCCGGTGAAATTTGACAACAGGACGTTCTAACTTCTGAAGCTGAATTATTACTTTTTTTATACGCCTCTGACGCCTCATCTGGTTTACAGCTAACAATTAGAAGAAATAAAAATAAAATACAAATTTGCAATAGTCTTTCGGATAATATTCTTTTCTTATTTACCGTTTTCATGCCGCTATCCTCCCTAGATTTTCATTCTGTGACGCCTGATGGCTCGTTATTTTGTCCTTGTATCTTGCCTTCTTTCTAAATCTAACATCATTGCCGGCGCCGCCTTCCATGGTGTCGTCGCCTTCGCGCCCGTATAATCGATCATTGCCGGCCTTGCCATTGAACGTATCGCCTGTGTCGTACCCGATGATGACGTCGTCCCCGGCAGTTCCCTGGAGAAACATTTGTTTAATTGCATACACATCCCATACGGTGCCGTCGGCAAACTGAATTTGTTCCACCTGATAACGGCTGCCGAGAAACCAACCGTCAATCGTCAAGGTATCGCTTGTGCCGTTGATGGATAATACCAGATCATAACGATTGCGGCTTACCGTCACATCGGCAGGCGCAATATCGGCATCCAGCTGGATGATGTCCTGATTGCCCGACGTCCCATCAACATCACTGATCTTATCCTGCCCTGACCCGCGACCGAACAGATAGGTATCATTGCCATTGGAGCCGTCATATGTAGTCCAGTAGTCATCGCCACCCAGACCGCCAAGATAGTCGTTGCCTTCGCCGCCCTGCAACGTATCATCGCCAAACCCGCCGTAAATGGTATCGTTTCCCGCACTGCCAACCAGCAAATCATCGCCATAAGCGCCGTAAAGTGTATCGTTCCCTGCGCCGCCGATCAGCGTGTCATTTCCGGCATTGCCATAAAGTTTATCGTCACCTTCACTGCCGATCAGGGCATCATTGCCGGCGCCGCCATATAGTTCGTCATCCCCCGCGCTGCCCGACAGGTAATCATTGCCGGCATTGCCGTAGATATTATCATTCCCCGAACCGCCAATGATAACGTCATTGCCGGCATTGCCGACAGCCACGTTGCAGTCAAATTCGCCATTCGCATTATTATTGATAATAATTTCTTCTCCCTTTGTTGATGTAGCAGCGTAATAGGTCGTATCGGCGCCTATGATATGCAGATAATTTCCAAAGCTGTCATACATGGCCTGCAATTCCGGCGTCACGGGTGTGTTGCGCAGGGTTTCGGCAAACAACTCATTGCCCTGCCAGTCCACCGGCAGAAAGTTGTTGGCCACGTACCGGTTGAATTCCAGCAAATCGCTCATGCCCGTTGCGGGGTTTGCGGCGATGGCATCCACAAAATACTGCTTCAGTTGTGTATAATCCCAGGTGATCTGATTGTTTTCGTCCGCAACAAATTCTATCTTGTCCAGGAGCGGGATAAAGACGGTCTGGAACCGGGTCTGATAGAACAGGGATTCATAAACGGATTCCTGCAAGGCAGCATAAGCCTGGTGCAAAAGATTATACTGATCGGGTATGTATGGAACCTGCCATGCAACGAGATGATAAGAGCCATCTCTATGATCGACGAATGTGG
>CAYZRT010000035.1:0-23468 GCA_964480875.1 uncultured Smithella sp. | reverse complement strand
GCAACCTGTCTGATATTTTCAAACAATGCTTCTTTGTTCACATAATCCGAATCCTTCAACTCACAGGGGCGGGTAACGGTCTCAAAGATGAACTTTGTCCCCCTCATCCGCTTATATTCGACCTTGGATCCTTTGATGTGGAACGGCACACCTCTATTGATATTATTATTCATTTGTACCGCCTCCAACAATTGAAAATAGCCTTTTTGCAAAGTAGGAGACTATAAGCAATACGCCATTATATGTCAAGACAATAATAAAAGGAGGTTGATTATGGATCATTAGATTTGACGCAGGATCGCCGGAACCGGACATGGGGCTATTCAACACGCTGTCACAGATACTGCATGAAGCTGACCCCGATGGTGTTACCGTTCCTTTTCTCATCAGCGCGGTAACCGATGGACGGTTTTTCTCAAGGTTGGGAATTCAAACCTACGGTTTCCTGCCCATGATCCTTCCTGAAGATTTCAATTTCACAGAAACCGTTCATGCCGCCAATGAACGCGTTCCTGTCGCCGCCGTTGAGTTCGGCGCAAATTCGATTTTCAAATTATTACAAAGATTCGGACAGGACTGATTCAAGCCGTCAAATAAATGAATTATTTATTTTTCCCCGGCAAGGACACAGGCTGTCCAGACTTTTTCATAAAAGCGATAACGCCGTCTCTGACCGTTCTCCATACATTTTTGAAGAAGACTTTGGGAAACTGGACAAACATGGCCGGCAACGGACGACAGGATATGAGTATTAAAAGCGCGTTGCCTTTCTCAAGCCCCAATTTATCTTTAAAATATTTATTGATGTTCGCCTCGCGACAAAGGGGCATATTGGCATGCGTTATTTTGTTTTCCTCATCATTTTCAAGAACACTCCGGAAAACAAATAAGTTTTCGTTTATTTTATCACCTGTATATCCCAATTTTCTGAGATAATTTTTTCTAATGTTTATTTCTTTTTCCGATATATTTGTGATATCTATTTCTCCGTTTTTGTCTATGGGGGGAGAAATGTCCATTGGGGACACGAAAACAGCGTGATAAATAATAGGATTGATGGCCCGGCCAAACATATAAGCTCTTTTAAAAAACGGGATCAGACGCTTTATGCCCGTGTATCCCATCACCTTATTATATTCCTTCAGATAATGAAGAAACATCTTGGGAATTAAGGCTCGTAAGAGACCCTTTTTCTTGTAATCATTTAAGCACATCGTAAGCCACATGATCATGACAAAATCCCCGTGTTCAAAGATAGAGCCGGATACTGACATGGCAACGACTTTATGGTTCATATCGCTGTAAATGTATATTAAATCAGCTTCGCTGAAATATTTAGGTATATTTTGTGCGACTTCTTCCCGGAGTGTTTTCCGTGCAACCTGTCTGATATTTTCAAACAATGCTTCTTTGTTCACATAATCCGAATCCTTCAACTCACAGGGGCGGGTAACGGTCTCAAAGATGAACTTTGTCCCCCTCATCCGCTTATATTCGACCTTGGATCCTTTGATGTGGAACGGCACACCTCTATTGATATTATTATTCATTTGTACCGCCTCCAACAATTGAAAATAGCCTTTTTGCAAAGTAGGAGACTATAAGCAATACGCCATTATATGTCAAGACAATAATAAAAGGAGGTTGATTATGGATCATTAGATTTGACGCAGGATCGCCGGAACCGGACATGGGGCTATTCAACACGCTGTCACAGATACTGCATGAAGCTGACCCCGATGGTGTTACCGTTCCTTTTCTCATCAGCGCGGTAACCGATGGACGGTTTTTCTCAAGGTTGGGAATTCAAACCTACGGTTTCCTGCCCATGATCCTTCCTGAAGATTTCAATTTCACAGAAACCGTTCATGCCGCCAATGAACGCGTTCCTGTCGCCGCCGTTGAGTTCGGCGCAAATTCGATTTTCAAATTATTACAAAGATTCGGACAGGACTGATTCAAGCCGTCAAATAAATGAATTATTTATTTTTCCCCGGCAAGGACACAGGCTGTCCAGACTTTTTCATAAAAGCGATAACGCCGTCTCTGACCGTTCTCCATACATTTTTGAAGAAGACTTTGGGAAACTGGACAAACATGGCCGGCAACGGACGACAGGATATGAGTATTAAAAGCGCGTTGCCTTTTTCGAGGCCGAGGTTGTCTTTGAAAAATTTATTCACGTTTGCCTCGGGACAAAGGGGCATATTGGCATGCGTAATTTTGTTTTCCTCATCATT
Organism: uncultured Smithella sp.; assembly: GCA_964480875.1. GTDB lineage: Bacteria > Desulfobacterota > Syntrophia > Syntrophales > Smithellaceae > Smithella. The sequence goes on along the minus strand of CAYZRT010000035.1, from coordinate 21,228 downwards.
TTCAAGAACACTCCGGAAAATAAATAAATTTTCGTTTATTTTATCCTCTGCATATTTCAATTTTTTCAGGTAACATTTTCTAATGCGTATTTCCTTGTCCGATATTTTAGAGATATCGATATTTCCATTTTGATCTATGGGGGGCGAGATGTTCATTGGGGACACGAAAACAGCGTGATAAATAATAGGATTGATGGCCCGGCCAAATATATAACCTGTTGTAAAAAGCGGGATCAGGCGCTTTATTCCCGTGTATCCCATGACCTTATTGTATTCTTTCGCATAATGAATACCCAACATGGGAATTAATGCTCTTAATAGACCCTTTTTTCTGTATTCATCCAAACACATCGTGAGCCATATGATCGAGGCGAGATCCCCTTCTTCAAACATAGAGCTGGTTACTGACATGGCGACAACCTTATGATTCATATCGCTGTAAATGTATATTAAATCAGCTTCGCTGAAATATTTGGGGATGTTATGAGCGACTTCCTCCCGGAGCGTTTTCCGGGCAACCTGTCTGATATTTTCAAACAATGCTTCTTTGTTCACATAATCCGAATCCTTCAACTCACTCGGTCGGATTACCGTTTCAAGGATGAACTTCGTTCCTCTCATCCGCTTATATTCGACCTTGGATCCTTTGATGTGGAACGGCACACCTTTATTGATATTATTATTCATTTGTACCGCCTCCAACAATGAAATACTATCCCTTTGCAAAAGCGGATTTGAATTTAAAATTAATATTATAGCTTCAAAACTATGTCAATTATATTTTTTTATGCAATTAACAAAATTTTTTAATACTAAAAAATCATCAGGCGTGCAAAAATGTACATATGTGGAATAATTCCAACTTTAAAAAGCCCTATACACATGTATAAAAAGGCTTGACATCTTTCCGAAGGCATTATTATGTAACAGTACAATTTTTACAAACGACCATTTTATAAGCCCGAAACAAAAATAACTTGTAAGGGGAACGATATCGTAATGTCAGAACAAACTTTCATCATCAACGTCCATGTCAAAGAGTTATTAACCGAGTTTATTCCAAAACTGGCCAGGGAGTATGTTCTGATGCGGGGTGCGCAGGAAGAATTAAAAGGCACCGAATTGAGACTAACCCTTGATATCTCCGGCGGCATATATAGTTATACCATCAAGGACGGAGTGAATTTTGAAGTAAAAGAAGGCGCGATTGAAAATCCTCAAGTTTACATTTCTTTCCCCCTGGAAAGCATGTCTAAAATGGCGGATATGAAGAACATCGACATGTTGATAGGTTTCCAGAAACAGTTAAGCAGAAAAAAGTTTGATTTGCTGTGCGATTTAAAAGGAACCAGCGTTTTCCAAATGAAAACTTCAGACGATACCACTTTCGAAATTACTGCAGTGTTTAACAGTACAGACAAACCGCGTGCGGTCTTGCGACTCTCCATGGAGGATGCGAACCTGATCAGCAGCGGCAAGGACTCTCCCATTAATCTTTTCATGTCCGGAAAAATGAAAATTGAGGGTGATATAACTTTTGCCATGAAACTGCAGCCGTTGTTTACAGCCTGAACGCTTTAACAATTGCTGCTTTTTTTGAAATTAATCGTATTTTGAAATTTTTCAGCGATATTTCCCGGACGTTATAGCGGTATGTTGACACAGATTTATTGTTTTGCAGACAATGGTCGTTAAAAAATATTTTTATCGAATCCGGTTTTCGTTACTCATGTATGGTTTTGCATGGTTTCTCAGAATCGTCGGAGTGATCAGCAGAGATTTCCGTATGCAACTGGCCAAGCACGACTATGCATTTATCATGACGTCCAAAGAGGATCACCCTTCTCGCTACTTTAAATTGACCGGTGGAAATTTACGTTCAGGCCGCGGTCGAATTACCACCGATTTTGCCCTGATCTGGCGCGACAATCAATCCGGCAGCAAGGTCATGATCGATATGATTCTGGGCAAGCGCAAGGCCCTTTACAATGCTGTAATCAAAGGTGTGCTGACTTTGGAAGGGGAAGGTAAATATGTTTCATTATTTATGGACACCATGAACCACCTCAACAGAATGTTTCATTCGAAGAAAAAGGTAAAAGTTTCCAGCAAGGCCGTTTAAATTATATATTGCCTTCCAGACTTTATTTTTTGACAACTATGCAAGTTAAACTGAAAAACATATGAGGAGGTGTTTATGAAGTCAGTGATCAGATGTATGGTGGTTATATTGGGTCTACTGTTTCTGTTTTCCATTGCTGCTGCGGAAGATGGCCAGTGGGAGCTCATCATGTCGAAAGACGGCATCGATACATATAAGATGACCCATCCGGGAACCGATGTATGCACATTCAAGGGAGTGGGTTTTGTTGATGCCAAGATAGAGGTCATCGGCGAGATCATGCGTGATATTCCAGCGTATCCCGAGTGGATGGCTAAGTTCAAGAAAACAACCATACTCAAGACCATTGACCGGAACACATATGTTTTTCACGCTATTGTAAGAACACCTCCACCATTTCAGAATAGAGATTTGGTCATTGAAAACCAGACCAAGTACAATTATAATAACGGCTCGGCCATCCTGACGTTCAGGTCGGCAAACAGTTTCAACTATCCTGAACAGAAGGGTTTATACAGGATAACCGAAATGGAAGGCCTCTATTATTTTGAATATTTCGGCAGAGACAAGACACGGATTACCTATCAATACCGATCCAATCCCGGTGGTAATATTCCTGTTTTTTTGGCCAATGAGATAGAAATCAAACATTTTCCGGCGATGACGATTTCCGGTTTACGCAAGATGGCACAAAAGAAAAAGTATATAAATGCCGGTCTAACTTCGCCCGAGCATGATATGATTGAACGCATGCTGGACAGTAAAAAAGATGTGGCCGCCATATTGAAGAACCGTATCGGTGAGTACATCATCGACCCCGTGTTGCTGAACATGCTGTTTGAAGGAACAATACCCAGACGGATTGTTGATAATATATATGCCACACGTTCCGACTTTGCCAGCATTCGGAAGGGAATGGTTGATCTGTTTGATGTGGTTGGCGACACAAGCATTACCGGGCCATTGAAGGAGGAGGTAGATGTTTTAGTGGCCTACCTGTCAAACAAAAATTTAGACAGCTTCTTTTCCATAAAAAAATTCATGAATGAAACATGGCTGATTGAAGAAATAAAAAAAGACAAGAAATTAATCTATGGTCTTTTTGAAATGAAGAGCAAACTGGCCAAAGTAATTTTTGATAAAGCGACGACGTCCAAAACGGCGGTGTCATCCTTTATCAAAAATAAGCGGCTGACCGAAAGCATTCTTAACAATGCGTCCCTGCGGAAAAAGCTTTGGGAGGACAAGGTGCTCAGAGAACGACTGACCAAAGAGCTCGGCACGTTTAAAAGCTCCAAAGATTTTGAAAATCTTGTTGCCGAACGCGTGAAGAGTTATTCGCTGTAACCAAGATCAGCGGTTGTAGCTTTATAGGCTATAATGGATATTTTTCTAAAATTCAAAAAACTATTCGATTATCATATTGGAGTCTCACAATAAATTGCCGAATTAATTTTACACTTTTCAAATAAGCGACCTTAGGTTAATGAATGCAGGGAGACATTTATTATGAAATCAATTATCAGATTATTAATGATATTATGCGGAATGCTGCTCGTTTTTTCCGTTGTTGTTGCCAGTGCCCAAGACGGTGAATGGGAGTTTATCACGTCAAAAGACGGGATCGACACCTATAGAATGACTCATCCGGGAACCGATGTATGCACATTCAAGGGAGTAGGTTTTGTTGATGCCAAGATCGAGGTTGTCGGTGCAGTAATTCGTGATCTTCCCTCCTATCCCCAGTGGGTGGCCAAATTTAAAAAAACCACCATTCTCAAGACCATCGATTGGAACACTTACGTTTTTCATGCTGTGGTGAGAACTCCATATCCTTATAAAAACAGAGATTTTGTTATCGAAAACCAGACCAAGTACAACTTTGATAATGGTTCTGCGCTCCTTTCTTTCTGGTCAGCAAAGCAATTCCACTATCCCAAACAGAAGGGTTGTCTGAGACTGACCGAACTGGAAGGACATTATTATTTTGAATATTTTGGAAGAGATAAGACTCGCGTAACATATCAATACCGGTCCAATCCCGGCGGCAATATTCCTGTGGGTATCGCTAACGAGGTGGAAATAAAATATTATCCGTCCATGACGATTTCCGGTCTTCGCAAAATGGTGAAAAAGAGAAAGTATATAGAAGCAGGTCTGAAATCCCCAGAGCATAAAATGATCGAACGGATGTTAAACAACAAGCCAGATGTGGTCAATATATTAAAGCACAGAATTGGGGAATATATCATCGACCCGGTATTGCTGAACATGCTGTTTGAACTGACGATACCCAAAAAGATTGTGGACAATGTCTATGCAAACCGTTCCGACTTTGCAAGCATTCGTAAAGGAATGGTCGATTTGTTTGACGTCGTTGGCGATACGAATCTTACGGGACCCGTGAAGCAGGAAGTTGACGGTTTAGTTGCTTACCTGTCTGAAAAGAAATTCGATGACTTCTTTTCCATGAAAAAATTCATGGGCGAAACATGGCTGATTGATGAAATTAAAAAGGATAAAAAATTGATCTATGGAATGTTCGAAATGAAAAGCAACCTTTCCAAAGTTATTTTCGAAAAAGTTACGACATCCAGAACAGCCGTAACATCCTTTATCAAAGATAGGCAGCTGGCCGAAAAAATTCTTAACAATGCGTCCCTGCGAAAAAAGTTATGGGAGGATAACGTTCTCCGGAACCGTCTGGCCAAAGAGCTCGGCACGTATACAAACATTAATGATTTTGAAAACCTTATCGAAGAGCGGGTAGAAAGTTATTCATTGTAACAAGTGCAAACGTTATAAAGAAATATTCAAAATGTTTTTGCATACCGAATTTAGAATAAGTCAATCCCCGGTCAAAGCAGCATCATAAAAATACCTATAGACGGCAGATAAGTATAACGATCAGCCATGGCTTCATTTCCTACATTTAACTTGCAATTCCCCGTAGCATGCTCCCTCTTGATGGGGGAGGTTAGGTGGGGGTGACGGAGCTTGCAGTTTGGTATTCCACCCTACCCTGACCCCCCTATACCCTAAAGGGAACTATAGTCATCGAGGGAGGGGGAATTTAGGGATACCCCGCAGCTTGCTGCGGAGAGATATCCATTAATTTAATAATTTTCTCTTGACAAGTCCGGAAAAAAGCGTATTTTTGCAGGCAATATGAGGATTTTCTATATTAACCAGGTAAAGAAATTTTTGAAAGGAGGCTTGCGATAATGAAAAAAATACTTGCCATTTTTGTTGCTCTTCTGTTTGTTGTTTCATTTTCAGTAGTAGGTTGCAAAAAAGCTGAAGAACCAGCACCTGCAGATGCTCCTCAAGTTGAAGCTCCTGCACCAGCTCCCGACGCTGCACCAGCTCCCGACGCTGCACCGGCTCCCGAAGCTGCACCGGCTCCCGAAGCTGCAAAGTAATTACCAGAAAGTTAACTACGGAATAAAAAACCGGGTGTTCACTTTAAAAGTGAATACCCGGTTTTTTTAGTCCATATTAATCTTTTTGGTACTCTCGCTTTTATTACACGAGAAGTTCTTTGAGTTTACTGCACGGATTGAATATTAGGCGGACGGGATATCTTTAGAATCTCTACGTTTTGACCTTACAATATATTGCGCCGATTATTTCATTTGGCTTTATATAATCGAATTTCCTAACCCTGAATAATGGGCAGCGTTGATGATTATGGAATTTCAAATGACCGGGGTTAAACAATCAAAAACAATATGCTTTGCGCTTAGCCCATTTCAAAACCTTGCAATCTCCTAATGCACACGCCTTTTGCGCGTCGCGGCAACCCATCGTTTTATCGCCCTTTAATAAATATGCAATCCCTCGGTTGTTGTAAGCAATAACGTCCGCGGTATTCATGTGAATGGCCTCATCAAAATCCTCAATGGCGAGCTGATACTGTCCCAGTTTCGCATAAGCCTTTCCGCGATTGCTATAAGCCGTGGCCATATCCGGTTTCAGGCGGATGGCCTGACTGCAGTCCTCAACAGAACGATGATACTGACCGAGCCAATAATAAGCGTCCCCCCGGTTGATATAGGCATAAGCATAATCGGGCTTTAAACGGATTGCCTGATCATAATCACTAATCGCATTGTTGTACATGCCGAGATCGGCATAAGCATTCCCCCGACTGTTATAGGCGCCGGCATAATTTGGTTCCAACATAATAGCTTGGTTCAAATATTCAATAGCCTTTTTCGGATCTGTAAACCTTCCCCCGTCACGATCCCACAAGGCTTCGGCATTATTAAACCAATCCTCTGCTGTTGTGCTCAAGACTGGCAAACATAAAAGAGTTAAAACAAGAAAAATGGAAAAGATAATTTTTTGCATAACACGTCTTCCTTCAATACACAGCAAAATATAAGTTGTACTGATAAGTCTCACCCATCATAGCACGACACATTATTTTTTGAAGAAACATTTCGGGAGGGCAATTGATTTCAGAAACAGGCAAAACCCTGCAATAATTCATTTGAGGGCAACGACTAACCTAAACACTTCTTTCTAAATGCTCGTAACGTCATGGTAGAATCCGTATGGATTCTGCCATGACTCATTATTCTTATGACAATAAAAAATCTCCAATACAGAAGCCTTGCTGATGTGACTCCGGACATTTTCAAAATTAATGACCAGACTGACTATTCTCTATTCCCGGATTTTTTCGGAACGACCGAACGAACATGACGTCTTCTAAGATTGAGAACAGGAGAGGTCCAGTTTCGCCCTGAACCATCAAGTGCAACCAACTCGACATTTTCAAGACACAGGAACTCCTGATCGTCACGATTCATATAGTTGGATAACGGGTTCGTATAACCGTTCGGGGGCAACACGACGTCACCTTCTATCCGATAACGATCCGTCTCAACCACAATCCTTTCTTTCTTTGCTTCTATAGGAGACATCAGACAACCTAAATCATTGAATATATCAAGACCCTTTGACCAATATGGTAAAGGCTATCATGGACATGGCTCAAGGGTTGCGTCTTTATTGATATTATAGGAAGTGCGGCGTTGCAAGTCAATAAAATCTTGAAGAGCCCAAAGTCTTTATACAAGATTGCATTAAATAATCTTTATGAAAAATTATAAACAGCAACAGGCCGATTTTATGTTTTACAGGAAAATGAATTGTGTTATGATTGCACAGCGGAAAAGATAAATTCATCATACGAACAATTTAAAAGGATGTTATGATGTTAAAAAATCTGAAAAATGCCATTGATGGCTTCAATGTATTGTTTCTATTTTTATTTTTTATAATGCTAACTCCTGTTGTGTTCACCGGTTGTCAAACCGCCGCACAGCGGAAAGCGGCGTTGTTACAAGCCGAAGATGAAGCGCTAAAACAAAGAGATAGAATTTGTTATCAAAACATTAAGCAAAAGCATGAAAAAGACAAGGATGTTTTGTCCTATATGGAACCCTGGTTGGATCCCGATGCGGCGAATGATTATCAAGGCTTTTTTGATGGCGGCAATAAGATACCCACGGACTATGAGGTCAAAATTATCATTGGTATTTATAATGACATCGCCCATTGCCGCGCTGAAATGATCGAAGGCCTGAAGAGAATCAACCCCGGCATGGTTCCTATTTATGTCCAAAGTTATCGTGCCTCGGATCTCAATATGACCGAATTGATTGAACGTAAAATAGGCTGGAAGGAAGCCCGGGAGAGAAAAATAGCATTGGACAATGAGACCGATCAAAGAATTCGGGCAGAGCTATCCCGTTTAGAACAAAATTTAGAGACATTTCGTTATGATGATCCGGCAAATCGGCGCGCAGATGCACAATCGGATTCAGCGTCTGCATTAATAAAAAACAAACAACAAGAAGCCCTGTCTGAACAACTTCGCAATCAGCGTTTGATGCAGAACCAGCCGGTTTGCGTCCAAACAGGCAACATGCACTATTGCAGGTAATGTTTCCAGTTGCAGGAACCATCGATCGGTATCACGACCTAAGCCGTAAAGCACAGATCGTGGCATTTCGAAAAAGCAGGGTCTGTTTAATTATAGGGTCACTCTTGACAAATTAATATTAAGGGTATATTTAAAATCACGCCATTCATAAAATATAAACACAGGAGATCATGATATGAAAAATATTTTGTCCGCTGTTGTGGTCGTATTATTTATATTTAGCTTTTTATCAACTTCCTATGCACAAGATCCTGACACGCTTTGGAAAGCACGCGCCGCGCAGGCATCTGAAAAGCTGAAGGAAATAAAGAAAAAAATGGCCAAAGATAATTCGAAAGTGTTAAGATTTGAAGGCATGGTGGAATCAGCATACGCAATGATTGTTGCCGCGCCGGATGTTACCATGAAGAAAACACCCACCCTTGCGACATATCATCTTCTTTTAAGTTATGGCGATGACGGCATGTTGGATGTTGTGTATCTTTACGATTTAAAAACAAAGAAATACATAGGCCTGAGGGTTGACCGTCTTCCTAAAAACAGAGGTGTGGTGTTCCTTGAAGGAAAACTTGATAATTTTATAACGATATCGAACTATACGGATATGAAGGAACCTAAGGTAATGTTCAGCAAGAACGATCCTTTTAAGATATATGTTTTAGAAAAATAATTTTGGGTATGAACCGGGAAAGACTATACGAAGCAGTGGAATATTAGTATAGTCTTTTTTTGTTTTTCGGCGCCGGCATTCCCCGAGGACGCTGATAGAAAAAAAGAAAATCAAATCCCGGAAGAACGTCGAGATAAAGACATTGAACGGGGGACATGATGTCTGATCGAATAAATTACATTGATTCTTGCATTGCTTATTATGAAGCAAGGATTAAAAGCGATAAAACATTAATAAAAAATTACAAAATATCTATAAAAGAAAGAAGCGCCTCTGATTGGTTTATTACGCACTTTCAAGACTGTATAAGTCACTATAAGGATTTGATAAAAAAATATGAGGCTTCATTAAAATACAATGAGGCGAAACTTGCAAAATTTAAAATTGAGAAATCTTCCGCAAACGGGAAGAAATTCACGGTTATACAAGGCGGGCTTTGTGAAAATATGAAGGGGTAGGCAATGGCTATTTCCCAAAAACAAAACGGCATGTCAGCTATTGGCTGGGTGTTATTCATAGGATTGATTGCTGCTGTTTCGATACCGGGAATGAAAATAATACCGGTCTATCTCAACGATATGAAGATTCACAATGCGCTGAACAAACTGGAATCCGGTTTAGCATCCCAAGTATCTTCCACAACGCCGGAAAAAATAAAGAGTGATTTATTAACCCGTTTTGCCCTTCAACAAATGCCGGAAATTACCCCGGATGAAATCATGATTACGCAGGCAGATAACAAATACACGGTAAGAATAACCCATCAATACAGAAAACGGATAATACAAGACAAGTATTTCACCTTAAACGTCGACAAATCAGTCGATATACCGTCGATTGTAATGAAAGACCGATAAACCATATACCGGCCAACAATAAAATACTTTATGGTGGCGATGTGAGATTCGAACTCACGGCACCTGGCTTCGGAGGCCAGTACTCTATCCAACTGAGCTAATCGCCCACGCCTTGAGCTTCTACTGCATCACGATACAATCTTCAACGAATAAATTATCACAATAAAAGACAAGGATAACTGTTCGCCGGTTCCATAAAAACAGTCTCAATCATATTATAATAAACTATTGACTTATTTTTTTGACGTGTGGTCTTTTCCCCGGTAGAAATTAATCCAGGACGACGTCTGATAAAGATCCCAGTTGCATGGGGGTATAATATTATTCTCCAGTCGCGCTTCCTCTCCGTGTTTTTTCAACCTGACATAAGCCCTGACATAGACGCAATGTTTCTTCCCCGGATAAACTTCGCACCATCCCTTGAAACTTCCTCCGCAGGCGCCGTTACGCTGATTTTTCGGACATTGGGACATCGGACAGACATACGCAACATCGATCAAGGCGCAATCTCCGCAATCCTTACAGTTAAAGAGCATGACCTTGCTTAAGTGTTCCAGTTTATGAAAAATATTCTCAAGCTTTGTTCCTTCAATTTTTCCGGAAAGTCCTTTCATCACCGTATAAAGTTTCTTTCCCGGTTCAAACATCAACGCATGAAAAAATCGTGAAAAACCATAGATCAATTCGACCCCGGCATCAAGCGGCCGGTTTTGACGTTTCACCGGAATTTTTTTATTCAAGCCGGTTGCCGGGTCCTGTTCATAATAATAGAAGCCGTCTTTAATGGGATAATTGAAATATCTGACCAAATCAGGCCACTCTGGAACCAACGCCTCGCCCTGACTGATAATTTTTTCCACCTGTTCATATTTGATATTGTGTCCGCCGATATGAACGCCGCTGAATCCCATGCCCTTCATGATCGCGTACATCCGGGCGGCACGCAGAATTCGGGCGCTTACCCCCTTATCGGAATCACTTCGTTCTTTATCCAGATCAGTCAGCAATTCATCCGTGACAACGGACCCGGGCAATTCGTTGCGATTCATCATTTTGGCCGCGCCGAAAGGAAGGATATAAATATTACCTATCAGCGGAATATTCAATCCGTTTTGCTTCACAAACAATAATACTTCATGAAATTTACGGGCATCGTATCCCAATTGTGTGACGATGAATTGCGCGCCGGCGGCAATTTTCTTTTTTAATTTGTAATACTGCGCCATCTGTTCGGCTTCGGTCGCTTTAAAGGGTGAAACCACTGCCCCGGCAAAAAAGTGGCTCGGTTGATGAATGATATCCCCTTTAATGCCTCGATATCTCAACCCCTTATTCATGTCCGATATCAATTGCAAAACATGAACCGGATCCAAATCAAACACCGGGGCAGGTCTTCCCTGATAGCCGGACACCGGATAATCGCCGCTCATGACCAGAATGTTTTTGACGCCGGTTCGATCCAGTGCGTAGAGCTGGCTTTCAATCTGGTTGCGGTTCTTATCCTTACAGGTAAAATGAACCATGGGTTCAATGCCGAGTTTCAGAATTTCTCCCGCCATGAAATCAGCCGACATGGCCGGCGTTCCACCGGGATTGTCCGTCAGGGTGATCGCTTGAACTTTCCCGCCTTCAGCGGCTTGTCCAGCCCATTGTAAAATATTTTCCTGAGCCGTTTCTCTCGCGCCTCTTCCCGGCACCAGTTCCCATGTGACAGGAAAGACGTTGGGATTCAGCAGAGCATCTCTAAGAGGATTTTCACTCATAAATAACCTGTTTTTTTCCGCTTCTGATTATTTTGCGGAGAAAATGACATCATAATAAAAACTTGTCAACACCTTTTCTATCAAACAGTTGCAGTTACTGAACAAATTTGCTATTTTTGAGTTATGATGCATCGTCAACAAAACATTTTAAAGTTTTTTTCTCTTTTTCTGACAGCTTTTCTTATCCTGATTGTTGCGTCTAATTGTTATGCCGGGCTTGAAATCCTGAATTATCGTTATTGGACGGCTCCCGATCACACCAGAATCGTCCTGGATGTAGACAGCGAACCCCTCTACAAGGCAAGGGAAAGTAAAAATCTTCTCTCTTTAAGTATCCCGGACGCTTCACTAAAGAAGATTATTCCGCCGAGTATCACGCTTAACAAACCCGGAATCAAAAAGATTACTTTCCATCAAACCGGCAAAAGAAGCCTTAAGATAGATTTTTTTCTGGATAAATACGAGAAAGTTAATGTTTTCAAATTAAAGAAGTTTCAAGGAAAGCCTGACAGAATTGTTGTAGACATTATGCTGGAAGAAACCGAAGACACGACAAAACCAAAAAGAAAAACCACCGAAACTAAAAAGAAAAGAATCATTGTTATTGACCCCGGCCACGGCGGGGAAGATCCCGGAGCAATAGGGAAAAATGGAAGTTACGAAAAAAACATTGTTCTTTCCGTCAGCCGCAAAATCCGGAACAATATTAACAAAATGCCGGGATACCGCGCTGTTTTAACCCGTGACGGCGATTATTATGTTTCTTTCAGCAGACGTCTGCAAAAAGCCAGGGATATACAGGCCAGCCTTTTTATCAGCGTTCACGCGGATGCGGCCAGAAATCGCCAAGCCAAAGGGTCTTCCGTCTATTGCCTTTCCACCGGCGCTGCCAGTAATGAAGCGGCAAAACTCCTGGCGCATAACGAAAATTTATCGGATATTATCGGCGGCGAAACCGATATTGAAAGCAACAACGAATCCAATCCGATCATCATGAATATGTTTCAAACCAACACCATTAACTTATCGAAAATTTACGCCGAAACTTTAATAAAACATCTTCATTCGGTTAATTGTCTAAAATACAATATTGTTCAGGAGGCCCCCTTCCGTGTGCTAAAACTGCCGGACATTCCTGCAGTATTGATTGAAACCGCTTATTTGTCCAATCCTCAGGAAGAAAGGCTGCTGAAGCAAAGAGATTTTCAAGACAATCTGGCTTGCGCCATATCCTCTTCCATAGAAGATTATTTTACCGGCTCGGACAAAGCACCCGGCGACGAAATACCCACAACAGAATATAAAGTCAAAAAAGGAGACACTCTTTTTTCAATAGCCGCTAAATTCAATACAAAAATCGATGTTCTTCTAAAATTGAATGATATGAAACGTCAAGACACCATCTTTATCGGCCGGGAAATCATTGTGCCGGCCGATGAAGAAAGCAATGAAGATGAAGAAATAAACAAAAAACAATCAAAGAAGATGGACAAATCGGTTAAAAGAAAAAAACCATATACATATTATACCGTAAAAAAAGGCGACACTCTTTTCATTGTGGCCAAAAAGCATTCAACCACCCTGGCAGAGCTACTCAAAATAAATCATATGAAAATGACGGACCCCCTGCTCTACGGGCAAAAAATAAAAATCCCTTAAACAATGATCTGTATTATTTTATGAAACATATCCAGAAACTTGCATGGCCGGGAATAATGGCCCTTATTGTCTGTTTGGCATTGACATTATCATCTCACGCGTCGGGATTTATTTTCCACTGGGAACCCTTTGTCGTGGATAACAATCTCTTTTTGAGCAGTGACGACAAAAAAAAATTTGTCAAGACTTTTTCTGCTTTCGATTCAGTAATACCTGTTTCCGATGATGACATGAACAAATTTGAAATTCCGTCTTATCCAGAAAGTTCTGCAACACAAAGCCCGAAAAATAAGTCTATCGCAGAAAACATAAAAATAAAATTTTCGCTGGCGTATGGTCATGGAAATAACAAATTTCCTGTCCACGCCGATGATGACGATGAAAATATTTCAAATGTTATTGATGCCCTAACATCTTTGATTTACGATCCAAAATTCAAATCACTGGAAACCATCGGCAAAATTGTTGAGCCGCAAATTAATTTCTATTTTGAATTTTAATTTGATATTTTTCGGTTAAATCATGAAAGCATCCTTTCGCAATAATCATAATCATCATATTTCTTGACAGATTACGACCCTTTTCATATACTTAGACATAGTTAAAAAGTATTTTCGTTTATTTCCGGATGCAAAGTTTTTCATGGCTTTGCTGTCACAAATCAATGTGAGGAAGCTGAATGAGCCGAAAATTAAAAGAAAGAGCCGTGCATTTGATTCTTTTAAACAAAAGACGCTCAGGGTTTACGATGATTGAATTACTCGTCGCTCTTCTCGTTTTAATCGTTCTCGTACTCATCGCGATTTCCATCTACACAAATTACATCGGCAAGGCAAGGGTGACTGTTGCAACATCCGTTCTCGACAACGCGGGAAAGGCTCTTACGGAATACCAATTGGACTATGGAACATATCCTGGTAGCATTAATTTCACCAACTGCGTTGATGAAGCAGATAGAAGAGTTTTTTCCTCAGGACTTTGCGAACAGATAAAAGAAGAATTAGATTCTCCGGAATACTCCATCAGCGGGTCAAGTTACACGGTGACGGCCCGGGCAAAGGATGCCAAACACACGGTCCTGACATTAATTGATTCCCGGATAACACAATAAGGAAGATAACTATGAATTTTCACAAGCGCAGAAATTATTTTATAGAAAAGAAGTTTCAGACGAAATATATATTGCTCACCATACTGCTTCTCCTAAGCTACACGTTGATGTTTGTTACCATTATATTTGCCCCTTATATTCTGACACTCTATTTCGATTATCCCCTCGCCGAAAAAGCCGATGCCGCCAGAGCGCTTCTTCTTTTACACGCCAAGATATGGCCGTGGATCGGAGGCATTATTATATTCTTCGGAGCGGTCAGTATTTTTATCTCCCATAAAGTCGCCGGACCTTTATTCCGCCTGAAGAAATCTTTGGACAGGATTACCGAGGGAGATCTTGACGTGGTCATAAAACTAAGAAAATGGGATGACCTGAAGGATCTTGCGGAACATATCAACATGCTGGTTGCCGAATTACGAACCTTTGTCATCACCTTAAGAAATGATTACGGTTTGCTTTCCGAATATATTACAGAGCTTGAACGTGCAATAGATGCGAAAATCCTGACTGAAGAATCCGGCAGAGAAATCATTCGCAAAGTTCAGGAAAGCAGGAAAAACATCGAAAACGCTCTTAAAAAATTCAATATTCAGCAGTAGACTAATTTAATGATTCTTTCTTAAACACGAAACCCCTGCGGTTTTTGGAAAACCGCAGGGGTTTTTACTTCAGATAAATGCAAGGGACAACTACTGCTGCCAGCTGGCCGCCAGAATGTTCTGGTACTGTTCGCTTTCCATCATGGCGTTGTATTTCTGCATGACGTCCATGCCGGCATTGTCGTTAATAGCGCTCATCGTATCCACAATCGTCTGGATATCATTTCTGGTGATGTAGTGACCATCGAATACTTCCAGTCTTTCGATTCCGTAGTTCGTCGCCTGAAATTCACTGGCTATCTTCACGTAGTTGTTTGCATCCGTGAAAACATACAAATCGTTGCCCTGCTTGACGATAACCGGCTCGGTTGTTGTTGCTTCGATAAGCTTCAGTGTATCCGAATCTCCCCATATGCCGTAAGTTTCATTAATGACATCCTGTCCGTCGGTTTTGCGGAAAAGATAGGTATCGCTGCCGCTTCCCCCGGTTAAGATATCATTCCCCTGACCGCCTTCCAGGGTATCTTTGCCGGCATTGCCGGTCAGGGTGTTAGCCGCACTGTTGCCGGTCAGAGTATTGTTTGAGATGTTTCCCGTACCATTGATCGCCGAAGTTCCTGTCAAGACTAAATTCTCCACGTTACTGCTCAAACTGCAGGTAACCGAACTTTGGACCGTATCCGTTCCCTGGAAAAGATATTCATTAACGACATCTCCCGTATGATCAACGATATAGGTATCATCGCCCCAGCCACCGGTCATGGTGTCGGCATCGGACCCGCCGTTGATCATGTCGTTGCCGAAACCGCCATCGATATAGTCTCTGCCATCTTCACCATAAATAATGTCATTATCACCTTCCCCAAAGAGATAATCGTTATCATTTCCGCCGTAAATAATGTCATCGCCGGCCCCTGAGAGCACAATATCCATTCCATTTAAAGAATAAATTAAGTCGTTATCGTCCCCGCTTATGACAGGGTTCATGCTATCGGTTCCATAAACGATGTGCCGGATATCCAGATCAAAATCATCCGTTGCGACGACTCCGGATGTATCGGTCGCAGTTACTTTTACGGATATTTTTCCGGTAACGGCAGGCGTGCCACTGAAAGTCTGTGTTGCCGAATCAAAGGTCAGCCACGAAGGCAAGGCTGATCCGTCAGCAAGTGTCGCGGTGTAAGTCAGTGTATCGCCGGCGTCAATATCGTTGAAGGTGTTGGCCGGAATCATATAATTGTACAGGTCACCTTTATTGATTGTTTGATCCGCTAATGGATTTTGAAGAACCGGTGCATCGTTGACATTAACGACTGTCAAATCAAAATCGTCTGATACACTTGCACCGGCGTTATCTGTTGCCGTTGCTTTAAGTAAAAGCATTCCAACATCGTCATTGGTCGGTGTTCCGCTGAAGGTCATCGTCACCGTATCAAAAGTCAACCATGAAGGCAGAGCCGTTCCGTCAGCCAATGTCGCGCTATAGGTCAGAGCATCACCTGCATCTATATCCACAAAGGTGTTGGCCGGAACTGTAAAGCTGAAAACCTCATCTTCCAGCGTAGTCTGATTGGCTATCGCATTCGCAACAACCGGTGTATCGTTGACATTAACCACGGTAACATCGAAGTCATCGGATACACTCGCACCTGCCAGATCGGTTGCCGTTACTGTTAAAGATAGGGTTCCGACATCATCATTGGTCGGTGTACCGCTGAAACTTTGAGTATTGGCGTCAAAGGATAACCACGAAGGTAGCGCCGAACCGTCAGCAAGTGTGGCGCTGTAGGTCAAGATATCGCCAACATCAACATCCTTGAAAGTATTGGAGGGCACAGTAAATGTAAAGAACTCATCTTCCAAAGTTGATTGACTCGCTATCGGATTAACAGCAATCGGTGCATCATTAACATTGACAATAGTTACATCAAATTCATCGGACACGCTGGCTCCTTCCATATCGGTTGCTGTGATTTTAAGTGATAAAGTTCCCACATCGTCATTATTCGGCGTGCCGCTGAAACTTTGAGTTTTTGCGTCAAAGGATAACCACGAAGGCAGATCTGAACCGTCAGCCAGTGTGGCGCTGTAGGTTAGGATATCACCTACATCAATATCGGTGAAAGTATTCAACGGTACAGTAAAGGTGAAGGCAGTGTCTTCTGTTATTGTCTGATTTATAATCGGATTGTTGACGATAGGTGTATTATTAACATCAGCAGTAAACAAATCGATGATATTCATTTGACTTCCATCGGCAAATTGCAGCGTTCTGACAACAAGGGACCCGTTTGTTTCAGTCTGATCAAAATCAAGCAAATTAATGGCATCACCGTTATCACCAATAACGATCGTCAAACGCGTATCATTTTTTACATAGGTAAGATTATCTGCCGTAATTCCTTCGCCGAATACAATCACATTCCCTTGAGCAAGGGTTGAAATATCTGTGATGGTGTCCACACCATCACAGATACCGAATTCATAAGTGTCGTTTCCTGCGCCTCCGTGAAGGATGTCGTTGCCACCTTGACCGCGAAGCCAATTATCAAGGTCATTACCGGTTATTATGTTATTCAGTGCATTACCGCTGCCTGCATACGCGTCGCCTGTCAGGACAAGGTTTTCCACATGCACATTATTTCCCAAACTATAAGAAATCGAACTCTGAATGGTATCTATCCCTTCATCAGTGTTATTAATAATGACATCTTCCCATTCATCCACAATATATGTGTCGTTACCTGATCCACCAAACATTGTATCTGCGCCAGGTCCGCCGTCCAAGATGTCGTCTCCCGCACCACCTTCAAGCACGTCATTGCCTTCATTGCCTATTAAGGTATCGTTTCCTTCATAGCCGATTATTCCATCGGCCTCGTTAGAACCAGAACGATAATCATCACCCGGCGTCCCATATATTGTGGAATCAGTATATCCCAGTGCCTCAAGCTGATCTCCGGTCAGAATTGTGCCATCATTAAACTGAAACTGGTCAACCCTGTACGCATCGCCTTTAAACCAGTCTTTTATGATTAACATGTCTGTTGTACTTTCATTAATTTTTATCCGGAGATCATCACCAAATTTCACCAGATTCAAACTTGCGGTTAATATCCCCGCGCCAAACAAAACTTTATCTGTCGCAACAGCATAATCATCGGCATAATTGGATATAGTATCTTCGCCACTGCCTATGCCGAATTTATAAGTATCATCCCCTTCCTGCCCTGATAAACTATCGTTGCCTGCTAAGCCATCCAATATATTTGCGACGCTGTTGCCGATTAAAATATTATTCAAAACATTGCCGGCGCCGTTGATTGCCGATGTGCCTGTCAACGTCAGGTTTTCCACCCTGGTGGGAAGAGTGTAGGTAATCGAACTCAAAACTGTATCAATCCCTTTGGGGTTGAAACCCTCAATGACGACGAATTCGGACACTATAATATCAGGGCGATCGACAATATATGTGTCATCACCATCCCCGCCCCAGAGCGTATCATGGCCGCTACTTCCACCTGACAAAATATTATTTCCTTCATTACCGGCAATAATATTGTCCAGATCATTACCTGTACCATTGATGTTACCTGCCCCATACCAGAGATTCAAGTTCTCGAAATTGTCCAGTAAAGTATAACTGAATTGTGAGCATACTACATCGATGCCTTCACCAACATTCTCAACAATCACATCATCAGCATTGTCCACATAATACCTGTCGTCTCCTGTGCTCCCATACATCACATCAACCCCGGCGCCGCCATCGATAAAATCATTCCCCGTTCCGCCATAAATTGTGTCGTTCCCGTCACCGCCATAGACGTCTTCATTGCCATTTTCGCCACAATATAGTACGTCGTTTCCGGCACCGCCATCGAGCATATCGCTCCCTTCGCCACTGTAAATCGTATCATTCCCGTCGTCACCGTGTAATGAATTCCATCCTCCGCCTCCATAAATGACGTCGTCCCCGGCGCCGCCATAGATTTCATCATCATCATCACCGCCATCCAGCGTATCGTTTCCAGCGTATCCTTCGATATAATCATATCCCGCCAGACCGGCAATCGAATCATCCCCATCAGTTCCCTTTAGATAATCACTATAGAACGTCCCATCACTTGATACGATAGCCATTTCTTCAATCATATC
Source organism: uncultured Smithella sp. (assembly GCA_964480875.1). Classification (GTDB taxonomy): domain Bacteria; phylum Desulfobacterota; class Syntrophia; order Syntrophales; family Smithellaceae; genus Smithella. The sequence continues at coordinate 2,330 of CAYZRT010000035.1, read as the reverse complement.
TGCGGTCCAAATCGTCCCATCGGCAAACCAAATATATTCCACCTGCCAATAGTCTGTGTCGTTGAACCAGTATTCAACCATGATCGTATCCCCGGTCATTATATCGGTAATTAAAAGCCAGTCGCCATAATGACCATCAGGATCAAACGTACCAGGAACATCTGTTGACCAGCGGCGAAGAGTTATGTCTGCAGAGCTGATGGTTTCATCAAAATAGATGATGTCGATGTTGCCGGGTGTTGAATCTCCATCATAAATAGTATCATGTCCGAAACCCGATCTAAATATGTATGTGTCGTTACCATTGACAGTAAGATATTGAATGGGGCAAGCGTTATTGCCGCCGTATAACTCATCATCACCGGCGCCGCCTTCTATTGTGCTGTTGCCATTACCCCCGGCTATTGTGTCATTGCCGCCAGCGCCATAGATAAAATAAGAACCTGTGCTTATCCCTCTGATGAGGTTATCCAGTTCGTTACCAATACCAGTACAATGACCATTACCATATAACCTCATATACTCTACATTGGCTGGAAGCTCATAAGAAACCGAACTATCGACGGCATCTAGGCCTTCATCGGCATTCTCCAAAATAACCGTGTAAAAATTGTTAACGTAGTACAGGTCATCGCCTTTGCCGCCGATCATGGTGCCGCCGTTTAGCGTATCGTTGCCGTTGGTGCCATATTTAACACTGCTTGCATATAATGCATCCATCTGTGCAGCCGTCATTGCGGTTGAATCGGCAAAGCTGAACTGATCCGGTTTGTAAGCATCGCCGCCAAACCAATTATCCATGGTAAATAAATCATTCGTTCCCTGGATATTCATCCGGAGGCTATCGCCGTTCTTTACCAGGAAAAGGTTATCTGACGTTATCCCCCCGCCAAATTGTACGGTGTCTGTGGCTGATGCATAATCGTCGGCATAAAATATAAAAGTATTCAAGCCGCCTCCTATGCCTAAAGCATAGGTATCATTGCCCGTGCCGCCATCGATGGTATTGCTGCCCGCGCCGCCGTCCAGCGTATCATTGCCTGCGCCGCCCAATAACGTATCATTGCCGTCGTCACCCCAGATAGTATCGTTGCCGTCGCCACCATAGAGCGTATCGTTACCCGCATCTCCATCCAGTTGGTCATCGCCCAGACCGCCGTCTATAAAGTCATCACCGGTATCGCCTTTTAATGTATCATTGCCGGCTTCGCCATCAATAGCATCATTTCCCGCACCGGCATCTACAAAATCGTTGCCTTCGCCGCCCCATACCGTATCCGAGCCGTCCATGCCCAGCATATAATCATTGCCCAAACCGCCATCCAGATAGTCATCACCCGCATCGCCCTGTAAGGTATCAATATCAATACCGCCAAAAAGCGTGTCGTTTCCTTCACCGCCTAATAAGGTGTTGTTACCGGCGAGATCGTCTAGATAATCATTGCCGGCATCGCCTTGTATCCAGTCATTGCCCGTACCGGTAAAAAGGATATCATCACCGTCACCACCCACAACAGTATTGGCACCGTCACCGGCATCAATGTAGTCGTCGCCTTTATCGCCGTAAATCGTATCGTCGCCTTCAGCGGCAAACAGCGTATCGTTCCCGCCGTCACCGAAAATATAATTATCCCCGCCTTCGCCGTCGATATAGTCATTGCCCTTATCCGCCTCGTCAACATTGTCGGCATCGCCATACAAACTATCATTGCCCTCGCCGCCGAAGAGTTCATCAGCACCGCCCGCACCGATTAATGTGTCATCGCCGTCTTCGCCGTCCAGATAATCGTCTCCGGCAACATCCGAAAGATCGCCTTCTATATAATCATTACCACTGCCGCCAAACAGTTCATCATTGCCCTTGCCACCGTAAAGGCTGTCTGTTCCGGCTCCGCCGTCTATATAGTCGTCGCCGCCGTTCCCTCTGATTTTGTCATTGCCGTCCCCGCCTTCGATAAAATCTGCGCCATGAAATTCCAGCGGCAAATCTGCTTCCGAACCGTCACCGACCAACGTATCATCTCCGTTGCCTCCATATATTTCATCAGCGCCACCGCAACCGGAGGCATAATCGTTCCCCGTCCCGGCATAGATAACGTCATCATCCTGAAGCGCATACTTTACATCGTCAGGCCAGGGAGCGTATAATTTCAAAGTTTCAATGTCGTTTATTAAAAAGGATACTCCGTAATCAACAATACTAAACGACCAGTTAAAGTCATCAACAACATACGCAAGTGATTTATCTCCTAAAATAACATCATCGCCGCCACCGCCTACTAAAAGGTCTTTGCCGGTACCACCGAGCAACACATCGCTCGCATTGGAAC
>CAYZRT010000034.1:0-23584 GCA_964480875.1 uncultured Smithella sp. | reverse complement strand
GACTCAACTTCTTAAGATAGATGTCCGTTTCTTTCCTGGAGAAATCTGTTTTCATTAAAAAGAAAGTAGAATAATTATTTAAACCTGTCAATGCCTATGAATATTAATTTTATCATTCTCTACGATCGTATTTTCGTATCAATAATGAACTGATGATTTCGTCTTGCCTTTAAAAATTCGATAAACAAAAACGGTGTAGGCAACAACAATCGGCATTCCGACAAGCGCGATGACGCTCATTAACTTTAATGTCTGCAAGCTGGTGGAACTGTTGTAAATTGTAATATTCAGCATCTGGTCGTTGCTGGCTTTAATCAGGTCCGGGAAATGAACCGCCGCCACGATAAGCCATAGACCGATAAAAGCAAATGATGATTCCCAGAAAGGAGCGGAATCATTTTTATGTTTGACGGAAAATAAAATTGCCGAAAGCCACAGCAGGGTAAACAAAACCGCCAGATAGAACATCCAGTTTGTGGCCATATTATCAAAGGTAAAGACAATCGTTACAAAATAGACAATTGCCGTTACAAAATTTACCCACACCAGAATACTGACCGCAAGGAAAGACCTCTCCCGCAACTCTCCTTCCGTTTTCATCACGGCGTAAGTGGCACCCTGCAAGAGCACAGCGGCAAAACCGGTAATGCCGAATATCAGCGGCACCGGACGAAGCAGGGTGAAAAAGTTTCCGGTAAATTCCATTCTATTATCCAGCGGCACGCCGTACACCACATTGCCCAATGCCACACCGAACAACAAAGCCGCCAGAGCGCTGCCGGCAATAAAAGCCTTTTCCCAGATTAATGCCCGCGCCTCATCATTCGCGCGAAACTCCATGGAAACAGCCCGGAATATCAGGGCAAACAACACCAGCATCATCGCCAGATAAAATCCGGAAAAGGCCGTGGCATAGGCGTGAGGAAAAGCGGCAAACAAAGCACCGCCTCCGGTGACCAGCCAGACTTCATTGCCGTCCCAGACGGGACCGATGGAATTGATTAAAATATCCTTTTCCTCTTTGGTCTTGCCCAGAAAAGGAAGCAACGCACCGATGCCCAAATCAAATCCATCCAGAAGTGAATAACCGACAAGAAGAATTAAAATAAGAAAAAACCAGAGAGTCTGATAATTCTGTATGTATTCCATTTATTCCTCCGTTACTTATTTAACGCTTTTTATTGGATGCTGTCCCCCGTTTCGTCGTCCCCGTTATTTTTTTTCTTTCTCATTTTAGATAACCTGCTGGCAAATATTAATATTAAGATAATAATAAAAACAATCTCCATGATACTCGAAGCGCTTAATTCTTCAAAAAATAAACCTTTTACGATAAGTAGAATCGCTATGATTATTCCTATTATATAAATTAACTTGTGCGTTTTCATTATTCTGAACCTCACAAATTTATGGACACTATTTATTTTTGTAGAATCGGTTAAAAGATCCATTGAATCTAGGGAAATATTGGGACGGTTCTATTTATTGCCCATTTTTCACTTTTTTTCTTCTGCATCATACAGTTGGACCTTTTTGAACAATTTTCAGAAATATTTTTATAAACATTGCCGCCAGAAGCAGATAAATGAGGAAGAACATAATCACGCTGAATGTAATCTCTCCCGCGGAGACTACCACTGACGCGGCATCGGAAGTTTTCATCAGCTTATAGATTATCCACGGCTGGCGTCCCACTTCCGCGGCTATCCATCCCGTTTCATGGGCGATATGCGGCAGTGGTATAAGAAAAGGCAAAATGAAAAGATACAATTTGTTCTCATAAAGTTTGCCTCTCCAGAGCAGAAAAGCCCCCAGCAATCCCAAAGCAATCATGGCAACTCCGGCTCCCACCATGATGTGATAAGTTTGAAAAACAAAATTCACCGGCGGCCAGTTTTCTTTCGGATAATCATTCAATCCTTTTATCTCGGAGTTCCAATCGAAGTTGTAGAGAAAGCTCAGACCTTTGGGAATGTAAATTCCATAGGTCTTTTGATTTTGTTCATCAACATAACCCAAGGCATAAATGGGAGCTCCCTTCATCGTATTAAAATGGCCTTCCATGGCCGCCGCTTTTTCCGGCTGCAAATCAATGACTTTTATCGCATGAGCGTGTCCCACTCCCAGTTGAAGAAGCGGTGTAAGCGCAAAAAGAATGATACCGATTTTAAGCATTGTTCTTGCAGTCTCGCCATGCAGGTCTTTCCGTACGTAATATCCGGCAATGCCCGCCACCATGACCGCGCTTGTTATCCATGAAGCAATAATGGTGTGATGATATCTGACAATCGTTGAAGGATTAAAGACGGCAGCGTTAAAATTTCCCAGAACAATTTTCCCTGCTTCATTGATGGTGTAACCCGCAGGAGTCTGCATCCAGGAATTGGCAACGACGATCCAGAAGGCGGAAAGATGGCCGCCGATAAAAACCAGCAGAGCGGACAGCCAGTAAACTCCGGGAGAAACCCTGTTGCGGCCGAAAAGTAGCACCCCCAGAAAGACCGATTCCAAAAAAAACGCCAATACACCCTCCGCGGCAAGGATCGGCCCGAAAATATCGCCCACCGCCCGCGAATAGCCCGACCAGTTCGTGCCGAAGGAAAACTCCATAACAATTCCGGTTGCGGCACCGACAACAAAAATCAGCCCCAGCAATTTGACCAGAAAATCCGTTATTTTTTTATACGTCTCGTCTTTTTTTATCAGATAAAGCGTTTCGGATATAACGATGATCAGGGATGTTCCCAGCGTCATGGCCGGGAAGAGAAAATGAAAACATATGGTGAAGGCGAACTGAAGACGGGCAAGGAGTAGTGCGCTCATAAACACCTCCGTTTGTTATACCAATTCGCTTTCTTCGGCTAACTTTGTTGGCTGCGTCGTCGGCTTCCTCAACGTATTAGTAATACGCCTGCGGAGCCTCCTCCTTGCCGTCTCGTTATCCTTTGAAATCAAAATGGTATAAAATACTAGCTAATTAGATTTAACTTTTCAACAACTTATTTTTCGCTGTTAATTAAACAGTTAATATATTATCATTCGCCACCAATAATAATTTAATTAAAATTTAGGAGGTCTGCCATGAAAAGAACAACCTTAATTTCAACGCTGATTTTTGGGACGCTATTTCTTGCATTAACTATCCTTTGTCTTTCTCCACAAATCTCGTACGCCGACGCGCCCAAGGACGTAACCATTAAATATGATTCCGCATCGCAAACTCTTTCAGTAACCATGACACACAAATCTTTGTTTCCCGGCATGCATCACATTAAAACCGTTGAAATCAAGAAAAACAACATGGTCGTCAGTACAACCAATTATGATACGCAACCCAAAGAAGTACCTTTTACCTATACCTACAAAGTGGAAGCCGCCAAGGGCGATAAACTGGAAGTGACCGCAACCTGTAATCTATCCGGGAGTAAAACCGTGACATTTACAGTATCTCCGGCGGCTAAATAAATTTGATATCTGTCCACCGCTGGCGGGGGATTAAGGGGGTGGACATTTTATTAAAGCTAAAATTCTTTTTGTGATGACGAATTTGAAAAATGCGCCATCACAAGTATCCACCTCCGTCCCAATACAATATCGGGACACCTCCCCCAACGGAGGACATGAATGAGAGAACATTTGCAGGAAAATAACCTTGATATAATCATTACCGGCGGAACGCTTTTAACCATGTCCGCCGGGACGGACATTATTGAAGATTGTTTTGTCGGCATTAAAGACGGCGTTATCGTTGTTGCAGGAAAAAATACCGATAGAGAAAACGATACGTGCAAAGCCACGGAGACCATTGACGCATCCGGCTGCATCGTTATGCCCGGATTGGTGAACACACATACACATATACCGATGGTATGCTTCCGGGGCATGGCTGACGATCTACCGCTCATGGAGTGGCTAAGCAAGCATATCTGGCCGGTAGAGATGCGTTTCGTCAATAAAAAAATGGTTTACAATGGCGCTATGCTGGCTATGGCCGAAATGATTCTTTCCGGCACGACAACTTTTTGCGACGGCTACTTTTTTGAAGATACCACTGCAGAAGCCGTAAACGCTGTCGGAATGAGGGCTGTCGTATCGCAGGGATTTGCCGATATATTCATGTCTGATCAGGCCAAGGCCGACAAAATGATGAAGGTGGCTGAACGCTTTGTCAATCGGTGGCAATCATATGCGCCATTGATTACACCGGCATATTTTTGTCATTCTCCTTACACGTGTTCGCCCGATACACTTAGACGGGTAAAGAAAGCCGCTCGCGAAGCAGACATTCTTTATTTAATACATCTGCTCGAAAATAAAGATGAGACCGATACTATCCTGAATCGATACGGTAAAAAGCCTGTGCAACTTCTGCATGATCTGGATGTTCTGGACGAACAAACCATTGCCGTTCACTGCAACTGGCTGACATCAGAAGATATGAAAATATTTGCCGATCTTGGTGTGAAGGTTTCACACAATCCGGAAAGTTCCATGAAACTGGCGGCGGGTGTCGCACCCGTACCCGAAATGCTGGAGAAAGGAATAACTGTCGGACTGGGAACAGATGGATGCGCCAGCAATAATGATTTGGATATGTTCCGTGAAATGGATTCGGCGGCAAAAGTTCACAAAGTAACGTCTCTTGATCCGACAGTCATGAACGCGGAAACGGTTTGCCGGATGGCCACCATCGGCGGGGCGAAAGTGCTAGGATTAAATAAATTCATCGGTTCCATTGAAACCGGAAAAAAAGCCGACATTATTTTAGTGGATATGAATCAACCGCATCTGACACCGTGTTACAATTGTTACTCTCAGCTTGTTTATGCCGCACGGGGTGCCGACGTTAAAACCAGTATTATCAACGGCAGAATCGTTATGAAAGACCGGCATCTGCTCTCTATTGATCTTCAAACTGCAATGAAAAATGTGCGTTCCATCGCTGCCGACATTATGAACAGCAACGTGCGTTAAAAGATAATATTCCCCCGATCAAAATATAATTGACACATGGATAGATTTTCTTTATATTCTCGCAGCTTAAAATGATTATTTCGAGAAATTTATAAGGGCTGATTTTATGAAAATTATTGTTTCCGGTTCGATGGCATATGACAGGATTATGGATTTCCCCGGATATTTTTCCGATCATATCCTGCCTGATAAAATCCATATGCTGAATGTCTGCTTCCAGGTGAACGGTATGAAGGAAAAATTCGGCGGCACGGCGGGCAACATTGCCTATGCGCTGAAGATGCTGGGAGAAGAGCCTCTGATTTGCGCCACAATCGGCCACGATTACCAGAAATATTTCACGTGGCTTCAGCAAAACGGCATCTCCACGGAAAACATTAAAATCATTGCCGACGAGTTTACCGCCGGAGCCTATATTACCACTGATCTGTCCGACAATCAGATTACCGGCTTCAACCCCGGTGCGATGAAATACCAATGTAAAATTGATTTCGACCAATTCGACCCCCGGAAAACAATTGTTATCGTTTCGCCCGGCAATTTCGACGACATGGTTGAATATCCGCGCATCTGCAAGGCCAAAGGCATCGATTATATTCTGGATCCCGGACAGTCCCTGCCGATGTGGGACAAGAACGATCTGATTCAGGCGATCGAAGGATGCCGGATACTGATTGTCAACGATTATGAACTCAGCCTTGTCATCAGTAAAACCGGTCTGACTAAAAACGAACTGCTGAAAATGGCCGGAACGATCATCACCACGCTGGGAGAACAGGGTTCGCAGGTGTCTACGCTGGAAAGCGAAATATCCATTCCCGCGTTCAAGTTAAAAAATGTGGTGGATCCGACAGGCGCCGGAGACGCTTACAGAGGCGGTCTGCTGAGCGGCCTGGTTCGGGGCAAGGATATTGTGGAGAGCGCGAAAATGGGCAGTATCTCAGCTTCCTACGCTGTGGAAACCTACGGCACGCAGGAATACCGTTTTACGCTTGAAGAATATCATCAAAGGCTCAACAATTTATTTTAACACAAGATATCCGGCAACGTGAACCGGATGCTTTCATCACCGGATTACTGAGACCGCTTCAGAAAAGCGATTTGCTATTTGTTTTTTCTATTCTTTATGGGAACATAATGTCGGCACGACGCCACGCTTTTGTATGCCGGTCGAATAATTTTTCCGCCATTGGCCAACTGCTCGATGCGGTGCGCGCTCCAACCGGCAATTCTCGCCATGGCGAAAAGCGGCGTGTACAGCTCAGGGGGAATATCCAGAAGACGATACAGGAACCCCGAGTAGAAATCGACGTTGGCGCTGACGCCCTTATACATTTTTCGTTCATGTCCGATGATTTCAGGAGCTATCCTTTCCACTCTTTCATAAAGCACCATTTCTTCGGAAAGTCCCTTTTCCTGAGCCAGTTTCGCCACATATTCCCTTAAAATCAATGCGCGCGGATCGGAAACCGAATAAACAGCGTGTCCAATACCGTAAATCAAACCGGTCCGGTCAAACGCCTCCTTGTTGAGAAGTTTTATCAGATAATCTGCTATTTGATTGTCGTCATCCCAGTTGGAAACATGTTGTTTCAGATCTTCAAACATTTGCACAACCTTGATGTTGGCACCCCCGTGACGCGGACCCTTGAGCGATCCCATGGCCGCAGCAATTGCTGAATACGTATCGGTACCGCTGGATGTAACCACATGTACCGTAAAGGACGAATTATTTCCGCCGCCGTGCTCCGCGTGCAGAACCAAAGCCAAATCCAGGAGCTTCTGTTCCAGCGCCGTGAATTTGCTGTCATCTCTGAGCATATGCAGAAAATTTCCGGCGGTCGATAAATGCCTCCCAGGATTGTGAATGACCAGACTTTTATTGACGTAACGATAGGCGTATGCCTGATAACAATACACCAGCAGCAGAGGAAAAACTGCGATCAGTTTGATGCATTGCCTCAGCACATTCGGAATTTCGATATCCTCGGCCCGCTCATCCAAAACATACATGGATAAGACGCTCTGGGAAATGGCATTCATAATATCGCGGCTGGAAAGTTTAAGGATGGAGTCGTGGACAAAATCATCCGGTAAAGAACGATAAGCTATCAGCAGTTTTTGGAATCGTTCAAGTTCTTCCTTATCGGGAAGCTCGCCGAAAAGCAGGAGATAACATGTTTCTTCGAAACCACTGCGCTTGTCCGCGACAAATCCTGATACAATTTCCGTTATATCGATGCCACGGTATATCAGACATCCCGGCCCGAGTTCCGATTCATCATCTCCTATCTGCGTATGAGCCTGCACCTCACCGATTTGCGTCAGTCCGGCAAGAACCCCCTTACCTGTGATATCGCGTAATCCCCTTTTTACATCATACTTGGCATACAAAGAAGAGTCCACCAAGCTGCTTGATGCCGCCATGGAGCTCCATTTTTCGAGGCATTCCGCTTCATTCATTTTCATATGCTTCTCCTTCTTTGTTTCGCGCGTTTTGCTTCAACTTCGGACAAAATTGTATATTGCGTTTCAGATCAGTATTTCTCAATACCTTTGTTAAAATATTACAGACGACAAAAGTGTTTGTTATAACGGGCAATATTGAATTAAAGAAAGTTGTTTGATAAGTGATTTTCTAATATTGCGCTGTATTCAATTGCATTGAAAATATAAACAATACGATCGATTCAGTCAACCTCTTTTATATTTTCTTTCACACAGCTTGCGCATATTGAAACTGATAAGCCGACGAAAAACAAACATTTGGACAATTTTATTCTTGGAATTTAATTATCTATATTGTGTCAGTTCTCAGGCATAGCACGCTTGATGATGTTTTTCCTGTGATTGTATATAATCAGTAAAAATGCTGCGACGGCTCCGGTAACTGCAATAAATTGCCAGTCGAAAGTATGAGCTTGTCCGATGGCCAGGGTAAATACCATGAAAAATGAAGCTATAAAAGGAACCCGGACTATTCCGTAAACAACCAGCCAGATAGCGCAGGAAAGAACCACTACCCACGGCGAGACAAAAATCGTAAATCCCAGATAATTGGCTACTCCCTTACCACCACGAAAACCATGAAAGCAGGGAAAGCTGTTTCCTAAAACAAGAAAAAACCCGGCCCAGGGAATTAAAGTTGATTTTAAATAATAAAGAGCGATAACAGCCATCACCATTGCCCGACCGATATCCAGCAAGAAAACAAAAGTCGCCCATGCCATACCCGCCTGGCGGTAAACATTTGTCGTTCCCGCGTTACCACTGTAGCTAAGACGCGGATCCTTCTTGCCCATAATCTTAAAAAAAATAACAGCGAAATTTATCGACCCGGCAAGATAAGCGAAAAGAAATATTATTAATGTCCTTCCCATTCACCATTCACCATTCACCATTCACTATTCACTATTCACTATTCACTATCAACTATCCAGTCCGGGGGACACATCCTTCCCTTGGTTACATCCATCAGTTTCATTCCGCTGATACATTCATACATAACATCATTCTTGTAAATCCAGGCATCAAAAATAACAGAATCCTTATTAACGCTTAAAGGCACAACCCGCCCTAGATATTCTTCTCCTTTTTTCGTCTTTCGATGAATGATTCTTTTTTCAAATCCTACGGGAAACGGAACAATGCCGGCAAAACGCTGTCCCCAGACACAGGCTATATGCATTGCCGCATCCAGAGGAAAAGGCGAACCGAGAAGATCTTCATCAGCTTCATTATCTCCGCCGGAAATATAAGCGAGAGCTCCTTCAGGCGAAACGGATAAATCTCCTATAATATTTTGATAAGATTTCCCAAAAGGAATAAGGTCACGATAAACGGTTGCTGACGGAATGCTGATGCAGTCACCTTTTAGTCTGTTCACGGCAGAAAAAGGTGGTTTGCAAGACTCTTCAGAACCACCTTGATAAAAACTCACTTTCGCGTGTTCTATTTCCCGGCTGATATTTCCCTTTTTTGATTTTAAAGTAGTGAACAATGAAGCACTAACCACACCATCGCTGGAATCTTCCCAATCAACAAATACAGGCTGAGATTTGGCATCAGGCTCAATGGCCAGAAAACGCGAAAACACAGCATTTTTCAAACAATTCATATTCATCTGTGGATAATTATTTTTAACAATTCCGGCCATGACGATCAGAGCTTCCACTGCCGGCAACACGACTTTCCCCTCTACAAGGTGATCCCGCAGATAAGGATGGATCTTAATATCACAAAAATATCTTTTTTTCTTTTTTAAGCCGGAAATGATTTCCATACTTGAACCGTCCTCGGATCAACGGCCACGGGAGTGCCGGACTGATTCAGGGCGCAATGTTTCGTGAAACCGATACAGACAATATTTCCCTTTTCCGCGTGCGTTATCAGATAGTCAAACTGCAAACGTACACGCTCCAGATTCACCGGCCGGGTGTGAATATACATCACGTCATCATAGAACAACGGCTGATAAAAACTCACCCCCATATCATAAATCGGATAAACATAGCCGCTTTCTTCTATTTCCTTGTAGGAATAAGCAATATCCCGCATCAGAGATGTCCGGCCGAATTCAAAATAACGCAGGTAGTTGGAATGATAAACCACCTGCGAGCGATCGGTATCAATATACAAAACCCTGTACGTTGAACGATGCCAGACAAGCCCGGTGGTTGTATCACGCACGTAACGTTTATCATGATTGTAAATTTCCGGTTTAAAAGGCTTGGGCTTCATTCTATACTCCTCTAAAAATAACACAGCAATTTGTTCCACCAAAACCAAATGCGTTGGAAAGAGCGATTTCGCATTTCTGCCTGCGTGCTTCATTGGGCACAACATCGATATCGGAAAATTCCGGATCGGGAATGTTGTTGATCGTTGGTAAAATAATTCCTTTTTTCATACCTTCAATCGTCAAGGCGGCTTCAATAGCCGCGGTCGCGCCCAGTGTGTGCCCCAATTGGGATTTATTGGAGGATACGGGGATCTTTTCTATTTTTTTGCCGAACACTTCCCGCAGACATTTTACTTCCGTGCTGTCGCCCTTAGTTGTCGATGTGCCGTGAGCGTTGATATACTGAATGTCTTCCGGTTTCAATCCGGAATCCTCGATTGTTTCCCTGATGGCCCGGATAATGGTTGACGTGTTGGGGCTGGTATAGTGATGAGCGTCTGATGTCCACCCTATTCCCAAAACTTCCGCTTTAGGTTTCAGTCCGTAAGCCTTGATGGCATCATCCGCCGCCAGAACAACCACACCGGCTCCTTCGGAAAGGACAAAACCCTTGCGGTCAACGCTGAAAGGACGCGATGCCAGAGCCGGATTATCATACGCACGATCTTTGGGATTCACCTTGATGGTAGCGTTCATGTTGGCAAACCCGTGAATAAGTTCCGGCAATATCGGAGTGTCGGCGCCACCTGCCAGAACAAAATCACAGTCGCCGTCACGTATCATTCTTGCACCGATACCGATCGCGTGATTGCCTGAAGCGCAGGCGCCCTGCGGTGAAAAAATCGGGCCGGTAAATTTCAACAGCATTCCTGCTTTTCCAGAAGGAAGGTTTGCACACAAGTTAGGCAACAGATACGGGCTGACTCGTAATGGTCCACGATGTTCCAAATCATGTACGGCAATACGAAACGCGTCCGAACCGTTAAGCGCCGAACCGATCAGACAAGCCATCCGCGGTGCAATTTGCGCATCGATGGTAATTCCGGAATTTTGCAATGCTTCTTTGCAAACCGCCATCGTTAAGATAACAAATGCCGCATTCCAGTTATAAACTTCCTTCGCGTCCGTAAAATCCAGTTCCAGCGGATACCAGTCCGGTATTTCTCCGACAACATCGCAGGCCGATTCAACCTTGCAGCGGGTCACTTTGCGGAAACCGGCTTCGCCTTTCACCGCCCTCTTCCATGTTTTTTCAAACGTGCTGCCCAGCGGCGTGGCCGTACCGTAACCGACAACAAAGACTTTTCTGTTTTTTGGAGCTTTCATATTACTCTCTACTTTATTACATCATAATAAGATTGCCATGACTTAGCCAGGACACTTCGCGTCCCGACAAATCGTGGTTTCTGAAATACTTTAATTAGCAATTCCCCTCTTTTCTAAAGAGGGGTTAGGGAAGATTTTATATAATTATACCGATTGAATAATCCCCCTTGATCCCCCTTTAAGAAAGGGGGATATTACATTTGAGATAATAGTTTTTTCCTTTCATAACCAGTTCATCTAATTGGTAAATTGCAAAATTGTTTTTTCATTCAATCCTACGCAAGATGATGCAGGAATTGCAACCTCCAAAACCAAACGCGTTTTTCAGGACGAATTCCTGCTGTAATCGTCTTGCGCCTTCCGCGACACAATCAATCTCAATTTCCTGATCAGGCGTATAATTAATCGTCGGCAGTAATGTGTCTTTCATCATTCCTTCCATCGCCAGAATGGCTTCTATGGCGCTGGAGGCACCCATCGCGTGTCCCATCTGCGATTTATTCGCCGATACCGGAGGTATTTTACTTCCAAAAATATTTTTTAACGCATCAGCTTCCACCTTATCGCCGATTTTTGTAGACGTCGCGTGAGCATTGACCGCATCAATATCCTGCGGTTTCAATCCGGCATGGATGATGGTTTCTTCGATGCATCTCTGTACCGTCGTCAGGTTCGGTGAAACGAAATGACTGGCATCGGACGTCATGGCCCATCCGGCCATTTCAAGATGGGATTTAAGACCGTGGGATCTGGCAAATTCGTCTGTTGCCAGAATGATGCAGCCCGCACCCTCTGAAACCACAAAACCACGCCGGTTCACAGAAAACGGCCGGCTGGTTTTTTCCGGTGGCTCTTCAGGTTGTCCTTCTTTCGGACGATACGCACCGTTCATCGTGGCAAATCCGGCAACAATCGGTTCTACCAAAGGAAAATCTACGGCTCCACCAATAACCACATCCGCCATATTCCTTTGTAGAAGCATCTCGCCGATGATCAGTGAAGTAATGCCGGTAGCGCAGGCCGTTATGGTTGAAGAAATCGGCCCCGTTGCGCCGGTGAGAATAGAAACCTTACCGCCAACCATATTGATGCAGGAATTGGGATTGGTGAAGGGATGGGGCATCTTGCCGTCAGCGACCATCAAACGATCAGCCTGTAAAACGGCATCAAGACCGCCAACCGCCGAGCTGAAAGTAATGGCCACCCGCGGCGCTATGTCCTTCGAAATCACAATGCCGCTGCGCTCCAGAGCGCGATGCACAACCAGGAGGGCGTATTTGAAGATGGGCGATGTCCAGTGAGCCATTTCGCGCGGCTGTAGAAAAGGATACGGACGTGTATCAATTTCCGCCACCTCACCAGCAACACGCACCGGAAAATTTTCGCTCAGAGGAAACCTGGTCAACTTTCCAATACCGCAATCACCGGTTACAGCTCTCTGCCACTGATTTTCCAGCTCTGTCCCCAGAGACGATACGGCATCGTAACCTAATATTAAGGTCTTCTTGATACTCATGATTGATCCTTAAAATAATAAAAACATCTCCTGCGGAAAAGAGAAAACCGAGGATGTTATAGAGTGTGCCTATATCAAAATTTTCGTGATATTACCAAGGAATAAAGTGGTACAACTTGGCAAACATTTCATAGACTTCCACCCAGTTCTGTAAATCTTTGGTGGACTTCAAGTGCTCGCGTTTATTGACCATCACCCAGCTCATGTGGGCCGCGCCGTCCTTGCAGGTGGAGCAGTCTCGGGTCGCTGATGTGCAGCAGCGATGAACGGTTTTCAAATCGGAAGCCCAGCGCGCAAAATGAATCAAACGGCGGGGACGGTTGGCTCTGTTATCCAGCGCTTCGGTGACGGAAGGACATTCATTCCAGCCAAAACTTCTTCCCATCATTTTGCCTGTGGTGATGATTTCATGATAGTATTTGCAGGAAATAACCGTTTGCGGATATTTATCCAGCATTTCGTCCATTTCAAAACGCAAATCCTTGAGCTCACTTTCCTGCCAGGAAAAGCCATCCACGCCTTCGTCATTGGATAAAAGCTGCAAATGAACTTTTAAGCCGACATCGACAATTCTTTTGATGACCGGCTCAATCTTCCCCACCTGACGCGGCGTTATGGTATAAAGATAATACGTGTAGGCATCGCCTTCGTAATTTTTGCTGGAGATTGCGAAGGTATCCTTTCCGCGCAGGATCTTTTCATCTTCAGCGCTGCCCCATAGCGAAATCCCCACCATCATATCTGGAAATTTTTCGCGGGGAACCTTAATCAGGCCGTTGGTGGCACAATAAGTCGGCAGACGTTTGTAGAAAGCCCCGACACGATCCATGCAAAGAGTCGGTTCTCCACCAATTAAAATCGCCAGATTCACACCGCGCTCTTTTTCGCGGTCGATAAATGCTTCCCATTTTTTGATATCCATTTCTTCCACTGCCGCTTCATGCTCTCCCGACGAAAAGAAAAAACAGCCTTTGCAGCGCAAATTACAGCGGTTGGTTACATCGTAGATGGAACTGCGGATGTTCAGATTGGAAATCCGCCTGTATCTTTCATGCCATTCTTTATCCAGCAGGGAACTGACTGTCTTCATCTATACTTCCTATCTATGTCATTTCGATCCGACGATCATCACAACTGTCACTTCGACCGAAGGGAGAAGTCTAAACCTATAATTTTTTCAAGATTGCCACGTCCCGAAAAGTCGGGACTCGCAATGACATTTATTTTTTACGACATCGCCGCACCGGGCGGCTCTATAATCTCATTGCAGAGATTCTCACCTTTTTCATAACCCATCACCCAGACCGTCAGATACGTATCCACATAATCCAGCCACGATTTAAAAGTGGCCAGATTATTCACATGGCGATAAAGGCGCGCCGTAACTACCGCTGAACCGGCGGCATAGTGACGGCAATCCACGCAATCCGTGTCCGGCACGCAGCAGGCCACCGATCTGTCCCAGTTCAGGTCTGTCCGGTATTGCCGGAACGACCTGCCCAACCCGATATCCTGCGAAGGATTCTGACGGGGATAGGAACAAGCGTAGAGATCATGCAAACCTTTTCGATGCGTATGCGCTACGGCATTGTAGACGGAAAAAAGGACGTTGCGCGGATATTTATTTAAAAGCCCGATCATGGTCTGTCTGGTCCGCAAAAGAGATTCATCATCATGCCGCAGACTTCCCGTATATCCGACCGGCGCAGAAAAAACATTAAAAGTCAACTTACAGTTGTGGGCAACAAGGTCTTCCGTTACTTCTTGAACCTCTTCAATGTTGTTCCGCGTAAAAGTATATACAAATACCGCTCGCGAATCGTTTTCATAATTTTCAATCTGCTTTTTCAAAAGACTTTTAGCTTTCCTGACTTTCAAACTCGTTTCATCGTTGCCCCAGACGGAGATATGAAGTTTATAACCGACCGATTCCGGAATTTTTTTAAAGCCATTCGTGGCAATACTGCCCAGCGACATTTCCTGATAACAGACATCCAGCAACTCCGGCACCATTGAAGGCTCTGCTCCAGCCAGTACAACATAGGTAATCCCGCGCGCTTTTTCCGCCCGCATCAGCTCGCGCCAGGCTTCCACGTCGCCGATCTCCTTGGCAAATTGCTTTTCGCCTTCATAATAGTAACAACCGTCACAGCGGATATTACAGCGGTTGGTCATATCGTAGGTCGACTCGCGCAGAAAAAAATATTTTCTGACTTTTTCCCAGCGCGCTTTAACGTCCGAATGGGCTAAAAGTTCTGAAAATTTTGGTTTGACCGACGCCAAATTTGTCTTGTTGTTAACCTGATTGGACATCTCAAATTCTGTCAATTAATGTCTGACCGGAAGCCTTTCTTTAATATATTCGGAAATCAGACGAATGGTTTTCAATTTCGGATAATCGTCTTCATCTATTGCAATCCTGTACTCATCCTGTAGAACTAAAGCAATGGTTGCCAAGTCCATGCTGTCAATGCCCAGTTCATCCACCAGGTCCATATCCGAATCAAATGTATCCATGGTCACATCTTCCAGTTTCAGCTCATCAATAATGATTTCGGCTACACGCCGTATAATGCCTTGAATATCTTGACTTGCAGGCATCACTACCCTCCTTAATATGCTTATTTAAATTTATTTTATTTTTTTAGCGGTTATCATTCCGCTGCTTACAACATTTCCTTCACTTATCACTTTAAAATGAAACATAACGTCGTCACCCATGTCTTCATCTATTATACTTACGGTAAGTTTTTCTCCGGGCCGTACCGGCTGAGTAAACCGGACTCTCCTGAGCGCATGATATTGTAAATGTTCTCCCTGTTTTTGCGCCTCCTGAGAAATGGTTTCTTTTACCAGATGAACCAAAGCGATTCCCGGAAGAATCGGCTCTCCGGGGAAATGTCCCGAAAACCACGGGGAATCAACCGGAACTTCCGCTAAAGCTTCAATATGATTTTTATTTTCCCTCTTTAATTCCTTTAACAAACCCCAATGATTTCCCAATCACTCTTCCTCTTTGACCGACGTTCAGGTTACGGATATACAAAAAAGTATAAATTCATATCATTGTTTGATTTTTCAATCAAAATATTTTTTCAACACCAATAATATTTTAATAATAGCTACTTAATTATTCACTATAGACTCCCATCGACTCGTCTTGGATTTTGGAACACACCGGACACTTATCGATAAATATATTTTTAAAACATATTCCCACTAGTCAACGCACCAGGTTAATCCCCATCGAAAAAGATTTCTAATGAAACAATTATACTTAAATAAATAATGCTTGTAATAAAGCCCTCTGTTATTTATAACGTCGACCGGAATTATTTCTAAATTTTTACTACCATCATATCAAATCAAGCAGAAAAAGGTTTTCATAAAATTGATGCTCAACAGTAAAAAAAACACTCTGCCCGCAAAGGGATATACAACAAATATCGAACATGGCTTTGGAAGGGATTCTTTTTTTTCTTCTGGAGCTGCATTTAAAGCGTTAAAAGCAGTATTAGCCTACAAACTATTCCATAAACACACTCCTTTATCGGTAACGTTCGGAACGACCAACCGTTGCAACTTCAGTTGTCAGGCTTGCGGAATTCAATCGTCTGCCAAGCAGGAAATTCCCCATGATCGTTTTATGTCGATCATCGATGAAGTGGCCTCAGCAGGAGCCATTCGCATCAGTTTTACCGGAGGCGGCGAACCCATGATGCGTGATGATATCGGCGAACTAATCCTGCGAGCCAAGAAAAACGGATTAATCGTCGGAATGGTCTCCAACGGTTTTTTTATCGATAAGAAACTCGATCAAATTCGTAATCTCGACCTTTTGTTGGTCAGTTATGACAAGTCCAAACGACACAAACGAAAGGAAATACCTGTTTTGGATAAAATCCTGGAAAATGCCATTCTGGCCAAACATAACGGCATTCCTGTATGTCTCCAATCCGTCCTGACAAAAGATACATGCCTGCATATTGAAGATTTCTTTTCCACCTCGCGACAACATGGTCTAGCGCTCTCCATACAGTCACTGGAAAGATGGGATCAAAGCGCCGTTCCCGCTGAGATTATACCCAGCCGTAATGAAATGATCACGGCCATTGAAAAGATTCTGATGGAAAAGAAGAGAAATCACAATATCCTTAATTCGGAACGGTATTTTAAACTGCTTGCCAAATACTGGCCGCAACCATTTCACGACGTCAGTTGCCTGGCCGGAGTTTTATATGCCACTGTCGATATTGACGGTCAACTGTATCCCTGCACACCGCTCATCAAACAAGTTGCAGCCAGCAATTTGATCGATCAGCCATTTGGCCCTTCTTTTCAAAAATTGACCACTGCACAATGTCCCGGATGTCTCTGGAGCTGTCATCATGAGCTTAACAATATCTTTTCCATGAACATAAGCGCATTATGGAATTTGATACAATTTTCCAAAAATAAACTGGTGTATCGCCATCAGCATTAGCTTCCAATAATCATTTCAATTTCAACACATTAATTTATTGCATGAATAAGATAAAATGCTTTATTAATTTAATGGACAAGAAAACCGACTAAAACCGATCCCGTTACACGGGACAGCTCAACCGCGGCTCCGTTTAGAGAAAGAATGTTGATCTGTTTTAGCATCACATCGTTATTATATCTCTGCTGATTAAAATGGAAAGAGGAACTATTTTTAAATCTTTTTCGGCAAGATCTTGCAATATCTTCTCAACTTCAGACGATAAAACAGTAAAGTCGTCTTTACTTCTTGGTAACACGTCATGCAGAAGAATTATATCATCGGCTTTAACTTTTTTGAGAATTCTTGAACTAAGATTATTAATGCGGCGATTACCGAAATCACCGGCGCGGCAACTGAACGTCACACAAAACATTCCCAGTTTATCAAGAACCGAAGGCAGTTTGGGGCTGATGATGCCCACTGGCGGCCTAAAAGCCAGCGTGTTGATGCCCATACTTTTTAAAACTTTCTGAGCTTTGAATATCTCTTCATAAAGATAGTTATGACTGCCCAGCATCAGAAATGGATTATGATGAAAGGAATGATTGCCGATGGTATGGCCGCGGGCAATAATTTCCTTGATAATCTCCGGATGTTTCAAAACATTGACACCGGCAACGAAAAAAGTAGCTTTTACAGAATACTTATCGAGCAAATCCAGTATTAGTTCTGTTGTCGTTTCTGATGGACCATCGTCAAATGTTAGTGCGACAAAATTTTTTCCGGTGCGACCTCTGCTGACTACCGGCAGGTAAAAACTGCTTTGCGGAATGAACGAAGCGGCTATACAAATGAAGATATAAAAAAGGGCGATGGCTGCCGCAATCATCGGATGAAAGAAAAAAACAACGGCCGCAACGGACAAAAAAATGACTCCGGTGATTTGAGCGGGGCTTGCAGAAAATAATTTGTTTTTCATTTATGACTCTTTGAAAACGTAGTCCGGGTTTTTAAACCCGTCAACGCGCAGCTAAAGCTACGAACTACTCCCCGATCAATTCCCGCAATATCCACCTCGCACCAGCGGAGGACATCAAATAACGTATTGCCGTTTCACCCTCCCTCTATCCCTCCCCTCAAGGGAGCGAAGAAAAATAGTGCCGTCTTGGACTGTTTGCAAAGCTATCCCTACATCGTCACATCTTTATTGAATTAGATATTCCCACAAAGGCCCCGTAAATCCGCGCCGGTAAAGTTTTGGCAAAATGCGTGTTGCCTTGGCTTCTCCGGCGCCTATAATCCAGTTCAAACGACCGCTGGCGTGTTTCTCTACCGTCTTCATAATTTCGTCAACGGTAATTCCCTGCGAACGGTAAAAAACAGGGGGAAGGATATTCTGCCCCTTGGCAATCTGACCTTCTTTCAGAGCAACGTCATAAAGGGCTGTATGCGGATAGATACGAACACCGCAGAAAAAGAAAAACACCGCCCTTTCCAGTTTGTCGATCCCCTTCAGTGTTGTTTGCAGGGTTTCTTTACTTTCGCCCGGTCCGCCCAGTAAAAAATAATGGGCAATATGCAACCTGGCGGCAAGCGCCTCACGATGTGCGGTAAAAACATCGTCGGACGTAAAAGGCTTGCGCAAATTGGTGAGAACAGCATCCGATAAAGATTCCGTGCCGAATTCCACATGCGTCAGTCCGGCCTCCGCCAGACGCTTGTAGTAATCAGCCGGAGGAACGGTGGAAACAAAAAAGCCTCCCCACGGAATGGAAATGCCGGCTTCCATAAAAGCCTGTGCCACCTTTAAGCTGTGATCGTAACTGGCATTGAATGCGGAATCGGTAATAAAAATATATTTGGCGCCTGCCTCCTGCAATTCGCGCGCATTGCGGGCTATCTCACGCGGTTCATAAAAGCGCATCTTGCCGCCTTCAATATGCGGATACGTGCAGTAACTGCAATGAAACGGGCAACCTCTCTTTGTTTGCAGATTCAGCATGCCTCCGTAAGCAAGATAAAAATGTATAAGCCGATTTTCCGGATCAAAATATCTGCGGACGACACCTTTGTATGGTTCATAAGCGATTTCTGTTTTATTTTTTGTCAGAACGCCGGGTATGGAGTTGATATCTGCATTTTTCTCCAGCGCATCCAAAAGAAGCGATAGTCTTTCTCCCTCGCCAACAATGCCGTAGTCGGCATCCAGCGCCTGCATGAATTCAACGGGAAATATCGTAAAGCCGCTGCCGCCCAAGATGATTCTGGCTTTGGAATTTTTTCTTATCTGGTTCACCAGATTCTGGTATTCGGGAAGAAAACTTCGGCAGTTGATCACATCGGTGTTATCAATGTTTCTGATGGATATGCCGGCAATGTCGGGGGAAAAATCCCGGATCATCGCTTCCAGAATCTCCGGGCTTGAAAAATCATTGAGATCAACAATTTTTGTCTGATAACGGGAGTCTAGGCAACCGGCCACATAATCCAGCCCGAGCGGATAGACCGGATACGGGACTCTTAAAGTGTTTGCCGAAATGAGCAGTACTTTCATAATAGATATAAAGCAAGCAATGCACGTCAACAGGATGCATCACGCTAGCAGCAAACTAGCTTTTCTTTTTATGATTTTGAGAAATGTGTGTAGCCAGAGCGCGCACCGACGCGAAAACCTTTACGCCCAATTCCTTGTTATCGATTTTGACGCCATAATCCTTTTCAATCATCATTACCAGTTCCAGCACATCAATGGAATCAATGCCCAGATCACCGCCGACTAGCCGTTCGTCATCTTTGATGTCTTCCGGTGCGACGTCAATCAATCCCAGTGTATCAATAATCTTCACTTTGAGTTCGTTTATCATCGGTTCAATTTTACTCATCGAGTACTCCTGTTTTCAATATTTCAATCCGGATTTGAAGCAATTTTTTTTGCTTCATCTCCGAGAATTTTCTCCAGCACCACCCTCACCACACATTTTCCGAGTGCCTTCGCATACTCGGGACCGGTAAGATACATACCAAGCATCATGATCAGCCACGAAAAACCGTAAGCCAGAGGAATGCCTATAACACCAACCATCGGTTTCCGCAACTTGGCGGCAATGACGCCGACAATAAAAAATAACGGTATGACAATAATATAACTTACAACAATCAACAACATACCTATTGTCACACTAAGCGTATGTTTTTCTTTCAGAACGTTTATATCGGCGCATTCATTTATCGCTGCCCTGCAAAACTCTTTCCGGACGAAATACAGCGCCGCTTTTTTTATAATATTCAAAATAGTTCCTGTAAAAAAATAAACGCCGGTATTTTAACGGTAATACAAAAAGAACCGACGAAGCGCATCACCTTTCCATGATTCCGCCGATTGAGTACTTTGAACGCAGCGGATAATCTTTATAGGCGATATCCTTAAAAACGCCGACGCGAGCCTGTCCGACCGTGTAAATTAATTCATTATCCACATAAAGGCGTCCGTCGCCAATGACAATACTTGCGCCGGATTCCTTCAACATCGAATAACGCCGCACGTCAATTTCAAAGCGAACACATTTGTTAAAAGGACGAATCTGACCGTTGAAAGCAACGTCGCCGCAGCCCAGCGCCCTGCCCGTCCCCAGTGAACCTCTCCACACACAGAAAAAACCAAGTAATTGCCATAAGCCGTCCACACCGAGACATCCGGGTTGCACTGGATCACCATTAAAATGACACTGAAAATACCAGGCGTCCGGTCTAATATCCTGTTCAGCGATTATTTTACCCTTCTTGCCGTCGCTTTCAATTAATAATATGCGATCAACCATAAGAAAAGGCGGCGCTGGAAATTTCGCATCAAAATGTTCGGGAGGATCATCAACCAGTTGACCGTAAGCAAAGGCAAGAATCTCTTCGAAATCAAAGTGGTCTCTCTTTAAAAAGTCCTGATATTTCATAATTGTTTTTCCCTTTTCGTGAATTCAGGATTGCATCAAAATCTAAGTCTAACACCCGGAAATCAACAAAAATAATCCGTAAATTTTGAAGCCCGGATTTCAACTCTGATGGGGGTCAATTATAGGAAAAGGCCTGATTTGTCAAAAGAAATAATGAACTATAAACATACAAAATCATTACATGTCTAATTGATCCAATTCTGCCTGAATTAAGGTTCATTTCTGTTTGTGCTAAAGATGAATTTAAGCTATACAAGCTCACAGCAAAAAAAGGAGACCAATAATGAACAGATCAGCTCTGCACAAAATCAGTTATGGACTTTATATCATCACTTCCGGTCAGGACGGAAAGTTCAGTGGCCAGATTGCCAATTCCATGTTTCAGGTCACATCAAATCCGGCCACTGTGGCCATCAGCATCAATAAGGAAAACTACACGCATGAATTGATAAAACTCAGCCGCAAATTTGTTGTTTCTATTTTGTCTGAGACAGCACCGATGACACTGATCGGCCTTTTCGGTTTTAAAAGCGGTCGCGATGTCAATAAATTACAAAATGTAAAAACAAAAACAGGAGCAACAAACGTGCCGATTGTTCTAGATAACACGGTTTCCTATATAGAGGTGGACGTCGAAAAAGAAATGGATTGCGGAACCCATACCATTTTTATGGGCAATATTGTTGACTGCGACGTTGTCAGTGACGCTACGCCCATGACTTATGTCTATTATCAAAAAGTCAAGGGCGGCAAATCGCCGAAAACCGCTCCGACATACTCCAAAGAAGAACCTGCCGCTGCTGCACCTCAGGCCGCGGCCACTTATGTTTGCAGCGTCTGCGGCTATGTTTATGATCCGGCCAAAGGCGATCCCGATAACGGCATTGCCGCCGGAACAAAATTTGAAGATCTGCCGGATTCCTGGACCTGCCCGGTTTGCGGCGCCGATAAATCAAAGTTTGAAAAAGAATAATCACGGGTATTAGCTCCCTCATCCTAACCGTCTCCCGTCAAGGGGAGAAGGAATTATGAGGTAACTCCGAAGCAAGCTGCGAGGAATGTAGGCTTCCACCCAGATATGTTCCAGTCGAGTTAAAAGAATCTCTTTATTGAATATCTGGAAGCTTTAAAAAAACATCCACAAGTTCGGCATCGAACATTTTCCCCCTTTGCTCTTCAAAAAATTGCCGTACTTCTTCCCTGCTCCAGGCTTTTCGATAAGGCCGGTCTTCCGTCAGCGCGTCATAAACATCAGCGATACAAATGATTCTGGCAAAAAGTGGAATATTTTTTTCTCCGAGGCCCTTCGGATAACCCGTTCCATCCCAGCGTTCGTGATGATGTAGAATTCCCGGAAGAATCGTTTCATAGGAAGGGATGGAAGCAATAATATCCGCTCCCGCCTGAGAATGTTTTTTAACAACGGCAAATTCCTCATCGGTCAGTTTCCCGGGCTTATCAAGAATCTGTTCCGGCACGGCAATCTTCCCGATGTCATGGAGAATCGCAGAAATGGTTAAAGCCCGCATCTGGTCCTCATTCAAGTTCATACCGCGGCCGATCGCCTCCGCAAATTTTGTGACCCGTTCGCTATGTCCGGCTGTCCAGGGGGATTTCGCGTCAATGGCTCTGGTCAGGGCAATTAAAATTCCTATCAGAATTTTTTCTCGTTCCTTTGTCCCGTCGATGATTCGGGAGGCCATGGTATTGAGCGCTTGCGCCAGTTTGCCGATTTCATCAGGACGCTCACTGGTAAAACGTCGCTCATAGTCACCGGCGGCTATCATTTCTGCTTCTTTTGACAAATGTTCAATAGGCCGTGCCAAAAGATAGCTGAATATATGCCCCACCGTATGAGAAATTATCAGCAGAGCCAGAAAGAAAATAACCGCCTTATATGCGTTTTCCCGAAGAATTTTAAAAACACCTACCCGATAAATATCGAAAGAAATAAGTTGCGTGTAACCTTTTGCCTCGGGACCGATATTGATTTTAACGTTGACTTTGTTTTTCGCGCCATAGAAAATTTTTGACGACGTTGTAATTTTCTGATTTTTTGCTTTTTCCAGCAATCTAAAAATTTTTTTATTGCTGACGTTGTCTGATCTGACAACTCCCTTTTTATCGGTATAAGTATGCTGCCATGTTCCATCTTTATTAAAATAAAGTTCAAATTGAACAGGTAACAAAACCACCTGCATCGCTTGGGCCATGTTGACAATATTCGTCATTCGTTGATCAATGAATTTAAGAAGTTCTTCCTGATTTTCGCGGAGACTCTCTCTGGACATGTAATCCAGGTACTCTTCTATCGAGTCGGATGCCTGCTTAATCAACGTGTTGGTTGAAATAACAGCCAGATAAATAAAAACCGCATAACCGATGACCAGACCGAAAATGGTAAAGGCAAGGCTTAACCTCCTGGCTAATGATGGTTTCCAAAAATAGAAGAAATCTTTTAGGGCTGATTTTATGGGACTGTCTGTCATGGCGAAAACATCTAATTTCCGGATATAGAAACTATTTTTTATTATCATAGCATGAAAGAACAATCTGAAAAATGCTTTTCTGTTTCTTGATTGACATACCCTTACAAATCACCTATGCTTTGCACAATTTTAAAAAGGGTTTCAGTTGTTTATGGAATATAAAAATGTCGATGATGTCCAAGTAAA
>CAYZRT010000033.1:0-24794 GCA_964480875.1 uncultured Smithella sp. | reverse complement strand
GAAGATGTTGATCATGCCCTTCTGTGCGTACTGGGTACAAATCTGAACAACTTTCTTGGAATCTTCAATCGACGCTTCTTTTTTGTCGAGATTGATATTCTGCTTAATAAACACAACGGCCTGATAGGAGCCGGTGGTAACAGCCTGAATAGAAGCACCGGTAAACCAGTAAATGACCGCGCCGCCCATGATCAAGCCCATAATGATTTCCGGCTGCACCAGAGACAGTCTGGCGACAACATTGCCGAAAAGACCTTCGAGCAGAATGATGATACCGAACACCATGGTGGTGGCGCCGACAACGGCGGTTCCGATCAACACGGGCTTGGCTGTCGCTTTAAAGGTATTGCCCGCGCCGTCAGCAGATTCCAGAAAATGCTTGGCCAACTCAAAATCAGGTGCAATTCCATATTCTTTTTTAACAATGTCTTTTACGTCGGGACGTGATTCAATCAAGGACAGTTCGTAAATGGACTGCGCATTGTCGGAAACAGGTCCGAAGCTGTCCACAGCAATGGTCACAGGGCCCATGCCCAGGAAACCGAAAGCCACCAGACCGAAGGCAAACACCGGAGCGGCAAACGTAAACGCCGGAGGCATCAAAGCCATAACAGCCGGGTTCTTAGATATCATGTAGGCAATCAGCATCAGAACCATGATGGTCAAACCTTCCCAAAAAGCGGAGAAGTTACCGGCAACCAGACCGGAAAGAATGTTCAAAGAAGGACCGCCCTGCTTGGAAGCGTTGACAACTTCTTCGCAGTGACGTGAAGAAGTACTGGTAAAGACTTTGGTAAATTCCGGAATCACCGCGCCGGCGATGGTTCCGCAGCTGATGATCGCCGAAAGTGCCCACCACAATCCCAGATAAGGTTCGGTGAGATCGCCCAGCAGATAATAACTGGCAATAAAAGTAACCGCGATGGAAACAAGCGAGGTAATCCAAACCAGATTGGTTAAGGGATGTTCAAAGTTAAATTCTTTCTTGCCGGCAAACAATGCCTTGCTGATAACATCATTGACAAAATACGAAGCAAGAGAGGTCAGGATCATAAGAATTCTCATCGCGAAAATCCAGACAATCAACTTGCCGCCCATTTCGGGATTTCCCGCCAATGCCAGAGCCAAAAAGGCAATCAATGCAACGCCGGTAACACCATAGGTTTCAAAACCGTCTGCCGTGGGGCCGACACTGTCACCAGCATTGTCACCGGTACAGTCAGCGATAACACCCGGATTTTTGGGATCGTCTTCCGGCAGATGGAAGACAATTTTCATCAAGTCGGAACCGATATCGGCAATCTTGGTGAAGATACCACCGCAGATACGCAGAGCGGAAGCACCCAGAGATTCACCGATGGCAAAACCGATAAATGAAGGACCGGCTAATTCTTTGGGAATGTAAGCCAGGATGATGATCATGAAGAACAGTTCGATGCTGACCAGAAGTAATCCAACGCTCATACCGGAACGCAGACAGATGTTGACGATATTGAGAGGGTTGCCGCTTAATGACGCAAAAGCAGCGCGGGAGTTGGCCACGGTGTTGATGCGGATACCAAACCAGGCAACTGAATAAGAGCCCAGAATACCTAAAATTGAACAAACAAGAATAATAATAATGTCTGAAACTACTTTGCCTTGAAGAGCGCCAAAGTAGTAAACGATACAGATCGCGATCAGGATCCACAGCGCGACGAGGAATTTACCCTGTTGGAACAAATAGGTTTTACACGTTTCCCAAATCGTCTGGGATACATCCAGCATGGCCTTATGCGCGGGCAGATTCTTGGTCTGCGCATATTGCATAACACCGAAAGCCATCCCGATAATGCAGATGATCAAACCGGCATTCAGAATGGTCAACCCCGCAAGGGCGCCACCCATAAAACTGACTTGCGTCAGATCAGGCAGATTGATGTCCGCCTCACCGGCAAATGCGGCGCCGGCCATGAGAAGGAGCATCAATGAGCTCAATAAAAATGTCCAGATACTTCTTTTATTTTGTAACATTATTTATCCTCCTTTTTAATTACTTATATTTTTTGCATGGTGTTTAGCCATAGCTTGTTGCAAACCTGATTTAATGATATCCACGGTTGCTTCGGATGCAGATTGAATGATTTGCTGTAACAAGACCGATTCATCCGGATTAAATTTCCGCAAAACATAATCTTCAACCGGAGTTCTGTCGGCGGGTTTACCGATGCCCATTCTGATTCGCATGAAATCAGGAGAGCCCAGACAGGCAATGATGGATTTCAAACCTTTATGACCAGCGTCTCCTCCCCCATTTTTAAGGCGCAGGGTACCGAAAGGTAAATCCAGATCATCGTGAATTACGATTAAATTACTTATATCCACATTAAAATAGGCGATTAAATTTCTTACCGCATTACCGCTTAAGTTCATATATGTTTGAGGCATGGTCAACAGTACATTCTTACCGGCGATCTTTCCTCTATTCCAAAGAGCGTTGAAACTTTTTTGTTTTAAATCCACATCCCACCGGTCGGCTATTTCTTTCAGCGCCATAAACCCGATGTTATGTCTTGTATATCGATAGCGGTTTCCGGGATTTCCCAGCCCCACGATCAGATACATTATCGGCTCCCTCTCATCAAAGCGCTTTAGAAAAATTTTCTTTAAAGTCGAGAGAAGCACCCGCTATCACCCAAAATATTACATTCTGCTGTAAAGTTACTTCCCCTTTTCTTTTTCTGCCGGAGCGGCCTTCCCCTTTTCTGCCGAAGCAGCGGCCGGAGCTTCACCTTCAGCGGTGGCAGCGCCTTCTTCAGCGGCGGCAGCAGCTTCTTTCACAGGTTCCTCAACCTTGGCCACCTTAATGACCGCAACCGATGCCACTGAGGTATCAGGCCTGTCCAGCAACGTTATCCCTTCCGCAACTTTTAAATCTCTGATTTTTACCGAATCACCAATCGCCAAATTAGTAACATCCACATCGATATGATCCGGAAGATCCAGAGGCAGACAGAATATTTTTACCTCTCTCTTCAAATGCTGCAATTCACCGCCATTCTCCACGCCAATGGCTTTGCCGACAAAACGCAACGAGACATCCATTGTTATCTTGCGTTTCACATCCACTTCATAAAAGTCGGCATGATAAAGCTTCCCGGTCAGAGGCTGTACTTGCAGCTCTTTGATTAATGAAAGCTTCTCAATCTTTTTACTTCCGCCATCATCAATAATCAGCTTGATAAAAGCGTGGTCTTTTTTATCTTTGTGCAACTTAATCAGTGCGTCATTCTTTACTGCCAGCAGAATATTTTCAGCAGAGCGACCGTAAAAGACAGCGGGGATAAACCCTTTATCCCGCAAACGGCGGGAGGGTCCTTTCTTTTGTTCTTTACGGACTTGAGCCGCTAAATCTGTTACCTCCATTTGTTCCTCCTATATAGCTATATAAATAATGAGCTCACGGAATCATTGTAGTAAATACGTCGAACCGCTTCACCCAAAATTCCCGAGACCGATAAAACTTTTATTTTTTTACATTTTTTGGCACGCTCACAAAGCGGTATGGTATCGGTTACAATAGCCTCTTTAATGTCTGATTTTTCGATACGTTCCAACGCCGGTCCCGATAAAACAGGATGTGTACAGCAAACGGCAATTTCCAAAGCTCCCGCTTTTTTCATGGCGCTCGCGGCCTGCACCACGGTTCCCGCCGTATCAATCATGTCGTCCAGAATAATCACTCTTTTCCCTTTTACATCGCCGATAATATTCATGGCCTCGGCTTCATTCGGCCCTTCTCTTCTTTTATCAATGATGGCCAGAGAAGCCCCCAGTCTTTTTCCAAAAGATCTGGCACGCTCCACGCCTCCGGCATCCGGTGAAACGATCACCGTGTTGTCTCTGTAAGTTTTTTTCATATAGTCCAGCAGAACGGGTTTGGCAAAAAGATTATCCACCGGAATATTGAAAAATCCCTGAATCTGACCGGCGTGTAAATCCATTGATAAAACCCTGTTGGCACCCGCGGCAGTAATGATATCCGCCACCAATTTTGCCGTGATAGGAGCACGGGAAGCCACTTTTCTGTCCTGCCTTGCATAACCGTAGTAAGGAATAACCGCCGTAATTCTGTCCACGGAAGCTCTTTTCATCGCGTCGATCATGATCAGCAGTTCCATCAGCGTCACGTTTACCGGCGGACATGTGGACTGAATGATGAAAACATCCATGCCCCTGACATTTTCATCGATCTCTACACGTGTTTCTCCATCACTGAACGTACTAACGTTGGCTTTCCCAAGGGATACGCCCAAGGTATCGCAAATTTTTTCAGCAAGTTCTTTATTGGCATTACCGGAAAAAACTCTAATTCTTTCAAGCATTTAAATCATACTCCACAATCTTTACTGGCTGGGGCGGGAGGATTCGAACCTCCGAATGCAGGAACCAAAATCCTGTGTCTTACCGCTTGACGACGCCCCAATAAACGTGTTCAATGAAGGGTATTGTTCACAATCTTATAAGGAAGTTGAAATAATTACAATGATTTGGCAAAAAAAACCTTATGGTAACAGGAAACTTCTTTCTCTATAATTTCCAAGGCTCTTTTTGCCTCTTTTTCGTTCCTAAAAAGACCAAAGACTGTGGGGCCGCTACCCGACATCAATGCGCCAAGCGCACCGTGACTGAGCAACATTTTTTTCAAATCAGCCAATTCAGGATAAATTTCCAATGAAACTGACTCTAAGTCATTATGCAAACCCTGAACTATGTCGCTCAGATCCAAAATTCGCGGAATGCTATAATTATTTTTTCCCCTTGTCAATCTTAAATTGAGGTTTTGATAAACCATTTTTGTTGAGAGTTCTAGAGAAGGTTTAATGAGAACAAGGTCTAATGGCGGCAGGTTTCGTATTTGCTTCAGCTTGTCCCCTATCCCAAACGCTAAGGCCGCGTTTCCATAGATAAAAAATGGGACATCCGCCCCTATTTGGGCTCCCAATTTTACCAGTTCATTTTTCTTCAATCCCAAAGAACATATCTTATTTAAAGCCATGAACGTTGTAGCGGCATCGGAACTTCCCCCGCCCAGACCAGCGGTCATAGGAATTTTTTTGTGAAGAGTAATTTCTATTCCAGACTGATAGTCACAATAATCAAAAATGGCTTTAGCAGCGCGCACTACCAGATTATTATTATCCGTCGATAAATCAGTGTCCGGACAATGCAGAACAATTCCTTTTGATCGGGAAGAAAAAACCAGTTCATCATGCAGAGAGATTTTCTGCATCAAAGAAAAAATATCATGATAACCATCCGTGCGTTTTCGTAAAACCCGCAGGAAAAGATTTACCTTAGCCGGTGCGATCCAGTGCATTTTAAACCTTTTCTTTTACGTAACGCATTTTCAGCTCATAGAGAACTCCCTGGATCAAACTGCTTTCATTCTTATCAAGATTTCCTTTGGTTTTTTCATTGAGCATATCCAGAATGTCTATCGTCTGTTTTGCCGCCTGAAGATTTTTCTGTGGCGTGGCACCTTCAACCTCCGCAAAATCTCCGAAGTGAAATAAAGCCGACGTGCTCAACGATAAAACAAAATTAGTGAAATTAACGGGAGGATAATTAGTTTCATTGTCCATAGCCTGTTTTGGGGGTTCCTTTTTTTCTTCAGATGCCGCTGTTTGAGTTTCTTCCTGCGGCTTTTCCTCCGCCGGTTCTCCAAAATGACGTTTGTCTTTTACCACAAAGCCAGAATCTTTCTTCTTCTCTTCCATCTATTCTTCCCTCCATATCCGAAAAGACTATTTAAGATTTTTTTGTCAGCGTTATTTCGCCTTTTGATAAATCAATCAAGATTTGATCTCCTTCGGCAAATTTACCCCCCAGAATTTCCAACGCCAGCGGATCAAGAATAAGTTTCTGTAGCGAACGTTTGAGCGGACGGGCGCCGTAAACAGGGCTGTAACCCTGTTCGGCTATATAGTTTTTCGCCTTTTCTGTCAATTCAACGCTCATCTTGCGTTCACACAGACGTTTGTCAATCAAGCTCATCTGAATATCAACGATTTTATGGATATCTTCCAGCTTCAGCGCAGAGAACATAATGGTGTCGTCTATGCGGTTCAAAAATTCCGGTTTGAATGTCGCACGCAACGCCTCCATCGAGCGACTCTTCTTTTCCTCGTCATCGATCGATGGATCCTGAATCCATTGGCTGCCGACATTGGAGGTCATGATAACCACCGTATTCTTGAAATCCACGGTCCGTCCGTGTCCGTCGGTTAATCGCCCATCGTCAAGTATCTGCAACAAAATATTGAACACATCGGGGTGCGCCTTTTCAATTTCGTCAAAAAGCAAAACGCTGTAGGGTTTGCGACGCACGGCTTCGGTCAGATAACCACCTTCATCATACCCGACATAACCGGGTGGAGCGCCAATCAAACGGGCCACCGCATGCTTTTCCATGTACTCGGACATATCGATCCTGACCATGGCCTGCTCATTATCAAACATGAATTCCGCCAGCGCTCTCGCCAGTTCCGTCTTGCCCACACCGGTGGGTCCCAGAAAAATAAACGATCCAATGGGACGATTCGGATCCTGCAGGCCGGAACGCGCCCGGCGCAATGCGGCGGAAACGACATTGATGCCTTCCTCCTGACCGATCACGCGTCGATTGAGGCGTTCTTCCATGTGAATCAGTTTCTGCACGTCGCTTTCCATCATTCGGGACAGCGGAATCCCTGTCCAACTGGAAACAACTTCGGCCACGTCCTCCGCATCCACTTCCTCCTTGAGCATCTGATTGTTTTTCTGAATCTCCTCAAGTTTCTTCTGTTCTTTTTGAAGTTCCTGATCCAGCGCAACCAGTTTGCCGTAACGGATTTCCGCTGCTTTTTCCAAATTGCCTTCTCGCTGGGCATTGGTCTCTTCAATTTTCAACGCCTCTATCTGTTTTTTGGCATCCTGAATTTTATTGATGATATCTTTTTCATTGGACCAGCGAGTTTTTAGTTGCGAAACACTCGCTTTAAGCTCAGCAAGTTCCTTCTCGATCTTATCGCGGCGTTCCTTGGTGGTTTTGTCCGTTTCTTTTTTCAGCGACTGCTTTTCAATTTCCAGCTGAATAATTTTTCGATCAATAGCGTCAATCTCCGAAGGTTTGCTATCCAGCTCAATCTTTAAACGGGAAGCCGCTTCGTCAATCAGGTCTACCGCCTTGTCCGGCAGGAAACGATCGGTAATGTAACGGTTCGAAAGCGTGGCAGCAGCGACGATCGCGGAATCCTTGATACCCACCCTGTGGTGAACAGAATATCGCTCTTTTAATCCGCGCAGAATGGCAATCGTGTCCTCAACCGTCGGTTCCTTGACCAGTACCGGCTGGAAGCGCCGTTCCAGTGCCGCATCTTTTTCGATGTATTTGCGATATTCATTGAGCGTTGTCGCGCCCACGCAACGCAGTTCGCCACGCGCCAGAGCCGGTTTGAGCATATTGGAAGCGTCCATCGAACCTTCCGCCGCGCCCGCGCCAACCATCGTGTGAATTTCATCGATAAAAAGAATGATCTCTCCTTCGGCGCTGATAACCTCCTTTAACACCGCTTTCAGGCGTTCTTCGAATTCGCCGCGGTATTTCGCACCGGCCACCAGCGCACCGATGTCCAGACCGATGACCCGTTTATTTTTCAGATTTTCCGGAACGTCGCCGTTGACAATACGCTGCGCCAGACCTTCCACAATAGCTGTCTTGCCGACACCCGGTTCACCAATCAGCACGGGATTATTCTTGGTTCGCCGTGAAAGCACCTGCATGATCCGGCGAATCTCTTCATCGCGTCCTATCACCGGGTCAAAGGAACCTTTCTTCGCCAGTTCATTAAAATCCCTTGCATAGCGCTCGAGCGCCTGATATTTGCCCTCCGGATTCGGATCGGTCACGCGTTGATTTCCGCGAATATCCTTCAACACCTTAAAAATATTGTCTTTCGTTACGCCAGCCTGACGGAGAATTTTCCCGGCCTGGCCTTCTTTTTCCTCGGCAATGGCAACCAGTACATGTTCGGCACTGACATATTCATCCTTGAGCTGAGCTGCTTCGGTCGTCGCCTTGTCAAATATTTTATTAAGTCTTCCTCCAAGATAAACCTGTCCTGCTCCAGCGCCACCGACACTGGGTTGTTTGTTCAGATAACCTTCCAGATCTCTTTCAATCTTTTGCGGAGAAGCATTGAGCTTGTTGGCGATGGCGCCGGCAATACCGTCTTCCTGACGCAAAAAACAAACAAGAAGATGTTCGGGCTCAATAGATTGATGCCCCAGCGACCGGGTTAAAGACTCGGCTTCCTGAAGAGCTTCCTGCACTTTTAAGGTAAATTTATCAAAACGCATATTGTTGATTTCCTTATTATTAAAGTTTGAGTTTTAAATCCCCATTTGCTATGCTCAGGGAGTCTCATTACCACCTCCGCTTTGCTTCGGGGATAGTTCGACTAACCAATTTCAATGCACTACGTTTTTGAAATTGGAGTCTCACTACTCAACCGGTTTCTCAATGGTCACAAAGAGTTTCCCGTTTTTGAAAATGGTCACATTTCCGGAAGATTCGGAAATGACGATGGCAACCGCCTTGGTTAAACTTGTAATGCCGGCGGCCGCAATGTGACGGCTGCCCAGCCCGGGCGGGAAATCCTTGCTATCCAGAGCGGCGCTGAGATGCCTTCCAGCGGTTACCAGCACGCCGTTTTCCTTGATGATAAATGCTCCGTCAATTGCGGAAAGTTCCTTAATGGTTTCTTCCAGTTCCGGGTTCAGAATATTGAGCTGATTTTCCGGGTATCCCGAGAACGGATTGATAATCATCTGACGGGACAACTGCATGACTTTTTCGTCATCACCCAATATAAAAATTGTTCCCACCTTTCTGCTTTCCCTGCCTTGAGCGGCCAGTTCCAGAGCGATATTCAGAACAGCGTTGAATACTTCTGGACGGACGTTTTCAAGAACATCACTCATAAAATCCGATGTTAAAATTTCAAACTCTTTCCCCACATCCAGCACAAAAATGCTGTCGGTATAACCGAATTTGGGCACACCGCTCAAACAAACGACCTTATCGCCTCTCTTCAAAATTCCCAGAACAATGCCTTTGGCAATGGCAATCTTTATTTTTCCCACACGGGTTAAATTGACATTGGGAATGTACAATACCTGTGCATTTTTCTTCATCTCTTCGGAGATTTCTTCATCTTCGCGGGAAACGATAATAAAACTGATATCTTTTTTTATATCATCGGCTATCAGGCTCGTATCACTCATGACATCAACACATACCAGTAACGCATTAGCTTTTATATCGTGCGCTATGCTAACAGCATGCTCAATCATTGTTTTATTTATTGATTTCATTATGTTCCCCTTATCTTTAATTTTGTTTAGAATAAGCATAAATATGCCCTCTGTCAAGGAGGGACACACCTGTTTTTTTAATATATTCCCGTTTCATTAAAATCCTTCGATCGAGGTATTGCATTATTCATTAATTTCAAATATAAGATGTACTCACTAAGATACTAAAACAAGATTTCTCATGAATTAACAGGTAAATGGTCAACAAACACTCAAGTTGTTTTCTGGATAAAGTCTTCCAGCTATCACCCAATCCCATATCTATCATGAAAGTCAACGATGCAACCTACGTGGATGTAAACAATGCCTTTCTAAAATATTTCGAGTTGCGGCGCAAAGACGTCATGGGCAGAACGCCTCTGGAATTGGACCTGATCAGCACCGAGGAAAGACTGGCTTTTCGGAAGGCATTAAAGGAAAAAGATGATGTCCAGGGTATTGCAGTAAAACTTAAATCAAGAAAAAACGGCACGTGTTACATGCTGTTCAATACAAAACGTTTCAAAGTCAATGGCCTCTCGTATTACCTTTCCATCGGAACCGATATTTCAACCATGGACTTGATCCAAAAAGCTCAACAGTTTGATAAGTTCATACAATCCTTGGATGCCATTAAAGAAATCGGCGTTATTTTTATCAGCAATTACGAGAAGAAAAATCCGTTTGTTGCCTATGCCAACCAGGAAGCACAAAGTGTTTTAGAAATCTATCCTGTGAGAAAAATACTCAAAATGATTCACGGTCAGGAATCCATTTTTTTGAAAACGCCCGGATTTATTTATTATACCAGAAATATTTTCTGTCAGGACGGCTCGCCGTTGAAAATTATATTCATGAGGCGACTGATAGATGCCACCTGCATGACTCAGAAGCTGAAAGAATTCGATTTGACACCCAGAGAGCGTCAGATAGCCCTGATGGCCGCATATGGGCATTCCAACAATGACATCGCCAAAAATCTCTGCATCAGCGCATTCACCGTCAAAGATCATTTAAAATGCATTTTTAAGATTATCGGTATCCATAAACGTAGCGAACTTTTTTCGAAGCTTTTGAGTGTCAGTTGATTTTGATTCATAAAGGCAATCTGCTACCCTGACATGAGCCAGGCAAAGAATTGCCCCTTGGACCCTCATAAGTCTTAACGCAGCTCCATACGATAAACACTTACACTGATACTGTCGTAATCCCGTTCGTAAGCAACTTCTTCGAGCTTTTTTAATTTATTGTCAAAAAGGATCTTTATGGTCTGCATTTCTGATTCGCTCTTATCGAGTTTATTATAATACAGACTCTTCATAACTTTAACATCCAAATTTGTATCATTTACTTTGCAGACGAGAAACACCTTCCCCTGAGCCTTGCCCATTCTTGATTTAATAATTGGAATCATATCGTCCGATTTTCTTACAGAGAGTTCCGTGTCAACGACCAGCTCTTTAGAACTTCTTTCCGGATAACCAACTTGCTTAATAGCTGTACGAAGGTAATAGTTCACCGGGAGGTCAAACCAACAAGGATCAAAAATAATTATATCATTAGACTGGGCTCGGGAATCTATAAAACCGGCGATTTTTTTATCACATGATTTTACGGATATGAAGTAATACCAGTATAATGACACAGACGAAATAAATGTTACGAGGGTCAATGAAATGACCGATTCATCGGGACTCATGCTCAGCGAGTCTCATTAAATAACTTGACCGGTAATTTATTGTTGGATATTATTCATAAATTAAAAATCAAGGAGATGACCCGTAGGTGGAATTACCTGTCGTAACCGGCACCCTTAATTTATATATATCTGAAATTAATCGTTTTCCTCTTTTAACGCCGGAAGAGGAATTCAAACTGGCCATGCGTTTAAAAAAAGACAGCGACGTGGCCGCTGCGGAGAAATTAATTGTTTCCAATCTCCGTTTTGTGGTTAAAATTGCCCACGAATATCGCAATTACGGATTCAAACTGGCCGATTTAATTCAAGAAGGCAACGTCGGTCTTATTCATGCCGTCAAGAAATTCGACCCCGAAAAAGGCTATCGGCTTATCTCTTACGCGGTTTGGTGGATTCGGGCCTATATTCAAAATTATCTTATCCGGTCATGGAGCATCGTTAAAATCGGTACAACACAAGCCCAGCGGAAATTGTTTTTCAAATTAAATCAAACCAAAAAAGATCTGGAAACGCTTTCCAAAAGAAATCCCGAATTCAGTGAAATCGCCACATCTCTGGGGGTAAAGGACTCCGAAGTGGAAGAAATGGATCTGCGCATGGGCGCCCGCGATGTTTCCCTGCATGAAATGATCAACGACGAAAGCAGCAATTCTCATATTGATTTTCTGGCCTATGAGGGGGATAATCAGGAAATTTCATTGATTAAAAATGAAGAAAAAAGTTTGGTTCAGCGCGACATTGCCGGAGCGCTGGCTCATCTCAACGAAAGAGAAAGTTATATTATTCTCAACCGTGTGATGGCAGATGATCCGAAAACATTGCAGGAAATAGGGGAAAAGTATAATATTTCGCGGGAAAGAGCCCGTCAGATTGAAAAACAAGCTCTGAAAAAAATGCAGTTGGCACTGCCTTATTTTAAACCGAATAAATAAACATCTTCGTGTCGTACAAGATCTTAAAATATTTTTAACAATTTTTTTAAGCAATCGTATAAAAATCAGTTTTTGACAATCCTTCGAACTTTTCAAGAGGTGTGAAGCATTGAAAGCCAAATCTTTTCTGAAATATTTAGATCCTTTTAAAAAACTGTTTACCGGCGGGACGCTGAATGAAAAATTAACAGACGACGCGTTATTGCGTGCCGAATTATTCAGTTCCAAGCAGATGCGCCAGCATGGAAAAACGATAGCAGGCGCCCATACCCTGGGAACGGGACGCACCTCCAACCAACTGCTGAAACGATTGACGGAAAACGAAAATGTTCTTTTTGAAGTGCGACAAAAACTGACGAAAGCCGTTTTGGATAAACGTCGCATCACCCCCGCAGAAGAGTGGTTTCTTGATAATTTTTATCTCATCGAAGAACAGATTCGCACAGCACGAAGACACTTCCCGAAAGTTTACAGCAGAGAGCTGCCTCATCTGGAAGACGGGCCATCGGCAAAACTGCCCCGGGTATATGGCATCGCGCTGGAAATGATATCCCACGGCGATGGCCGCGTGGATTCGAAAACACTGAGTTTATTCGTATCGTCCTACCAGACCGTCACCGTGCTTAAAATCGGTGAGCTATGGGCTATCCCCATTATGTTGCGCCTCGCGCTGATCGAAAATATCAGGCGTATAGCCTCGCGGATATCCGAAGACAGAATCAATCGCAACGAAGCCGATTACTGGGCAAGCAGAATGACGGCCATGGCCCACAAGGATCCCAAAAATCTCTTTCTGGAAATAGCGGATATGGCCCGTGCCCAACCACCGCTGGTCGGCGCTTTTGTCGCGGAAATGGCCCGCCAACTGCAAGGACAGGGACCTGCGCTGGCACTGCCCCTTACCTGGATCGAACAGCATCTTGCCGAATACGGACAGACCATTAATGGACTTTTGCATCTGGAAAGCCAGCAACAGGCCGCCGATCAGGTCTCCATGAGCAACAATATCATCAGTCTGCGCTTTCTGGGCACAATGAACTGGCGGGAATTTGTGGAAACCATGTGTTCGGTGGATCAAGTTCTGCGCGAAGATCCGTCGGATATTTACGTTAAGATGGATTTTCCCACCCGCGACCTGTACCGTCATGCAGTGGAAAAAATAGCCAGGAAAAGTAATTTATCTGAAAGTGAAGTTGCGCGGATGGCGGTCCTTCTCGCCCGCAAAGGCAACGTCAAAAACGACCATAACCAAAAGGCGGCACATGTCGGTTACTATCTCATCGATAAGGGATTATCAGAGCTGCAGAACCTGGTTAAAATTCGTTTATCGCCACTGGAAATAATCAATCGCTTCTACAGACGGATTCCACTCACGATTTACGTTGGCTCCGTCATGTTTCTGTCCATAATATTGACGGGAGTTTTGATTTCACATGCTTATATCGGAGGGATCAGCGGCTGGCTTCTGGCGGCGCTGGGACTGCTATCCTTTCTGGGCACAAGCCATTTAAGCGTAGAACTGGTCAATTGGGTGTCAACGCTTCTGGTAAAACCCCATCCTTTGCCGCGCATGGATTTTTCGCGAAACATCCCGCCTGAATATCGCACCCTGGTTGCCATTCCGACAATGCTTTTGGGAGAAAAAAATATTGCTCATATCCTGGAATCAATAGAGGTTCGATTTCTGGCCAACCGCGATGAAAATCTCCGCTTTGCTTTGTTGACCGATTTTCGCGATGCCAAAACTGAAAACCTGCCTGATGATGAAAAACTTTTAGATCTCGTAAGAAACGGAATTGACAATCTGAATGAAAAATACAAAAACCTGCTGCAGGGAGACATTTTTTTCCTGTTTCACCGGCCACGTCTCTGGAATCCCAAAGAAAATATCTGGATGGGTCATGAAAGAAAAAGAGGAAAGCTGGCGGATCTGAACGCATTTCTGCGGGGGAAAACACAGTGGCCATCGGATGATCTCTTTTCGCTGATTGTCGGTGACATTACCATATTACGAAATGTCAAGTATGTCATCACACTGGATACCGACACAAAACTTCCCCGGGACGCGGCATGGCAACTTGTGGGAACCATGGCGCATCCACTTAACCGTGCCATATATGATGAAAAGAAAAAACGTGTCTGCGAAGGATACGGCATATTACAGCCTCGCGTTTCCGTATCCCTGCCCGATGTCCGCCGTTCGCTTTATTCCATCATGCATGGAAGCTCTTCCGGTATTGATCCTTATACAAGAGCGGTTTCGGATGTTTATCAAGACGTGTTTGGAGAAGGTTCTTTTATCGGCAAAGGCATCTATGACATTGACGCGTTCGAAAAAGCGCTTAATGGGAACCTGCCCGAAAATCATATTCTCAGTCATGACCTTCTGGAAGGATGCTATGCCCGTTCGGGACTAATCAGCGATGTACAGCTTTACGAGGATTATCCTTCAAATTACAAAGCCGATGTCAGCCGAAGACATCGTTGGATCCGCGGAGACTGGCAAATCGCGCGCTGGGTCATGTCGAAAGTGCCAAGCGCCGAAGGGAAAATCTTGGATAACCCTCTGTCAACCTTATCTCAATGGAAAATATTCGATAACTTGCGCAGAAGTCTGGTTCCCGCATCATTAATGCTTTTGCTTTTGCTGGGATGGATCTCCCTGCCATTTCCCTTATTATGGACCATAACGGTGCTGGGCATCATTATCCTTCCGGCTGTCATTACCTCCGTCATGAATATCTTTCAAAAGCCGCGTAATGTCCTATTATCTCATCATTTGAGGTCCGCAGTTCAAAAAGCCGGCAACAATTTATTTCAGGTTTTATTCACCATGGTCTGCCTTCCTTACGAAGCCTTTTTCAACACGGACGCTGTCTTGCGCACCTTTTGGCGAATGCTCATTTCGCGCAAAAATCTGCTCGAATGGAATCCATCGGAAAATACCAACAACCTTCTGCGCCATGATATTGCGAGTTACTATCAAACCATGTGGTTCGCTCCATTTATTACCGCTGTCTCTTCAACAGCTATTCTTGTTTTCCGGCCGGCAAGTCTTATATTTGCGGCGCCTTTTATTCTGATCTGGTGTTTATCCCCGGCCATCGCCTGGAAGGTCAGCAGGCCTGCACGCCGCCCGGAAACGAAGCTTTCAGCATCTCAGATTACTTTTCTGAGAAAAACTACCCGCAAAACCTGGGCGTTTTTTGAAAATTTCGTCGGTCCTGAAGACAACTGGCTGCCGCCGGACAATTACCAGGAAGACCCCGGCAATGTCGTGGCTCATCGAACATCGCCCACCAATATAGGCCTGTCACTCCTGGCCAACCTGACCGCCCTGGACTTTGGATATATAACAACGCTCAAGTTTGTTGAACGCACATCCAATACCTTACGCACCCTGGTTTCGATGGAACGGCACAAAGGTCATTTTTACAATTGGTATGACACGCAATCGCTCGATCCGTTATTGCCTTTGTACGTCTCCTCTGTAGACAGTGGAAATTTCGTCGGCTATCTCTTTATTTTAAGATCCGGCTTATTTTCCATTCCCGATAAGAAGATTATCGAACCGCAAATATTTGACGGGTTCAAAGACACATTGGAAATTTTGACGGAAAAAGCGGGGAAATCTTCTCCTGGACAACTTTCTCGGCTAAAGAAAAGTCTGGATGAAGCGATCTCATCGCCACCGGCCACGCTCAATGAGATGAAGACCTGTCTGGAAAAAATAATCGTGTTGGCCACAGAAATGACCGAGAGCGTCAGTCTTCCTGACAACGATAATAAAAATTCAACAGGATATTGGACAAAAGCATTCTCGCATCAATGCATGGGTGCTCTTGATGAATTGCTTTTCTTCACGCCATGGATATTCGAACCGCGTTTTTTGGATATCATAAATGAAATACCAAAGTTAAATGACATAATGACGTTGCGGGAATTATCCAATTTTTTTGAAGAAATTCAGTCAGCCATCGAAGATAAAATTAAATCTGAGTCAAACGCCGACGCAGTCGGGCATATTGAAGAACTCAAAACCCTGGTTGCAGAATCCGGCGAACGGGCGGTAACGATGATGGAAGACATAGAAACACTGGTGCGTCAATGCAGCGATTTTACCAACATAGAATACGATTTTATTTTCGACAAATCCTGTAATCTCCTGTCTATCGGCTACAACGTCAGCAACTGGCGGCGCGACACAAGCTTCTATGATTTACTCGCAGGAGAAGCCAGGTTCAGCAACTTCGTGGGCATCGCGCAGGGAAAACTCCCTCAGGAAAGCTGGTTTGCCATGGGCAGATTGTTAACCACCGTCAAGAATAAGCCCGTGCTCGTTTCGTGGAGCGGTTCAATGTTTGAATACCTGATGCCTCTTTTGGTCATGCCGACCTATGAAGATTCCCTGCTTGATCAGACCTACAAAGCGGCCGTTGATATGCAAATCGAATATGGAAAGAAACGCTCCGTTCCCTGGGGTATTTCGGAGTCGGGATACTACGCCTTTGACAGCCATCTCAATTATCAGTACCGCGCTTTCGGTGTGCCCGGTCTGGGCCTGAAGCGTGGATTGACGGAGGATTTGGTTGTAGCCCCTTACGCTTCCGCGTTGGCTTTGATGGTGGAACCGGAAAAAGCATGCTTCAATCTTGAAAAACTTGCCGATAATAAATTTCAGGGACCATTCGGTTTTTATGAAGCGATAGATTATACGTCATCGCGTTTGACACGCAACCAATCCAATGCGGTTATTCGTTCCTACATGGCGCATCACCAAGGGATGACTTTGCTGGCTCTGGCCTATTTACTTTTGGACCGGCCGATGCAAAAACGATTCGAGGCGGAACCATTATTTCAATCCACCTTATTGCTGCTTCAGGAAATGGTTCCCAAGGCCATCGCTTTCTATACGTCTCCCGCTGATCTGGTCAGCGCGCAAAAGGAACAGGAACTGGTGGAAACGCCGGTGCGTGTCTTCAACACCCCGGACACAAGCATTCCGGAAATACAACTTCTATCCAACGGCCGATATCACATCATGTTGACCAATGCCGGTGGAGGCTACAGCCGTTGGAAGAATATCGCCATTACCCGATTCAGGGAAGACGTGACCTGCGACAACTCCGGAATATTCTGTTACCTGACCGACGTCAAAACCGGAGACGTCTGGTCGACGACGTATCAACCGACCCTTAAGCAGCCGCTCCGTTATGAAGCGGTTTTCTCGGATGGTCGCGTGGAATTCCGTCGCCATGATCATGACCTTGACGTTCACACGCAAATTGTTGTCTCGCCGGAAGACGATATTGAGCTTCGCCGCACCACCATAGCGAATCACTCGCGGATTCGCAGAACCATTGATATCACAAGTTACGCAGAAGTTGTCATCACGCAGCAGGCCGCCGATAAGATTCATCCCGCTTTTTCCAATCTCTTCGTCCAGACGCAGATTATCGAACAACGCCGGGCCATTCTTTGCACCCGGCGGCCGCGGTCCAAAGGTGAGAAGAACCCGTGGATGCTTCATTTAATGGCCGTGCACGGAACGGACACTGAGCAGATTTCTTATGAAACGGACAGATCCCGTTTTATCGGTCGCGGTAAAACCCTCTGCGACGCGCAAGTCATGGACCCGCCCATGGATCTTTTCGGAACCCTTTCGGACAGCCAGGGTTCCGTGCTCGATCCCATTGTCTCGATCAGATCCAGGATAACGCTTGAACCCGATCAATCGGCCACAATCGACATGGTTTTCGGCATTGGCAATAACAGAGAAAAAGCCATGGATCTTGTCGATAAATATCAGGACAGGCGAATCGCCGACCGTGTTTTTGAAATGGCCTGGACGCAAAGCCAGGTTCTGCTCAGGCAAATAAACGCCACGGAAGCCGATGCTCAGCTTTATTCTCATATAGCCAGCTGCCTCATCTATCCGAATGATTCCATGCGCGCCGGAGCAAACACCATCATGGAAAATCGCCGGGGACAATCCGGACTTTGGGGGTATGCCGTATCCGGCGATTTACCGATTGTGCTTTTAAAAATTTCCGATCAATCCCATATGGAACTGGCGCGTCAGCTTATTCAGGCCCACACCTACTGGCGGCTGAAAGGTCTGGCCGTCGACCTGGTTATCTGGAATGAAGATCACGCGGGATACAGACAGCTTCTGCATGACCAGATTATGGGACTTGTTTCCTCAGGCATTGTCGCTGACATAAAGGATCAGCCCGGCGGCATTTTTGTCAGGAATACCGATCAGATGCCGGAAGAAGACAGAATTCTTTTTCAGACGGTGGCTCATGTCATTATCTCCGGTAATCAAGGTAAACTGGCGAATCAGGTCAAACAGCGCGGCGGATTGAAAGTCGCGGTGCCCCGCCTGATACCAAGCCGCACGCATCGACCGGCGCCCACGCCCAAGGCAGCGCCGCTGCGTCAGGACCTGCTGTTCTTCAACGGGCTGGGGGGATTTGACCCGGCGAATTGCGAATATGTTATTTCGACATCCCGCTCTCAGATAACGCCGGCTCCCTGGGTCAATGTTCTGGCTAATCCGACGTTCGGCACCGTTGTATCCGAAAGCGGCATGGCGTACACGTGGGCCGAAAACGCCCATGAATTCCGTCTTACGCCCTGGCACAATGATCCGGTATGCGATCGCGGTGGAGAAGCGTTTTATATTCGGGATGATGAACGAGGCCATTTCTGGTCACCCATGCCCCTGCCCCGACGCGGATTTGAGCCATACGTAACCCGTCATGGTTTCGGTTATACGGTTTTCGAACACACGGAGCGTTTTATTCAATCCGAGGT
Organism: uncultured Smithella sp.; assembly: GCA_964480875.1. Lineage (GTDB taxonomy): Bacteria > Desulfobacterota > Syntrophia > Syntrophales > Smithellaceae > Smithella. The sequence goes on along the minus strand of CAYZRT010000033.1, from coordinate 5,969 downwards.
ATTGGTTTATGCTGCTCTGGACGCATCAGTAAAATTCGTCGTGGTCAGGCTAAAAAATGTGACAGGACGACCAAGACGCATTTCGCTAACGGGATACACCGAATGGGTTTTGGGCGATCTGAGATCGAAAACCGCCATGCATGTCATTACCGACGTTGATCATCAAAGTGGCGCCATTCTAGCACGCAATCCATACAACACGGAATTTCCCAACCGCATTGCCTTCTTTAACACCAGTGCATCAACGCGAACCATAACCGGCAACCGCACCGAATTTCTGGGACGCAATGGAACACTCAGAGATCCGGCTGTTATGAAAAGACATCATCTTTCCGGAAAAGTCGGCGCCGGATTGGATCCCTGTGCAGCAATTCAGGTTCCACTTGAGCTGGTTGACGGAGAAGAAAAAGAAATCGTCTTCACTCTGGGATTGGCGCAAAACGTAAGCGAAGCCCGCAAGCTGGCGCAATTTTTCAGCGATCCGGAAACGGCCGGTGAAGCGCTCAAAGCCGTGAGCGAATACTGGAATGACAAGCTTAATGTCATACAGGTGAAAACGCCTGATCCTTCTCTCAATATTCTAACCAACGGCTGGCTTCTATATCAGACGCTGACCTGCCGTCTCTGGGCACGTACCGGATATTATCAATCAGGCGGGGCCTTCGGCTTCCGCGATCAGCTACAGGACGTTATGGCGCTCATCCACGCCGAACCGAAATTCGCGCGTGATCAACTTCTTCTTTCCGCGTCCCGTCAGTTCGAGGCAGGAGACGTTCAACACTGGTGGCACCCACCTCTGGGCCGTGGCGTGCGCACGCAATGCTCCGATGATTATCTCTGGCTGCCTCTCACAGCCTGCTACTACATATCAAGAACCGGCGACACCCATATACTGGAAGAATCCGTGCCCTTTATTAACGGTCGCCCGTTAAATATAGAGGAAGATTCTTATTACGACCAGCCGGTCAGATCTTATCAAACCGCCAGCCTTTATGAACATTGTATACGAGCCATCAAAAGAGGGTTGCGTTTCGGGGAACACGGCCTTCCGCTCATGGGTTCCGGAGACTGGAACGACGGCATGAACATGGTCGGCATAAAAGGAAAGGGAGAAAGCATCTGGCTGGGATTTTTCCTTTATGAAGTTCTTACACAATTCGCGAAAATCGCCAGCCTGCGCGGGGATACATCATTTGAAGAATATTGTAAAAAAGAAGCCCTGCAATTGCGGCTGAATATTGAGCAGCACGGATGGGATGGCCTGTGGTACCGGCGCGCTTTCTTCGACAACGGAACAGTGCTCGGCTCGGCGAAGAATCAGGAATGCCGGATTGATTCTATTGCCCAAAGCTGGTCGGTTTTATCCGGAGCGGGTAACGGCCATCACTCGCGTCTGGCCATGGAATCACTGAGTCAGCATCTGATTCGCAGAGACATCGGAATCGTCCAACTCTTGCATCCGCCATTCGACAAATCCAATTTGAATCCCGGATACATTAAAGGTTACGTCCCTGGCGTAAGAGAAAACGGTGGACAGTATACGCATAGCGCCGTCTGGGCAGCCATGGCTTTTGCTTCTCTGGGAGATAATAACCGGGCATGGGAAATTATGACCATTATCAATCCCATAAATCACGCAAATTCATTTGAAGCCATTGAAACCTATAAAGTCGAACCTTATGTTGTCGCGGCCGATGTTTACGCTTTTGCGCCGCATACCGGACGGGGTGGATGGACATGGTACACCGGCGCGGCCGGATGGACATACCGGCTGATTATTGAATATCTTCTTGGTCTAAAACGAGAGGGAAATAAGATATGCTTTGTTCCCTGCATGCCGGCAGAGTGGGATGGATTCAGCATCCGCTACCGCTATGGAAAAACAATGTATCATATTACCGTCACCCGCGCTCAAGAACGGGAAAAAGAAATGACAGTCATGATGGACGGCACGAAACAAGAAGAGCAATCTTTTCCTCTGACGGATGACGGCATGGAACATAAAATTCATATCATTCGGTAACGGAGAATTCTTTGATTAAACGATACATTATTTTATTTCTGGCTGCTGGCCTGCTGCTGCGCATTGGCTATGGTTATTATGATGTTGGGAGGGAAGTCACTGCCAATGTCGCGGGAGAACCGTCCATCTTTTACGGACGCTCTTTGGAAATCCGGAAAGGGACTCATCTTGGAAACATGCGTGTAATCGAACGATTGCACAGGCTTTCCTACAGGCGAGTCGCGGGCAAACCAACGATGCCCGGAACGTTCTCTGAAGAAAAGTCACGTATCAGGATATTTCTAAAAAACAAAGCAACAGGGGAAGCATCCAACGGAGAAGGTCCGGTAGACATCCTGCTGCGTAGTGGCCGGGTGGAATCGATATCTTCTTTCACAGGCAAACCGATAAGTTCGGTCAAACTGAATCCGGAAGAAATTGCCCGCATGACCGGCTCAAAAATGGAATTCCAGAAATCAGTTCCTCTATCCGACATTTCTTCTTACCTGCAAAATGCAGTCGTCGCCGCCGAAGATGGACGTTTTTATTTCCATATGGGATTTGACTTGCTGGAAATGGGGTCGGCATGGTTTGTTAATTCCCAAAAACGGCAGTTTGCTAAAAGCGACTCTTCCATAACGCAACAACTGGCAAAGAATTTTTTCCTCTATCCTGAAATAACTTCCTTACGCAAACTTCGCGAGATTGAGCTGACGCTCATTCTTGAATTGCGATACACAAAAAAGCAGATCCTGGAAATGTACCTGAACAGGGTATATTTCGGCCAGGACGGATCCCGGAGCATCTATGGCATTGAACGCGCGGCCAATGTCTATTTCTCAAAACACGCCAATAATCTTTCTCTTCAGGAGGCGGCGTTACTTGCCGGAATGATCCATTCGCCCAACCGATATAGAACTCTCAAAACGGCAAAGGAACGTCGCAACGCTGTTCTGGCGAGAATGCACAATCTTAAAATGATCAGTGCCGACCAGTTTCAAAAGGCGTCAAACGCGCTTTTGAGTATGAGACGATGCAAAGCCCCCGAGCGGATATCGTACTTCATTGACTTAATACAGCGGATGACCAAGGAAGATCTGGGCAGTGAAAAACTTTACCACGGAGGATACCGCTACTACACAACAATGGATCCTGTTTTCCAAGCCCTTGCTGAAGAGGCCGTTACCAGGGGTATCGAGGAAATCGAAGCACAAGCTTTTCCTGCAAACGAAAGACTTCAGGCTGCGCTGGTCGCAGTCGATCCCCTGACCGGAGAAATGACAGCCATGGTCGGAGGACGCAACTACCAGCAAGCCCCGTTCAACCGGGCCGTAGATGCCCATCGTCAATCGGGAAGCGCTTTCAAGCCTTTTGTTCTCCTCACGGCGCTTTCGCTTTCATTACAGGGCAAAAACGATTTGACACTTTCGTCACTCGTGTCGGGGAAACCGATTACAATTCAGACACCCGAGGGACTGTGGACCCCGACAAATTTTGAAAACAAAAAATACGAAAAAATTACGATTCGGAAAACCATAGAGGATTCCGTCAATACGGCCACAACCCGGCTGGCCAGCGAAATCGGATTTAAAAAAATCGTACAGACAGCTCGCTTGGCAGGAATTACCAGCCCCCTGTCGCCCGTTCCTTCCCTCGCGTTGGGAAGCTTCGAAGTCACTCCGCGTGAACTTGCTTATGCCTACGCGACTATTGCCTCGGGTGGCATACGGTTTGAGCCCTTTGCTCTCTATTCGGTAACCACGGAAAATGGCAACATCATTATATCCCGGAAGAAGCGCTCCAAACGCGTGTTTGATCCGCGAGTGACTTATCTCACAGGGTACGCTTTGGAGGGTGTTCTGAAACGCGGCACGGCATATGACGCCAGGGAAATGGGCATTAATTTTCCGGCATCGGGAAAAACCGGAACAACCAATGGCAATAGGGATTCGTGGTTCGTCGGCTATACGCCGGATGTGGTTTGCGCCGCGTGGGTGGGATATGATTCCGGAGCCGATACAGGTCTGACCGGAGCCCAGGGAGCGCTGCGGATCTGGTCGCGGTTTATGCGTTCCCTATATTCCCAATCACCACCATCAGCCGTCGTCCCTCCCAAAGGAATACACAGGGCGGTTATCGATCCCCAAACGGGTTATCTGGCCACTTCTGCCTGCCCTCAAAAATTTAAAGAAGCTTATTTAAGAGGGACGGCACCGACAAAAACATGCCCTGATCATCCTGAAAAACCGGTCACGAAAAATAAACGTAATAATAAATAATAATGCAAAAAGCTGTATGGAAACGTTTCAACTGGAAATGGTTATCACGTCTGTCTAAAAACGTGTCAATAAAAGCCGCCTTCACAAAAGAGCAATAATTAAGAGCCTGTACATATTACATAAAACAGTTGAATCCGAACGTAAAATATGAAATAGACTTTTCACCAAAATGGTCGAAGGACGATTCATCGGCGTTGACATTTCCAAATTATAATTTGACATGCTTGTCAGTGATTGTCTGAACACGTAGGCGAATGCTAGATCATAAAAAATTTTTCCCAAGGAGACTGATCATGATATTGCAAAACAAACTGACGTTGATTGCATTCATCTGTGTTCTTATTTCATGCTTTTGTTTTGATCAAGTAGCATGGGCTCAGAAAGTAAAATCTGCTCAAAAAGCAACGCCTACAAAGACAATATCTGCCCCAAAGGGGAAATCTGGTCCAAAAGTAAAATCTACCCCAAAAGCGAAGTCTGCTAAAAAGGCAACCTTTACGCGAAAAGCAAAACCTGCAAAGAAAAAAGCCCCTATTCATCATGACTGGATGATCACAGGTTATGGCGCAATGCTCAGTCCTGATACCTTAGGAGACACGTTGACATTTAACGCCAAATATGAAGATGCTTATATTGCGGTCCTGTCTTTGGCGAAGAGAATTCATTCTTTCAAAAAATTACCCGTGGATTTTGAGATGGAAGGACAGGTTGGAAAACATTTTGGCGATCAGAATCATTTTGAAGTCAACGCAGTGCCGGTGGTATTTCGCTGGAAAAATTTTCCATGGGACACGTACGTCGACACAAGTGTCGCGGTGGGCGCGGGGGTGTCTTACGCGTTTGAAAAACCCGACATAGAAGAAAATAGCGTTGGCAAGGATAAATCTTCTCCCAAGCTACTCGGATATCTGATGTTGGAGTTCGCTTTTTCCCTGCCTGACAAACCGCAGTGGAGTTTCGTCACGCGCGTTCATCACCGGTCCGGCGCCAATGGCCTTTTCGACGGCAGGCTCGATGCGTCCAACGGTATTGGATTGGGAATCAAATATATATTTTAGTAAAGATACTACGGATATTTTTCAACAAAAAAATTTCCGCAGGATAAAAGAAAGAAGCAATTTCCAATTTCTCCGTATTGGGTTTTACATAGTATGCTTTTTAACGCTGATCTTCCGGAGCATCCACACGCGATAGATTTTCAAAGCTTGTGTATTTGTCGATAAAAGCAAGTTTGACGGTATCGGTGGGGCCGTTTCTTTGTTTGGCGATGATGATTTCCGCGGTACCCTTGTCAATATTGTCGTCCGATTTGTTGTAAACTTCATCACGATAAATAAAGGCGATAACATCGGCGTCCTGTTCGATAGCGCCGGATTCCCGTAAATCCGCCATCTGCGGCCGGCGATTGGTGCGGCTTTCAACCTGACGGTTCAGCTGCGACAGAGCCACAACGGGCACGTTGAGTTCCTTGGCCAGTGCCTTCAGCGAACGGCTGATATCCGATATTTCCCGTTCGCGGGAATCGTGAGCATAACTGGACTTCATCAGCTGAATATAATCCACAACAATTAATCCCAATCCTCTGTCCGCTTTTAACCGGCGGGACTTGGCTTTCATCTCCAGAACAGTAATAGCGGCGGTATCATCAATGTAGAGAGGTGCATCGGATAGACGACCGGCGGCCGTCG
>CAYZRT010000032.1:0-25500 GCA_964480875.1 uncultured Smithella sp. | reverse complement strand
TGTGGCTCTTTCCGAAGAAGAAAAAAAACCTCAGGGCTGGGAAATGTATCTTTCTCTATTGATTAGTCTTTTCATAGCAATTTTTTTCTTTGTTGTTGTCCCCGCTTTTTTCTTTACCAAAATAAAATTTTTTATAGATAATCTTCTGCTTTTAAACATTTTGGAAGGCTGTGTCCGATTGGGAATGTTTCTCTGTTTTCTGGCCGCCACACTCTTCATGAAAGACATGCGTCGTGTTTATATGTATCACGGCGCCGAACACAAAACGGTATTTGCCTGGGAAAGCGGGCAGGAATTAACCGTTGAAAATGTTAAAAATTTCTCTACCCGTCACCCCCGATGCGGTACAAGTTTTATTCTTTTTGTCATGATTGTTTCTATATTGGTGTTCTCTTTATTGGGACGTCCTGATTTTCTGCACAGAGTTCTCTATAAAATTATGCTCCTCCCTGTTGTGGCCGGTATTTCGTACGAAGCGATCCGTTTCACTGGCAAATATGCCCGCTTCAAATCTGTGCAACTCTTAAGCTGGCCGGGTTTAATGCTGCAAAAAATTACAACCCGCGAACCTTCAAATGATCAAATTGAAGTCGCTATAGCCGCCATGAAAAAAGTAATTTAGGTCCATTTGTTCTTTAATGAATCTTTTATAAATTATTTTTAAAAAATTTTCATATATCCCAAATTTAAATTTTTGTACTTTCCATCACATAAGAGATTGACTTTTCTTGCTAATTGAAGTATTTTTACAAAAAATTAACGACATTGAACAGTATTTCGAGCCAGGGGGAAGTTATTCATGTTTAAACGGTATGTTTTCGCTGTGATGGTTGTTCTTGCTTTAATGGCCTTGGTCAATCAACCGGTAGCAGCAGAATCAACCAAGGAAGACACTGCCCAAATAACATTCCAAAAAACCGCCATTTCCAGAAAAAGCTTATATACCTATACTATCCGAGAAGGCGATAATCTTGCAAAAATCATACGCAGTATTCCCGGGAGCACGGACAAAGATATAGCTCGTAACTATCAACTTCTAAAAGAGCTTAATCCTGAAATACCCGATATTGAAGATCTGGAGGTCGGACAGTCGATTTTCCTTCCCGGAAAACCGTCCACTGAAACCCAAGAAAGTGATGTTGAAGAAATGACCGAATCTACGGCAAATGTTTCTTCTACCGCGAAAAAATACTATAAAATAAAACGGGGAGACACTTTATATAAAATAATCCGCCGCGAACTTAAAACAGCTGAAATGAACATCCCCCCCATGGTTCGGACCATTAAAGCCATCAATCCTAACATCAGAAATGTTAATAAAATTTATGCCGGCACAGTCATAAGATTGCCGGACAAAACGGTCTTTGTCAAAACGCCCGAAGATATAGAGCCTGTCACAGAGGAGATGGCAACGGCATGGGGTAAATCCATGCGACCGGCAAAGATCATCGAAGTAAAAGAAAGGAAAAGCATGCCTCCGGAAGCGCGTCTCGCCTTGTTGAAACAAATCATTGCTCAGATGAACGCCACCATGACGACAACAGGCAATTACTATCTTCCCATTCCCAACGCCGGACAAGTGACGATTGATTGTTCCATAATTCCCGTGATTGAGTTTGAAAATGGTATGACCGTGTTTCTCGATTTGGAAAACCATGCCAACAATAACTTGAAGAAAATGATCACCAGTAATTGGAAAAACTTCCATTTGGTTAAAATTGATAATGATGATGACATCTTTAACCTTCTCAAAAAAGTTCTTACGACGACAAAAGCGTACGATATTATCAAAAATGAAAATCCTTTGACAATCGGCGCCCGGCCGAGAATGGAAATCATGGTTGATTGGTTAATTGTCAAACCTATTCCCGGACAACAATCAAAGTCCGTCGTGCAGGGATTACGCCCGATTTATGAAAACAACTTACTCCTGCCCAAATCCATTAAAAATTATGCGCAAAAAAACGGATTTATGATTACTGAATTTTCCGAGGAATCCGGGATCGTCGGAAAACCCGAGGAGCTTTATTCTCTCCCGTCAATCCCGGTTTTTCCGACAACATCGGCCAAAGATTTTTCCTACGCGTTGGTTTCTTATTTAGGACTTAGCGCTGAAAAGGACATTGAAATTCAATTATTTGATACCGTAAAAGATGGTTTTAATCTTTCCATAAAAGCAGACGTTCTGGTTAACAAGGATGATAGAAAATATGTTATCTACTCTCAATCTCTATCTCAGCAATTTACCAACGCATTAAAACAGGCCGGTCATGAGACAATCTTTGTCAGTGACGGCGATTCTCCCAAAAATATTATGGGAAACGTTTTGAGCGGGCTGGGTATTCCCTTTGCTTATGAAAACTTTATATTTTCCGGACCTGAAAAAAACCAGGCGCCTTATACTTTAAAATTCAACGGCACTAAAATTAATCAAGATTTATACATTGTTGATTTTAATATGGATTCCGAATTACGCGGGTTACTACATGAGGTATGGTCAGCTAAGATAGCCAGATATTGATTAGTCTGTAACATTCATGACCTTTCATTTTCATGCTCTCGTACAAGGCTTTCCGGGAAGTTGTTTTCCGATTAACTCTCATATAAATCATCATGGCCGATGTTAATTTTTCGTGAAAAATAAATACCGCATACCTCTGCTTTTGAAAATCAGTTTTTAAAGGATTTGCATGACGTAGGCCAAAACACTTTATTCAATGTAACTTCAATGATTAATGGACATTTATGGCTAAGGCAATCGCTCTCTTCTCCGGAGGACTGGATAGTATATTGGCGGCAGAATTAATCCGCAGGCAAAATATAGAACTTCTTTGCGTAACGTTCACCACTCCATTTTTTAATGCCCAAAAGGCTCTGGCCGCTTCCCGACAAACAAATCTTCCGCTGGAAATCAGAGATATCACTTCAGAACATTTGAGCATGCTTAAATCTCCCCGTTACGGCTATGGAAAAAACATGAATCCGTGCATCGATTGCCATACCCTCATGCTGAACATTGCCGGTCGCATCATGGAGGAAACCGGCAGCGACTTCATGATTACGGGAGAAGTTTTAGGTCAGCGGCCGATGTCTCAAAATAAACAGTCCCTTTATGTTGTCGCTAAAAATTCCGGCTATCACGACTATATTTTACGCCCCTTGAGCGCCCGGTTGCTCGATCCGATTAAAGCGGAAAGAGAAAATGTTATTGATCGTTCGCAACTCCTATCCCTTCAGGGACGGGGGCGTAAAGATCAGATCAGGCTGGCCGCCGTTTTCGGCGTAAAAGATTACGCCCCCCCTGCCGGAGGATGCTTGCTGACTGATCCGGTATTTTCACGCCGCCTGCGTGATCTTTTATCACATCATCAGGATCTCGATGTTCGCGATTACGAATTACTAAAATACGGACGCCACTTTCGCATTCATGATCACTGCAAAATAATTGTCGGCAGAAACAACGCGGATAATGACGTATTAAAAAAGCTGTCCACATCGAATGACTTAATTTTAAATATGGCCAATTTTCCCGGACCGCTTGTTTTAGTGCCCTACGGCAATGAAAATGACAAAATAATTGCCTCCGCCTTATGTATCCGTTACAGCGATGCTCCGGATAATATTAAAGCACATGTTCTTTGTCTTTATAACAACGTCACTGAAACCATCCTATCGGTAGCCGCAGCAAAAGAAGACTGTGAAAGATGGATTATTTAAAATCAGAACTCATCTTTATGAAATGAAATGCCCGGGACGTAAAAGATCATGAACCTCTTTTACAGGATTAAAAACAAAAAGAGGAAGTTTGACAAAAACGGTGTTCCAATAAGCCATGCTGCCATTCCAGAGACCCGGCATTTCCAAAGCTTTTACCCTCATCCCCTTTTCGTTTTTAATACTGATCGTATATGAATTATTATTTACATAATTGAACAAATCGAATTTCCTGCCTTGATGATTTTTGATACAGCATACCATATCAACCGGATTAAAATACCTGGCTTTTGACCAAATGACTCTTTGATCTTTTTTCCCTTTGTCGACATGAGCATTTTCAACAATTTGCAAAGTCATATGACCATCATTTTCCTCTACCCAGAAAGGACCTCCCCCGGGTTCTCGATTATTCCGGACAACACCGCAGACACGGAAAGGACGATTTAATGCCTCGTATAGAATTTTTATTTTTTCTTTAAGCGATTGATTCATGAAGTTTCTGGAAAAATGAATATTTAATTTCGATGCGCAAAATAATTGAATTTTATCTATATCAGCCCCATGAACCCGGGATGCTTCCAACCGGCGAATGCTGTCAAAAATCTCTTCTTGAAATCGCATGGCCAGCCCCCCTATCATTTTACGATAGGGAACAATTTTTGCCCCGAGAGTCTGCGGTGGGACATTGTCAATATTTCTTATAAATATAAAATCAGCGTTTAACCGGTTCAAATTTCCCAGCAACGATCCATGCCCTCCCGGACGGAAAATCATTCTGCCCGTTTCATCTCGGAGCGGCTGATCATTTTGATCCGCCGCGAGCATATTCGTGGAGGCAGATTGAATGGACAATGATATTTTATATTTTACAGATAATTTTTTTTCGCATGCACCTTTTACGGCGTTTATTTTTTTGATCATCTCTTTTTGATGTTCCTGCGAAATCGTAAAATGAACATTGCAAACATTACCCGAACCCCGAACATAATGAGCCGCCTCATATAAATGTTCCTCCAGAGCGGTATACGCCTTGTTTCCGTCATAAACGTGAAACGGGATCAATGCTTTAGGCAGCCATCCATATTTCAGTCCCTTTTCCGTCAAAATATAATCCAGGATGCCATTGATATTTTTCTGCCGGATAAATTGAACGGCTCTTTTGTTTTGCTGAATGAGAAAGTAAAAAGGATATTTTTTGATATTGTTAAAAAATGATTGCCGGAATCCCGCCGACCTGAAACCGCCTTGATTTCGTGCGTAAAACCATTCTGCAAACATGCGGCTGGCGGCGCCCGATGCAGGGACAAATTTCATCAATCTATAATGTGGTGAATTTTTTTCATAAAAAGAAATCAGTTCTTTTCTTTGCGCAGACGTAACATCCAGAATGCCGTCACGAACCGTACACGGTCTAATGAGATTTAAAAATGTCGGACCGTGCTTATACAAATCAAGTTGCTTCTGTACATCCTTTAAATGCATTCCTGATTGCTTGATTTGCCGGATATCTTTTAAAGAAAATAATAACTGATTTTTATTTTTTAAGAGCTTCTTCATATGTCCATTTTATAACATCAACGGTAATCGTTGACAAGAAGAAACCATGAACGCTCCTGGCTTCTCTGCACTCGCCCCCCTTCGCTTCGCCCGCGGGATCATTTCCAATCCCGATTTATCGGGATTGGAAAGTTCTATAACGCTTCAGACTTCATTCCACTTCATCGGGATTCGTTTTCAGCGAGTCTTATTATAAATTGACAAATTCTATTCTCCCTAGTAAAACAATAAAAAATTTTGGAATAAAACATTTTGAAAATATTATCTTCATTGCCCAAAATCCTTTCAATGATCGCAGTAATCACGTGCTGTGCAATAACCGTCGAAGCGCAAACTGGATGGCAGCAATCTTTTGGTCTATCGTCCGGACAAGAGCTGAATAAGGCTCTGAAAATAAAAGAATCGATAAACTTTTGCAATGAAACGGTGCCCTTGAACGAATGGGATATCCGAGAGCGGCTCGAAAGAGAATTATTGGTATCTCTGTCGAACAGTGACGATGTTATTTTATGGCTGAAACTTTCCCGCCGATACTTCCCCCACATTGAGAAAGTATTGAAGGCTAAATCTCTTCCGGATGATTTGAAATATATTGTCATAACGGAAAGCCATCTGAAGCCACTGGCATCTTCCAGTAAGGGTGCCGTTGGCTTCTGGCAATTTATTGAAAGTACAGCATCAAGATACGGCATGACCATCAACAAAGACATTGATGAACGCCGTAATTTTTTCACCGCCACGGAGACCGCATTATCCTACTTAAAAGATCTTTACGATATTTTCGGATCGTGGACACTCGCGGCTGCCGCCTACAATATGGGAGAAGACGGCCTAAAAACTGAAATGCTGATGCAAAAGATAAATGACTATTACAAACTTTACCTGAATCAGGAAACACAAAGATATATTTTTAAAATTCTGGCAGCCAAGATGATCCTGTCTAATCCTGCAAAATACGGATTTTATCTGACGGAAGATGATCTTTACAAACCGATAAAGTTTGATCAAGTGGAAATAAATTTGACGAAGCCCGTTCCCATTTACCTCATAGCCCGGGCTGCGAATACGTATTTCAAGGTTATCAAAGACCTGAATCCTCATCTCAAAAATTATTATATACCCGCCGGCAGGCATTATATTTTGATCCCGCAGGGCTCCGCTTCAGGTTTTCAGGAACGGTATGAAAATCTTCTGAGCGACTGGTTCCTTGAGAAAGATAAGGTCATTTACACTGTTCAGGCGGGGGATAATTTAGAAAGCATCGCCAAACGTTTTAACGTATCGATCAAGGCGATTATGAAGTGGAACAACCTTTCCGGGTTAAGAGACATTACACCCGGGAAAAGACTCGATATTTTCACCGACACGGACTTTTTAAATTTCCCCGGACAATAATCCACAACGACCATCGCTTTTCCAACATGAAATAAACTTCTTTCATCACAAAAATTTCAATGCTTAATTTCTTGACAAATCCCCGTTTTCTGATTTAATTCCCACACATGAAATAATGGCTGAAACGCGCATGGACATCACGGATAAAATTAAACGACTGAAAAAAGAGAAAAACGCGGTTATTCTTGCGCACAACTATCAATCTCCTGAAATTCAAGACATTGCTGATTTTGTCGGGGACTCTCTGGGACTAAGCATGGAGGCATCCAAGACAAACGCTTCAGTGATTGTTTTCTGCGGCGTTCATTTCATGGCGGAAACAGCCAAAATATTATCGCCGCAAAAAACCGTGTTACTTCCTGAAAAAAGCGCCGGTTGTCCGATGGCCGACATGATTGATCCCGAAGGATTAAAAGCTCTTCAGTCCCGTCATCCACAGGCGGTGACGATGTGTTATGTGAACTCACCCGCCTCGGTCAAAGCGCTTTGTGATTACTGTTGCACATCGGGCAACGCCCTCAAAATGGCTCAGAGCATTCTTCCCCGAAATAAAGAAATAATTTTTGTTCCTGATCAATATCTGGCCGGCTATGTTGCTGAAAAAGCCAATTGTGATTTTATAAAATGGGAGGGATACTGTCCCATTCACTCCGAAATTTTACCGGAACACATCCTGCTGGCCAAGAAACGACATCCGCAGGCCAAAGTTATTGTTCATCCGGAATGCAAACCGGACATCACAAATCTTGCTGATGTTGTAGCTTCCACGGAAGGAATGAGCAGATATGTCAGGAATTCACCGGAAAAAGATTTCATCATCGGCACCGAAAAAGGCATCATTCACCGGCTGAAAAAAGAAAATCCGGATAAGCATTTTTATCCCGCTTCAGACAAGGCCATCTGCGAGGACATGAAAAAGATTAATTTGGAAAAGGTTCTCTTCTCATTAGAAAACATGTCGTACGAAATAACGCTGCCGGATGATATTATGGATAAAGCAAGTATTTCTATAAAAAGAATGCTGCAAACGGTATAAACTTACCGTCCGGGCGCCCCCATCATTGAGGATGTAAAAGAAATAATCCATGAAGAAAAAAATTATTTCATCAAGCGAATTCCCCGTATCTGGCCCATACTCTGCAGCCGTAGAAGCCAACGACATGATTTATATTTCCGGACAGTTGCCTATCCATCCGGCAAGCGGCGAGATCATTGGCGACATCAGGAATGCCACCTGGCAGATTCTAAAAAACATTCAGGCCATATTAAAAAAAACCGATTTGGACTTATCGAATATTGTGAAAACAACTATTTATTTAAAAAATATCAAGGATTTTTCGGTGGTCAATGACGTATATGCCGAATTTTTCCCGAACGATCCTCCTGCGCGTTCAACGGTTGAAGTCAGTGTTTTGCCAAAGGGCGCCCTGATAGAAATAGAAGCCATCGCGGCAAGAGAATAAAATGAACGTCATGATAAAATATTCTAATATCAATCTCAGATATATCGCACGATCATAGCATTTAATTATCTTGACACAGGCCGTTCCCTTCATATAAGCAATTCCTATATTAGAAATCTCATATGACTTCGAGGTTGATGTCTTATGTCAATCGAACGGCAAACTATACGAAAAAAAAAGGGCGCCACAAATTCTTCCAAAAGCCTTTCCATCCTGTCTGAAGAAATTATCGCAAAAGCAGGCGTAGGAATATACATCGTTCAAAACGGTAAATTTGTCTATTTCGGTAATTTATTCCAAAAAATCACCGGCTTCACAGAAAAAGATCTCATGGGAACAAATTCCCTCCAAAATGTTTATTACGAAGACAAAGAAAGCGTCAGAAAACAGGCAATCAAATGTCTCAAAAAAGAAAGTTTTGAACCTTACGAATTCAGATTCGTCAAAAAAAATAAAGAGCTGAGATGGATTCTGGACACCGTTACGCCGATTGTCTACAATAATGAACCGGCGGCGCTGGGAAGTTTTATGGATATTACCGAGCGCAAATTAACCGAAGATGCGCTTCGTCAAAGCGAAGAAAAATACAGAGCGATTATAGAAAATATAGAAGATGGTTACGTTGAAACGGATCTCAAGGGTAATTTTATATTTTTTAATGATGCGATCAGTAAAATGCACGGCTACAGGAATATTGAATTGCTAAGGTTGAATTATCGGGATATCATGGATAAAGAGAATGCCAAAAAAATATACGCAAGATATAATAAAGTATTTACAACCGGCCAGCCGGAAAAAGAATTTGAATATGAAATAATCACCAAAAACGGTCAAAGAAGAAATCTTGAAACATCCATCTCTCTGATAAAAAATCCGACGGGGCGTATTGTTGCTTTTCGCGGCATTGTTCGCGACAGAACGGAGCATAAACAAGCCGTGGAAGCTCTGCGCCTGAGCGAGGAAAAATATAGAACCATTTTGGAAAATATTGAAGAAGGATTTTTTGAAGTCGACCTTGCCGGCAATTTTACCTTTTTCAATAATTCCTTGTGCCAGCTCATGGGTTACTCCAGAGAAGAGCTGATGGGCATGAATTACCGGCAATATACGGATAAAGTGACGTCCAAAGAGGTCTTCAATACGTTTAATGCCATTTATAAAACCGGAGTGCCCGCCAAGGAATTTGACTGGCTCATCGTAAGAAAAGATGGAACGAAAAGATATGTCGAAGCGTCTATCTCTTTAAAGAAAAACTTATCCGGCAGGCCTTTGGGTTTTCAGGGATTTACGCATGATGTCACGGAACGCAAAGTGGCCGAAGAAGCTCTGCGCCAAAGCGAAGAAAAATACAGAAGTATTCTGGAGAACATTCAGGAAGCCTACTTCGAAGTTGATCTGGTCGGAAATTTCACTTTTTTCAATGATTCATTATGCCGGATGACAGGATGTTCCAGAGAGGAATTGAGGGGAACGAGCTATAAAATATTCTCGGATGAAGAAAATTCAAAAAAAGTTTTTCTCGCTTTTAATAAAATCTTCAAGACGGGTAAACCGACGGAAGGATTCGATTGGCGTATCTCAAGACGCGATGGAACAAAAAGATATATTGAAGCTTCCGTATCCTTACAAAAAGATTCATCAGGAAAACCGATCGGTTTTAAAGGCGTTATCCGCGATATCACCGAGCGTAAGCGGATAGAGCAGGAACTGAATTATATGGCAACCCATGACGCCTTGACCGGCCTGCCGAACCGGTTGATGTTCAGTCAGTTGCTGAGCCAGGCGATTCAGTCCGCCAAACGTAATAAGAGGCAGTTGGCTGTTTTTTTCATTGATCTTGACCGTTTCAAAATCATCAACGATACGCTGGGTCATGAAGCCGGAGATCTTCTTCTTCAGGAAATAGCGAAGAGATTCAGACAAGGGCTGAGAGCCGTCGATGTTGTCGGCCGCCTCGGCGGTGACGAATTTGTCATTTTGATCGAGGAATTCAACGATTCGACCCAGGTGGCGAAGGTCGCCCATAAAATACTTTCGGCCGCCATGAAGCCTATGGTCATCATGGGTGAAGAATGCCGCGTCACAGCCAGTATCGGCATCAGCACATATCCTCATGATGCTCAAGATGAACAAACGTTAATGAAAAACGCCGATATCGCCATGTATTTCGCCAAGGAAGAAGGCAAGAACAATTATCAATTCTATTCCAAAGATATCAAGACGCATTCCACTGAACGCATGACCATCGAAACCAATCTGCGCCGCGCGTTGGAGCGCAATGAATTATTTCTGGATTATCAGGCACGGCTGGATTTCAAAACCAACGAAATCACCGGTGTGGAAGCTCTTCTTCGCTGGAATAATCCTTATCTGGGCGTGGTCACGCCAACGCAGTTTATTCCCGTCGCTGAAGAAACGGGAATGATCATTCCCATCGGCAAATGGGTTCTGAAAGCATCCTGTGCTCAGAATATCGCCTGGCAAAAACAGGGTCTTCCCGCGGTGTGTATGGCGGTCAATTTATCGCTTCGTCAACTTATGGATGATAATTTACTGGACGATATAAAATCCGTATTAAGAGAAACGGGGATGCCGCCCAATCTTCTGGAACTGGAAATCACCGAAAGCATGGTCATGCACAACCCTGAGCGCCTTTTGACCTTCTTGAAAAAAATCAAGGAAATGGGAATCCGGCTTGCTATTGATGATTTTGGAACGGGCTATTCATCACTTGCTCAAATCAAGCATTTTCCTGTTGATACATTGAAAGTTGACCGGTCTTTTATCCGCAATCTTCCACAGAATCCAGAAGACAAGGCGATCACCGAAGCGATTATTAATATGGGCAAGGTTCTCAGTCTCACGGTTGTCGCAGAAGGCGTTGAAACCCCTGAGCAGGAAAATTATCTCCGGGAGCAAGTCTGTGATGAAATGCAGGGGTTTTATTTTAGCAAACCCGTCACGGCCGACGAATTCGCCGATTTACTGCGCAAGTACAATGGTGTCATAAAATAATTATTTTCCGGTAAGAAGACCTCGTCTCATGTCAAACAGAAACATTTTTTCATTTACCGATTCATTTTTTATCTATCTCTGTTATGGCGTCTCTCGCCGCATTTGAGAATAAGCTTTTGTCATTGATGTGTGTCTTCAAGAAATCTTTTGATTTCGTTCCCCCTATTTTACCCAAGACCGATGCACAGGCACAGACAATTTCCTCGTGCTCTCTGCTGAGTTCGGTTCCCATGAATTTTAAAAGACCTTTTCTTTCGTGCAGCAAATCAGACGCCATCGAGATAATCTCATTTTCCAGCGATTCTTTATTGGAGCCATCCTTAATTTTTCCCACAATTCTTAATAAAGCAGAGATAGATCCCGCTTCCTTTACCGTTATATTTTTATTGTTAAGCTTTTCTTTCACGTAAGTTAATATCTTCCTTACTGATTCTTGTGAAACCGTTAATTCATGCTCGAGTAAATTTGCCGCCTGATTTCTTACCTTTTCTTCGCCATCCCTTAAAGCTTCAATCAATGAGGGTTCGGCTTCTTTTTCATTTATTTTTACCATTGCCACCAGAGCTTTAGCCCTGATACTTGCATTGGGATGTCTTAAATTTTTTTTAACCGACTCGACATCATCGCTGCGACCGACATTCGTGATCACGAGCAAAGCAAAATTCATCATGGCTAATGACTGATTGGGATCATCAAGTATTTTTAATGACCATTGTCTGGCAAGTTCACCCTTTTGAGACAAAAGGTCTATGGCATTTTTAAATACATTGGGTTCTTTGCCTTTATTCAATACAACGCTCAGGATATCTATGCACTTCGAGTTCAGTTCTATCAAAATATCATTAATTTGAACTTTTGAATCATCATCCGCATTCATAAATTCATTTGCGAACGCTTCTTCGCAACCGTCAAAAACAGCATCGGGCATGCGTAAAAAAAGATCCGGCGTTTTAGAGACGCCCTGACTCCGCGACGCATAAACCCGTAACGTATCCATAATGCTCTTAATGACAGTCCATTCCTTCAGCCTGATAAACTGGGGGAGGACTCTCTTAAATATTGTCACCTGAGTTTGCATGTCCTCGTCCGTATCAGCGCTCATGGCTTTTTCGATGAACGTGTCATATTCCGCGATAATATAGTCGGCTATTTTTTTACTTTGAATGTCAAAGCGCATTTTTTCCGGAAGCATATCAACATCAACGATATCATTTTCATACAATCGCTCAAATAGACTAACGACATCCGGCACATTTTCTAAAATAATCCTTCGGGCGGCTATATTCAACACTTTGGACAGATATAGATCTCTTTTTTTAGAGAATGATTCATCATCCGTGTCATCAGATTTTATATCCTTTTTATTTTCCTCATAGACGTCTAAAACAGCATGTCCAACCGGCACAACCGCATCCCCGGGCAATGAATTAATCATTAAGTTTTCCATTTCATCTACTTCCAGCAGATGCGTGATGTGGTCCACGATAATGTCACAGTTAACGATCAGGTCTCTGAGTAAATCATAATTATTGAGAGGCCTGATGATGTCTTCCACAATTTGCTTTTTTATCAATATCATTTTTTCAGCGGAAGCGGAACGGAACATCGGCACCATTTTTAGATCCTTCGCCAAACGACGCAGGATAATCGATACGCGCCAGGGCAGCTTTCCCCGGGAAAGCACGATGTCATTTTTAAAAATTGTGGAAACTTCCGTTATATCCTGATCGGCAAGCGCTTGGGTCAGATATTCACCCAGCCTGGACGTATCCGCACCGTCGGCTATGGGTTCGCTCATAATATCGATAAACGATTCAAAATGTTCAGGTGTAATATGTTCCTTGATGACAAAACTGTTGAGACTTTTTCTTTCGAAATAATCCTGAAGTTTGGGAATAAACAAATCAGACGTCACGGCATGAGTTAATTTTCTTATATTGAAAGGCTGCTCCAGAATTCCGCTGATATGGATATCAACCTGGTCTTCAACATCGTGACAGGTCAGCATGACTTCAGCCGAATTTGCAAGTGCTTTCTTAAAGGCATCGTAGAGGCCTTTTTTTACCTCCAGCGACACCGGATGATGGGCATCATAATAACCGCTCCGGGAAATCGCTTTGATGAGGTCAATCACAAATTCACATGTGTTTTTCGCTTTGGCTAATTCTTCCGGAGTAAAATCTTTTTTTTCACTTATCTTATGACTCGTTTCAGCAATTGTTTCCATCGTACCAACTTTCATCATTTTTAGGTATTTTTTAACAAAAGCTAATCAAACGCTATATTCTTAAGACAGCGAAGATATCATATAAAAATTGTCGTGCTTTTTTGAATCTGAATCATTTTGATTCCTTTATACCATGTCTTTCAAAAAATACAAACAACAAATATCAACATTATCATTAGTTTATCGACTCACGCTCGATGAGTTGACAAAAAGATTAAAGAAGATATACAAGACAACTCTACATTCGAGGGTAAGGTTAAAAATCATGATTTTTAATAAATTGAATTTACATCAATACACGAGAATTAACCGTGCTCTGTTAATCCTCTTAATAACATCAATGCTCAGTTCCTGCTCTCTGATGAAAATACTCTCCCCTTCCCCGGAAAGACCAGTCAAGATAGCGGTTGTGCTTGGCGGTGGCGGTTCCAAGGGATTCGCGCATATCGGTGTGCTCAAAATTCTGGAAGCGCAGAAAATTCCTGTAAACATGATCGTGGGAACAAGCGCGGGCAGCCTCGTCGGCAGTTTATACGCTTCGGGGAAAACCGCTTTTGAACTGCAGGAAATCGCCCTGAAGATGGACAGTGATCATGTCATCGACTACGACTGGAAAATATGGAGCGGTGGATTGATCATAGGCGATAAACTGGAAAACTTCATCAACACCAACATAAAAAATACACCCATAGAAAAACTTAATATTCCTTTTTATGCCGTAGCCACCAATATTGCCACAGGCGAGGAAGTCGTTTTTGCCCGCGGCAACACCGGCATGGCCGTGCGCGCGAGCTGTTCCGTCCCGGCCGTTTTTCAACCTTTAAAAATCGGCAATATCACGTACGTTGACGGCGGTGTGGTCAGCCCCGTGGCCGTTGATGTGGCCCGGCGCAACGGAGCGGATGTTGTCATTGCCGTGGATATTTCCGGAGGACTGCACAAAACCGTTCCTGACGGGATGTTTGATTCCCTGAAAAAATCCGTGGATATCATGTATTCTAGAATCGCCGCCTATCAGATTAAAAATGCCGATGTGGTCATTCGTCCCAATATGAAAAATATCGGTTCCACTGAAATGGAAAAATTCAACGAGGCGATTTTTGAAGGCGAGAAAGCGGCTACACTGAAACTGCCGGAGCTTCAAATAATCATGGAGAGATTAAAAAAAGAAGGACGGCTTTAAAATTTTCACTTTTTATGAAACGTAAACTTTTATGATTATTATTGGCGGACGAGCCCACAACCTTGATGAAACCCTATCGGTAAGCAAATTAGGATTGCCTTTCATCGAAATTTCTCTTGACGATCCGGCGATGGTTTCCGGATGGATTCCGCAGCTTCTGGAGATAAAGAAAAACTACGGGATAAGTTTTCTCGCGCATTACCCCAATGAGGATAATCCTTTCGACGTCGCAATACTGCGGGATAAATTTCTTCCCCGCATCAAAGCGCTGATGGAAATATCAAGACAACTCGACATCACCAAAGCGACGCTGCATTTCTGGATGGATAAACGCTGGGCGACGGCGGATTTGATTCGCGGCAAGCTCGAAATACTTAAGCGGATTGTGGATGACGGCAACGATTTTGGAATAACCGTCTGTATCGAAAACTTAAGCGAGCGCGCTGATAGTTTTGCGCCGGCATTCGAAGCCATTCCCGGCTTGAAAATGACGCTGGATATCGGACACGCCCAGCTTCTTGCCCGACAAAATACATCGTTTCGTTTTATTGAAGAGCATTTTTCCCGTATCGCGCACATTCACGTTCACGATAATCGCGGCGGAACAAGCGTCAAAGATGATCTGCATCTTGCCTTGGGCGAAGGCTCCGTGGATTATAAAGCGATTCTCAAGGCGCTTATCAGCAAGCATTACGATTCAACGATGACGATGGAAGTAAAAATCAAGGACATGCTGAAGACAAAACAGATTCTGGAAGATTGCATCCGTTAAGTTGTATCTCACTGATTGATTACAAAATATTCAACTGTTTAACTTTATTATGCTAGGAGAGCATCATTTCAAGAAGTTTGAGCGCCGCTTCTTTCGGGCCGGTCATTTCGCATCCGGGTATGCCCAGGCGCGTACGGATCTGACCGACGAAGATCCCCTTTCCGAAGAATGCTTCGAAATATTTCCGAGCAAGCTGATCGTAAAGCTCCCGGTACTGGGGCGGACCGAAAATATTGGCGAAATATGAGTGGACGATTCCCTTTGACGTGGTAGTCCCCTTACTCATCACCGTGCCTTCCCTGAACACTGAAAAGGCCTGTTCGGGCGTGGAGAAGCGTTCGAGCGCCGGATGATCTTCGTCAATTTCCTCGTAATTGTTGGCATAGAGGACGTATTCAATCCCCACCCCTCTGTTGATCTCCTCAAGCGTTGAAACCGGAAGCACGATGCGCGCATTTGTTTTTCCCGGGTTCATGATGATTGACCGGTCGATGTTCCTGAAGGCATATCCGGGTTTAATGTCGTCAAGCCGTATAAACGCCCCTGTTTCGGTCCCGTATCCGATTATATCGCCTTCTTTGGTAATGCTGATGGAGCCCATATCGTCGGCGATAATCTGCAGTCCCCGCAGGTGCTCGTCCCCCAGCATCCTGAAGGCCTCCAGTGTCTCGGATTTGCCTGCGCCCGAATCGCCCATCATGAGAATAGTCGCTTCGGTCCCGTTTTTCAAATAAATCTGGTAAAGCGCGCCGTGAAAAGGAAACCTTCCCTGCCTGATCATGATCGCGTTATGCAATGTGAGCATCATCTTTTTGAGATAGCCGAAGTAACCGAAATCGTTGCTTCCCGGACAGGCCCCGACCAGTACGTTGTTGGACTGGTCCTCGTGAAACACGGTCTTGTATTGTGCCAAGCCGTCAAGGGACCCGTCCTGAACGCCGTACAGGAAAATAGCGTCCGGTTTTTCGGTGAGATGCTTGTCCCCGGCAAGTTCGAACAGGTTGCAGAGCGAAAACCCCAGCTCCATGAAATTTTGGTGAAAGTAGACATGCATGAGCAGATTCCCGACCATGGCGGGATAGCAAAGCCACTCCTCCGGCCGTATTTCCACGACGTCCATAGGATTCGTATCGATGCGGACGAACTGGCCGGTTCGCTTGTTCATGGGCGGATCGAAGATCAGTGTCGGATAGAATAATACCTGCCGGACCATCGGCACAGATCCGAGTTTGTCCGTGTAAAGACCGGGAAGATGACTATTCTCCCTGGTGCAGATGGCGGAAATCTTGGCCCCGGCAGACAGCTGCCGGTATATGCGGGGATGCGACCCGGTAATATTTTCCTTGATATCCCGGTACGTGTCGCGGATCAGTTCGGTCAGCCCCTGGATCCTCTTGTTGAAGACGCGGTACGGTCGCTTCTCGAAACTATCGTCGAACGAGTCAATAATAATGTAACGTTCATGGGAGCGCCAGAAGTTGTATAGATATTCAACGAAATTTAATAGTGAATTTTTGTCTGAAAAGTACGGTTCGGATCCCTCGACTACCTTGGGAATAAGTTCAGCATCGATCTTTGCAAGGTTTTTAAGCACCAGCGCCAAGTTTTGGATACGGTGCTTGTCAACGGTCGTCTTTCCGAATATATTCAGTAGCAGTGAATTACGCGACTCGAGTTCCCTCATGCATTCTGTCAGAACCGTGAGGAACAGGTCGCTTTCCAGAAGTTCGTCGGAGGTTTCGCAGAGACGGCCCCCGGTTCGTATGATTATTTTATTCCCAATAATTGAATAATCAATGGCCATGACTTCCCTCCTTTGCATTAATCGTTGTCTGGTATGGTAGCACCGTTTTTTTGACAAAATCAATTTTTTTTTAAAGGAGTCCCGGATTTCGCGGATGTTTCTTTGGGCCAATTTACATTGGAAACACCAGGAGCGGATATTTTTACCAGATTTTGCTTTTTTGCTCGTTATTTGATTAAGCTTTTATACATTGCTTTGAGGGCACTGTCGGCATAATAATTCTGAAAACCGAAATGAAAACTTATCTGCGCCGGCCCCTGGTTGATAATATCGATATTGATGTTTTGATCCTTGAGAGCTGTTGCCGCTTCCGCAATGACGCCGGGATGATTTTTCATGCCGATACCTACGGGAGAAAGAATGGTAATATTGTAATTGAACTCCAGGGTGTCCGGCCTGAATTCTTTTTCAATAGTCTCTTTGATATCCTCCGCAAATCCGACCATATCATTCTGATTTAAAAGAATGGCTACGTCGTCCCTGTCTGTCGGATAGTGATAAGTTTCGATGCCGTAATCCTTGATTACGCGCAGAAGGTCATGAACAAAGCCGATCGTCTCCCCTGCACCGTCGCGTTCAATATAAAGATAGGCAATATTATCTTTGCGAGCGATGCCAACTACAACTTCCTTGGGAACACGCTCGGATACAATCAGCGTTCCTTCCGAAGCAATATTGTTCGTGTTTCGGATTTGTATCGGAATATTTCTTTTCTTGCAGTTAACCATCGCGTCATAGTGAAAGACATCAAAACCTTTTGACGAAAGCAGGCGTATTTCTTTATAAGTCAAACGGGGAATGACTTTTGCTTCAGGAATAAGATGCGGGTCCACTTGGTAAATCCCATCCGTATCCGTCCAGTTTTCGTAAAGAGCCGCCTCGACGGCAAAGGCTATTTCTCCTCCCGTTAAATCAGAACCCCCGCGGGTAAAAACAGCCACATCTCCCTTAGCCGTCACACCGTAAAAACCGGGGATCACGGAAACACCCTCCACCTTGCTGAGCTTTTCTCTAATATTGCGATAACTAACCGGGATAACGCTGGCGCTGGAAAAATCTTCGGATACGACCAATCCCATATCTTCAGGCAAAACAAGCTCCGAAAGTATGCCCTGCTTGTTGAAATAACGGCAGACAATTTCAGCATTATATCTTTCCCCGCGGGAAGCAAGAAAATCCTTTCTCTTTCTTTCAGGAATCGGTCTTTTGATGTCCTTTTCCAGCTTTTCAATAATGTCTTTTCCTTCAATGCCCAAATCAGCAGCCAGTCTTTGAAATTTTCCGATAACATGTTGGTAACTTTGCTGCGCGTCTATTTCCTTGCTTTGTGAACGAAAGTGCCTGCCCTCGGTGGCAATGTTTATCAAGTAATCGGTCAACTTTTCCTCGTCGGAAGAATCCTTTCCCGGGGCGGAAACAACCACATACTGCCTTTTCTTATTTTGTGAAACAATATCCTTAACTTTATTTATCTGTGCGGCGTTGGCAACCGAAGTTCCGCCGAATTTGCATACAATCTGACTTTTCATAAAAATACTCCTGGCAGATAGAAGTCATAAGAACTTTTTTTTCTGTGGGTTGCATGCAGTATAGGAAAATCAGAGCTGTATGTCAATAAAGTCTTAGCCGCGTCTTAGCCGCGCATTATGAAGGTATTATCGTCTATATTTGTCGGGCTCAAACCGTTTTTATTTCACAATGAAAGAAAATATACCTGAAAAAACCTTAAGCGCTATCTTATAAAAACTTATGTTCGCAGCAAATGGTGGGGCGTTGCTGGCCACATGTAAAAGTTCCTCAAATTCTTGAATGCTTTACAACCACATGATCTTTAAAGATAGCTTGAATTAATAGAATTTACTTAATTCCTTCCTGTTCCCCCAGGTTGATGGTTCCATCTTGCCTAAAACGTCCGGAATATTCTGCCTGAGGATTCCCAGTTTATCGAAAATGATTTCGATTTTTTCGCCCGGATCGATCCACAAATCGTTGTCCAGTCCCGTGCAATCGGGAATGGTTCCCATTCCGATGACCGTTCCCGGCAATAGCGTGAAAACAGTTTTTAAATATTCAATAACTTTTTCCGGACGGGCAAAATACTCGGAGGTGCTTCCCTTCCACTCCATTCTATTCCCGATTTTGACTTTCACATTCAAGGCGAGCGGATCACCGACTTCATCAGGGGTAACCATAAAGGGGCCCAGTCCATTACTGCGGTCGAAATCCTTACTTCTGGCCGGCCCTCCCAATCCCAGCATTTCTTTTAACTGAATATCGCGCGCCGACGAATCGTTAAAAATGGTATATCCGGCTATCGGTTTTGCTTCGTTTCCTGTAATGATCGCCAACTCCGGTTCAATGTCCAGATAAGACGAATATCTTGGCCAATGAATCGTATCGTTATCTCCGATAATCGCGTTATGATTGCCTTTGTAATAGAGCATCTTCCCGCGGGTTGCCTTTTGAACTGTCTTGCTAATAACCGGCGCAATCAGCGAACCGAAAGCGCCGAAGGCATGTTTGATCAAAGTCGCCGACGAATTCCCCAGATGACGCGGTGACAATCCAAAATCAATCAGCGCCCTTGGATGAGGGACCGGGGCAAGAATCTTTACATTTTCCAGCGGCGTTTTTTCCTTATCGCTCAAGGATGAAATGTATGCTTCCCCGTACTTCAGAAGTTCTCTCGCCGAGTTTTCACTTCCCGGCAGATTTTCCAGATAGGAATAAACATCCGTAAGTTCCTCGTGTGTCTGCCCGGATTTCTGTCGAAGCGTTTCGATAGATACCGCGTATCCCTTGATAACAATGCCAAAAAGCGTTTTGCCGTTCAAACCACGCTGATAATTTAATAACTTCATATGATATTTACCTTATTTATTAATGATTTATATTTTCTTTCTAACAAAATACTTTATAATCCAAAATGCGATGAGAAGGATGGCCAGTGCCGTTCCCGATAAGGATAAAAGCCACTTGATATTGGTCGCCAGTCCGGAAACAGCAACCAGTAATGGCGTTGCCCTGTTCAGATCGGCCAGAAAATAAAGATGCATCATATTTTCAAATACATCACAGAATGCGGCGACAAAAGGTGTCAACATAATCCAGTTGAACCTTAGATTCACGTGGCTGATTTTGAATGCCCTCGCTATCAGCAGGCTCAAAAATATACCGTACAGCAACGGATGATAATGATCGAATTGAAAATGTTTATAATAAATCTCTATTTCTCCCGATGAAATCCATCCCGAGGCAATGGCCTTGAATTTCTCGCTGCACATGGTTGTTTGTAAAGCAAGGGCTTTGAGCGTGCCCAGCGGATGAATAATCGAGCCTATGACAATCTGATTGGTAAAATAGAGGATAGCCGCTATCGCGATAATAATGTTGGAGTCGGATTTTTGACTGATGTAATTTTCCAGGCGTGAAATAATTCCCGTCATCACTCCTCCTGACATTATTTTTTAAAACCGGGAGATAAAATATAATTTGAATAATGCGATGTGTCAATCAGGAACATTGCCACAAAAAAGCTTTCGATCCGGGACCCGCTTTGCCACGTCACGAGGTTCCTGGTATAATTTCCAATCCCGATTAATCGGGATTGGATAGTTCGACTTACAAATTTCATTACGCTGCACTTATGAAATTTGAGTCTCGCTACCACTAACGCTTTAATGAGTCTTGATTTTTACCCTAAAGGGCAATGCGCCGCAACGTAGTTCTCGGAAAATCTTAGAACGAATTATGCCGCCACCTTCAGGTGGCAGGGACAAACTTCGTCCCGATTCTTCGGGACTCGCTTTCAGCGAGTGTCATTACAGCAGTCGTTATAAGTCTGAACCATCTTGTTATATTCATTGATCATGGATTCCGCAACAATTGACTTGGCCTGTTCTTCTTCCGCCATCCTGTTATACCAGCGGCCCTTTTCATTGAAAGCGTTAATCCTGACATTCAATGCATTGATTTTCCTGGCATCATCTTCAGCATGTATTCTCTGCACCGTGATAGCTTCCCGCTCCGTTTCCAGTTCCTGTTTTAAGCGGTCCAGCTGACCCTGAAGAGATTCAATCTCCGCCTTTTTCAATTCGATATCATGAAGAAGATTATCCGAAGGGGCTACACATATTTTCTTTGCCGCAGGACGGGATTGCAGTCCGAAGACCTGTACGGCCATATAAGTCTCCGAATCTTTCATGGTTCCTTTTAATACTGCCGCCCCTATTTCCCGCACTTCCGCCGAAAGAATGTTTTCCCTGTGATCGGGACTCTGCATCCATCCGTCCACTATCTTCTGGTTGCTGATAAAATCACCGCTTCCGATATTTTCCGCGATGATTCTGTAACGATAACCAACCCGCTCAGCCAGGTCTGATACCTGCTCGCCCGTGGGAGAAACATGGTCGAAATACTGTTTCTCCAGCATATCCCTCGCCCGTGATTGGGCAATCGAATTCAGAAGATGATTCTCATCAAGAGGAGGAAGCCCGTTTGCCGCCCGCGCGTTATTCGTCAGATCGATAATAGCGTTTCCGTTGAGCACCTTTCGGGCAATAGGAGGCAATTTTGATCGACCCGCGTAGCCGGTATTAAGAGCGATGTGATATCCTGCAATTTGGGGGGCATTAAAAAAATCGAACAGCCCGGATCTATGGATGACAATCGCTAAAAAAAACCCAACAACAAGAGCGAGAAGAACGATGAAGTATTTCTTCCAGACATTAGATACTGCCGGTTTATTCATGAACAGAGTTTCCTTGGGGTTATTTCACCTGAGAGATTAATATTCAATGTCTGTTGACTTGGGAATCTCCTGAACGAATTCGACTTCACGCGGAACCTTGTAACTGGAAAGATATATTTTGCAATAACGGATAATTTCTTTTTCATCGACGCTTTGTCCTTCCTTGAGAACAATAGACGCCTTGACTATTTCACCGCGCATCATGTCTTCTTTGCCTGATATACTCACGGCTTTCACCGCCGGATGCATTTTCAGCACCGTTTCCACTTCCCGCGGATAAACGTTAAATCCGCTGGTAATAATCATTCTCTTCTTGAGTCCGGTCAGAAAAATGTAACCGTCCTCATCCATTCGTCCCAGATCCCCCGTGTGGAGCCAGCCGTCCCTGATAACGCTGGCTGTGGCCGCTTCGTTGTTATAATAGCCTTTCATGACATTATCACCTTTGACGATCAATTCGCCTATTGTATTGCGGGGTAATTCACGTCCATCATCATCAACAATTTTAATGTCCACACCCTGTATGGGCAAGCCGATTGATCCCGGCTTGGTCAATATATCCGGTCTATTGAAAGAACAGACGGGAGACGCTTCCGTCAATCCATAGCCTTCCAGAAGCCTGATCCCGAATTTATTTTCAAAAACAGAAAGGAAATCCGCCGGCATCGGCGAACCGCCGGTGACACAAAGATTTAAAGAACGAACATCATATTTGGACGCTTTTTCATAAAAAATCATTCCCATGAACAGGCGCGGCACGGCCGATATGTAGGTGATCTTTTCTCTTTCTATCGCGCTAAAAAAACTTTCCATTGTAAATCGATCCATCATGACGATGGAACTGCCCGCCTGAATGATGAGAAGCATATTGGCTGTCGCGCCGAAAGCATGAAAAAGCGGAATCAGGGCAAGGGCAACATCATCCGGTGTTCTCTTAATAATGGATTGCGTCACCTCGGCCTGCGAAAACAAATTACCATGCGTGAGCACCGCCCCCAATGGTCTGCCCGTCAAACCGGCGGTATAGATCATCACGGCGGGATCTCCCGGAGAGATTTCCGCATCTGCCCTTGGCGAATTCCGGGAATACTCGCCGGATAAAAGCTCTCCATTCTGATTCAATGCATCGATGGCAATGACCTGATGACACGACCCCAGTTTGTCTTTAATTTCATTAAATTTCCTGATCTGTGATGTCTGAGTGATTAAAAGCTTCGAATCAGAATTATTCAGAAGATAAGTCAATTCCCATGGGGTGGATAAGGTATTGAGGGGAACGACGACCGCGCCGTTTTTGACAACGCCGAAATAACTGTAAACGAATTCCGGGATATTGGGGAGCATCACCGTAACTTTATCTCCCTTGCCAACACCCGATTGATTCACCAAACCGGCAACGGCATTTACCGCCCTGTTCAATTGTTCATACGTAATTTTTTGCTTATCGCTGATCAAGGCAATGCGCCCGGAATATTTCCGAACCGTTTCTTCCAGTAATTGAATAAGATTAATGGCCTGGTTCCCTCCCCTAAAATTGCCGGTGACTTAACATAGCAACGAATATTTTTAAAGAAAATAAAACCCTGATTTATTTTTATTTTGCGATATTCATCAAATCAATACAAATATCACTTCTTCGTTATGATCCACTTTTTCTTCTTATAAGCGCCTGATAGACATACTCATTGAAACTGGTCACAATAACCCCGCCTATCGGTTCCCATCCCTCCTTGATTAAGAGATTTACATTTTTTTCCAGCTCTCTAACGGCGATATCCGGTGTCCAGCCTTTTCCATTGGTAATCTTGTATTCCATGTTTCGCCTCCTATTTTTTAAAAATAAATACAATGCATATTATTATTTGTTCATACAGGCTATCCTGACCAATCCCTCATTGATGGTCTCGGGCATTACTTTTTCCCGTGCCGTATTGGAAAAATCCAAGTCATTTATTACCCTTCCCTGACAATCATAATTTGATAATTTACAAACTTTGTGGGTTTTATTTTCACAATCCAACTCGTTCAACGCCACTTCTTCACTCAACCCGTCCCAACCACCGGTCGACAGATTATTTTTAATTCTCTCCTGGATTAACTTATTTTTTTCTTCATGGGATAATTTTACTTTGGTCCATACTTTTATGATCCGGGAACTTACTTTTTCTATAGACCTTTTATCATAATAATGAACCCCGACACTTGATTTCCCGAACAAAATCCATTTGTCACTGCGTTCCTTTTTTGTGATCAATTCCGAATGACAAACAGACTGATATGAAATGACAACACCGATGAATATTATTACAATATAAAATATTTTATTTTTCACAATTTTAATACACCTCGCATACATACGTGGAAATTGATCAATGAATTACATTGTAATACAGAATACCAGACATCGACTGTTTTACAAGGTAAATCTTCTCAGGTAAATCTTCTCCGGATGCACTATTTTCATACCTCATTACCCTTCGCTTTCCCATTTTTTATTGAATCCTTGTTCCTCCTTCCCTTTTTATTTTTTCAATCTTCGTCATCCCGTCTTCAAATCTTTTTGCCATCCATTCATGGCTTCCCAGGATTTACTATACCGGAAATCATTATGAACCAAATCATTCACGGCGCTGGACATAAAAGATGCAAAAGTATCCCGCGGAACTATCATATTGTAGGCATATTCTGCTTCGGGTGTGTCTAACACCTCTCCCTTAAATTTATATTTTGTTTTCAATATTTCCTGCAATTGATCAAGATCGAGCCTGCTGCGCGCCCGCACAAGCAGTTCATTGTCTTTGCATGGTGATTTTTTTACGACCGAGTAAAAGCCTGTTTTAAGATAGAGCCACATTTTTTTAATCTCCTGCTTTAGGATTTATTTATTTTTAATATACCGGTTTAATAGCCTCCAGCTTGTTCTTTCTAAGCCAGTTAAAAAGATTCGGCTGTGTCGTTCCATATTTTTTCGCGATATGAACCTGCGTGGAACCGTTTTTAAGCAACGCGATGATTTCCTCCCTGTATTGATCCAGTTTTGATTTGCCGGCGCCTTTCGGTCTTCCCAGCAGTTTCCCTTTTGCCCTTGCCGCTTTCAATCCTTTAATGGTTCTTTTGCTGATGAGATCACGCTCAATACCCGCTGCTATGTTGAACACCATAGCCATAACGTTTGCTTGAATATTTCCGTTGAGCTCCAGTGCGTTTTTTACGTCATAAAGCGCTATCCCTTTTTCTTTTGCCGCTGCCAATATTTCCATAATTTCAAGCAGGGAACGTCCCAGGCGTGAGAGCTCTGGAACAATCAACCGGTCACCCTCGCCAAGTTCATCTATGATGTTTTTAATTTTCCGCTCTTTCCAGCGCTTTACATCCGGCGCACTATCTTCAAAAAATTTCACTTTCCCGAAATCTCTTGCGCTGGCAAACTGCAAAATTTCTTTTTTGCTCATCTGGGTATCCGGCCCGATATCGGATACCCTCAAATAAGCAAACGTTTTATTTCTTGTTTTTAGGATGCTGTTTTCTTTATTCAAAATCTGCCTTTTTTCTTAAATATAAATATAAACGTCATTGAGTTATTTACTTATACTATTCATAATCATAAGTCAATAATT
>CAYZRT010000031.1:0-26092 GCA_964480875.1 uncultured Smithella sp. | reverse complement strand
TTATCGAAAGAAGCCTTTTATTTCATCAGCGAAGCTGCTGTTGGGTGAAGTTCCCAGTAAAAACGCCTCGGAAATTCCTCTATCCGATGCAGATTCTCCTGTTTTGGGATCAACTCTTTCAAACACAATGCCATCCGGCACGAGGAATGATTCCACGGGCATTTTCTCGAGAGCCTTCTCCATGAAGTAAAGCCAGATAGGGGCTGCTGTCCTTCCGCCTACCTCCTGATCTCCCAGGGAAGCTTCCTGGTCGAACCCGACCCACACGCCCGCAATCAAAGAAGGCGTAAATCCGATAAACCAGGCATCGCGATTGTCATTGGTCGTTCCCGTTTTGGCGCCCACAGGTCTTGCTATGCTTCTGACCCTGGTGCCGGTACCGCTTTTCACAACATCCTGCATGACATAGGTTGTCAAAAAGGCGATTCGGGGATCGATAACCTGTTCCGATTTAACAATGGTTTCTTCAAAAACATTTCCGGTCCGGTCAACAATCTTTTTAATGAAATACGGGGTTACCTTCTGACCCTGGTTGGCCAGGACATCGTAGGCCTGAACCAGTTCTTGCAGGGTAACGCCTGATACGCCCAACGCCAGAGATAATGTATTGACAAGGGGCGAGGTAACTCCCATGTTGATGGCATATGATACAGCGTAATCTATTCCGATTTCCTGTAAAATTTTAACGGTGACAACATTGCGGGACAATACAAGCGCTGTTCTCATGGTCGTCGGCCCCATAAATTTACCATCATAATTCTTCGGTCTCCAGACACCGTCTTTCTGAGACGGATCCTCCACGGCAATGGGAGAATCATCAAACACGGTTGCCGGAGTGAGTCCTTTATCAAAAGCCGCCGTGTAAATAATCGGCTTAAAAGCAGAACCCGGTTGCCTGCGGGACTGGGTCGCACGATTGAATTCGCTCTTATTGAAATCACGCCCGCCGACCATCGCCCGGATAGCGCCTGTTTTTACGTCCATGCAAAAAAGCGCTCCCTGAACAAGACCTTTTTCATATTTATTTCTTTCTTCCAGTTCCTTCAATCCCCGTTCCATGGCCTGGCCGGCAAATTTTTGCATGTTCAAATCCAGAGTGGTGTAAATGGAAAGACCTTCTTTATAAAGAACGTCCGCGCCGTATTTTTCCTGCACATAACGGCGAACGGTCTCCACAAAATAAGCGGCCATCTTATCCTTGGGTCTGATGGGTCTCAGATTTAGCGGAGCGGTGAATGCTTTTTCCATTTCCTCCTTGGAAATGTATTTGTCTTCCGTCATCCTTGTAAGAACGTAAAGTTGTCTTTGCTTGGCCTTGTCATAATGAAGAAAAGGAGAGTAGTTGGTGGGAGCCTTGGGCATGCCGGCCAGAAGAGCCGCCTCATGCAATGTCAAATCCTTGGCGCTTTTTCCAAAATAGCCAAGAGATGCCGATTCTATACCGTAGGTTCCATGCCCCAGGTAAATCTGGTTTAAATATAAATTGAGAATTTCCTGCTTCGTCAGATACTTGTCAATTTTATAAGCGAGAATAGCTTCTTTGAATTTACGGGTGTATTTTTTTTCCGGAGAAAGATACATCATCTTGGCAACCTGCTGCGTGATGGTGCTGCCCCCCTGAATGATATGCCCTGCCTCGATATTTTTAAAAACCGCTCGAAAAATGCTTTGTATATCAAAACCCTTATGTTCGAAAAAGCGGGAATCCTCCGCGGCGACAAAAGCCTGAACAACCACCTTGGGAACTTCGGCCATCTTGACAAGCTTTCTGTCTTCCAGAAAAAATTCATCGATTAATTCGTTGCTATCATCATAAACACGGGAGGAAATACTGGGACGATAATCTTTCAGAGCGTCAATACCGGGTAAATCCATGGTAAAAACATAATAACCCAACGCTCCGGCAACTGTCATAAATAGGACACAGACGATTACACTAAAAAAAATATAAAAAAGAGAAGAGAGTTTTTTTATTTCTCCTTCATGATAATTCTTGTTTTTCCTGACACGTAACGGCATAATTATTTACCAGTTTCTATTCGTTATTTTCTGATTCCACTGCTTTCTTTTCGGCAAATTTGGAAACAAATATACTTATTTCATACAGCAACATCAAGGGAATTGCCATTAATATCTGACTGAGCGCGTCCGGTGAAGGCGTCAGGACGGCGGCAATGATAAAAATAATCAAAACAGCGTATCGTCTTTGTCGGGAAAGCATTTTCGCATTGACTATTTTTAGTTTAGTCAGAAAAAATATGAAAATCGGCAATTGAAAAGACAAGCCGAAGCCCAGTAAAAAAGTCACAAAAAGAGACAGGTAATCCTTAAAAGACAGCATTGCCTGAAGATATTCGTTATTGAAGCTTACAAAAAAATTAAAGGCGGGAGGCAGAACCACAAGATACCCGAATAAAACGCCGCCTAGAAAAAGCGAGGTTGAAGAAACGACGAAAGGAAATACATATTTTTTTTCCTTCGGTAGCAAACCGGGAGAAATAAATTTCCAGATCTGATAAAGAATATACGGGCTGGTGATGATCAAAGAAGCGAAAAACGCGATTTTCATGTAAGTAAAAAACGCTTCCGTCAAACCAAGATAGATAAGATGGCTGCTCTTGGGTAAAACCTGAGTTAGCGGCCTAGTTATAATATCGAAAACAAAATCCTTATAGTAATAACAAACTCCAAAGCCGATGCCCAACGCTATCAAGGAACGGGTAAGCCGAATACGGAGTTCCATCAAATGTTCGGTAAGAGACATTTTGTGGTCTTCGGCGTTCTTTTGATCTTCTTTGTTTTCGTTTTCTTCCATAAAATTACATTTGCCGACGATGATTCTGTAAATCAGATTTTTTTGATTTTATAATTGGATGGAGGTGTTATTGGATGAATCCTTCTTGTTTTCTTCAGTTTCAGGCTTCTTCATTAACAAAGAATTTTTCCATTCGTCATCATCTTGTTTTTTATCTTCCTTGATTGTTTCTTTGATATCATCGGTTATTCCTTCGGTCGCCTTTTTGAATTCGCTGAAACCTTTGCCCAACGTTTTAGCCAGATCAGGCAGTTTTCTCGGACCGACAATCAACAAAGCGATTACCGCAATAATTATAAGTTCTTGCATTCCTATGCCAAACATAGATGACTAATCCTTAATTTCCATAATTTAGGCATACCTATTATATTTATTGCTATTTTTGTCAATGTTTTTTGTACTCCGCACCCTTTGTAATTCCATTGAACTTGTTCAAAAAACATTCTCTGGTCGCTTTTTCATCATCAGAAACAGGGAAATGTTTTGCTCTTTGAAATTATTTATGATAGACAAAATTCAATTCAAATTTATTATTTTTATAAAGAAGGTTCTCTTGTCCAGAAAAACAGGTATTGTCAAAGACAGCAGGTACTTACAGCATTCGGCGGGATTTGCCCATCCCGAAAGTCCGGAAAGGCTGGCCGCCATTTATGAAATGCTGGAAAATCCGCTAATGTCCTGGAAATTCACGCCTATCGAAGTACGCGAAGCAACCCATCAAGAAATCGAAACCATCCATGCGCCTTCCTATATTGAATACGTTGCCAGCACGGCGGGGAAGCGTAGCGTGTATCTTGACCCGGATACCTCCACCTCTCCGGAAAGCTATGAAACGGCAAAGCTGGCTGTCGGTGGTGTTTGCAACGCCATTGACAGTGTCATGGAAGGGAAAGTGGATAACGCTTTTGCTTTCGTCCGCCCGCCCGGACACCACGCAGAAAGAGATACTGCCGCCGGTTTTTGTATCTTTAATAACATCGCCATCGGCGCAATGCACGCCATTGAAAAATACAAATTAAGGAGAGTCCTGATCGTTGATTGGGATTTGCATCATGGCAACGGCACGCAACACAGTTTCTACGGTGACCAGCGCGTTTTGTATTTTTCCACGCATCAATATCCGTATTACCCGGGAACAGGCAGTTTGCAGGAAACAGGACGGGGACATGGTGAATATTATACAATCAATGTCCCGTTAAGCACCGGCGCGGGAGATGCCTCTTTTGTTAAAATATTCCGCCAAATCCTCCAACCGGCAGCACTGGAGTTCAAACCCGAGCTTATTTTGTTGTCCGCAGGTTTTGACACTTATTATCAGGATCCGCTGGGCGGCATGCAAGTTACGCCCGATGGATTTGCCGCCATGACACGTGTATTACTCAGTATTGCCGATACCTGTTGTCAGGGGCATTTCGTGGCTGTGCTCGAAGGCGGTTATCATATTGTCGGATTAACCAGATCTGTAAAGGCCGTTCTTGAAGAGATGCTGGATGAGACACATTTTTCGGAAGAGCGACTTTCTTTACTGGAAAAAGAAGCTGATGAAGGAACGAGTCAAATAATCAATAAAGTCATTTCCAGGATAAGTCCCTACTGGAAAGTATTTTAGTAAGTTAGAATTTGCTTTCTTCTTGCAAGCAAATTCGTTAACGCAATTATCCCGTTTAGCGGGGTTAAGGAGCACAAGTTTTGAAAATAAGTTCGCGGGAAGTTGAATATGTGGCGAATTTAGCCCGCCTTGAAATCAACGAGAAAGAAAAATCAAAATTTACCGCTCAACTCAACGATATTCTACTCTACATCGATAAATTAAATGAACTGGACACAAAGGGCGTGGAGCCGATGAGCCACGCGATTTCCGTGACCAATGCTTTTCGCGAAGATAAAGTGAAGGATTCCATCGGCACGCAACAAACACTGGCTAATGCGCCGGACGCGCGCGGTGATTTTTTCCGTGTGCCGAAAGTCATAGATTGACAACCCAGTAATGTGTCATGCAAAGCAATCCCTGTAGGGACTGTTCCCCGAACAGTCCGCAAAACGGCGCGCTCAGGGATCGCGCCCTATATTAAAAATTAATGCATCCACCCCCTTAATCCCCCACCAGCGGGGGACATTTTTAAAAGGAAGATTATGGAGCTATATCAATTAACCATTCATGAATTGCAGAACAAAATAAAAAACGGTGAAGTTTCCGCAACCCAGATCACTCAGTCCGTTTTTTCACGAATTGACGCTGTGGAAGAACGCGTGCATTCCTACATACGCTTAATGAAGGAAGACGCTTTTGCTGCCGCGAAAAAAACGGATGACGATATCAAAAAAGGCAATATTAAACCGTTATCCGGTATTCCCGTCGCATTAAAGGATATTGTCTGCACCAAAGGCATTCCCACCACCTGCGGTTCGCACATCCTGCACAATTTTGTTCCGCCTTATAATGCCACCGCCGTCGAAAAATTGCGTGATGCCGGAGCTGTGTTCGTCGGAAAAGCCAACATGGACGAGTTTGCCATGGGCTCGTCCACGGAAACATCGTATTTCGGTCCAACCCGCAATCCCTGGGATTTAGAGAGAATCCCCGGCGGCTCCAGCGGCGGTTCGGCAACAGCCGTTGCCGCCGACGAATGCATCGCCTCCATCGGTTCCGACACGGGTGGGTCCATCCGCCAGCCCGCTGCGCTTTGCGGTATTGTCGGAATGAAGCCGACTTACGGCCGAGTGTCGCGCTTCGGCCTGATTGCTTTTGCTTCGTCGCTTGATCAGATCGGTCCTTTCACCAAGGACGTGGAGGACTGTGCCATTATGATGAATGTTTTAGCCGGTTACGATCCCAAAGAATCAACGTCAGTGAACGCGGAGGTTCCCGATTTCAGACAATTTTTAGGACGTGACATTAAGGGTTGGAAAATAGGCATCCCGAAGGAATATTTTATCGAAGGCATTGATCCGGAAGTCAATGCCGCCATTAAGAAAGCGATTACCGTCATTGAACAGAGTGGTGGCCAATGTGTGGATATTTCACTGCCGCATACTCAATACTGCGTGGCGGTTTATTACATCATCGCTCCGGCTGAAGCCAGCTCCAATCTGGCGCGTTACGACGGTGTCCGATATGGTTTCAGAGCGTCCGACGTTCGCGAACTGCTGGAGATGTACAAAACAACACGGATGCAGGGATTCGGAGCGGAAGTGAAAAGAAGAATCATGATCGGCACCTATGCCTTGTCTGCCGGTTATTACGATGCGTACTACAAGAAAGCTTCGCAGGTACGTGCCTTAATCAAGCACGATTTTGATGAGGCTTTTAAAACATGCGATGTGATCCTGACGCCCACCACGCCAACGCCGGCTTTTAAAATCGGCGAAAAAACGGATGATCCGCTGCAAATGTATCTTTCCGATGTTTTCACGATTTCAACAAATCTGGCGGGAATACCGGGAATTTCGGTTCCCTGCGGCTTTAGTTCCAGCGGCCTGCCGATCGGAGTGCAGTTTCTGGCCGGTCATTTCGAAGAAGGTAAACTGATTCAAGTAGCCTCTGCTTATGAGAGAAACGCCAAGATTGAAAAGAGGAGACCTGCATTATAATGGAAATTTTTCGTCATTCCGGAGAAGAGGAGCCTGTCCCGTACTCTTTAACCGGCGGATGCCGGGTAATACGGGGGAAGCCAGATTATAAAAATACAACAATCCCTTTTTAGGACTTACTATTTCATGCTTGACGTTTAACGCAATGCGTTATATATTTGATTCATGATAAAATCTTTTCATGGCAAGGATACACAGGCTTTATTTGAAGGCAAATGTCCACGCAGATTCAGGGCCATTGCTGGAACAGCCGAACGGAAATTACAAATTCTGGATAATGCCTGCTCTTTGGAAGATTTACGTTCGCCGCCGGGCAACCGCCTTGAAGCTTTACGCGGCAATCTCAAAGGCTTATGGAGTATCCGCATTAACGATCAGTGGCGATTATGTTTTCGCTTCGTTAATAATGAAGCCTTTGATGTAGAAATTGTTGATTATCATTAAGGAGATTATATGAAGACTATAAAAAACAAAATGCGTCCAATTCATCCCGGTGAAATATTGAGGGAAGAATTTCTCGCACCGCTGGAGATGAGCGCGCACGCACTGGCGATGGAGCTTAAAGTTCCTGCTCCTCGCATCAATGACATCGTAAACGAGCGCCGTGCCATTACCCCCGATACCGCGCTGAGACTCTCGCGTTATTTTGGAACAACCGCCCAGTTTTGGCTCAACCTGCAGACCAGTTATGATCTTAAAATAGCGGAAAAGGCCGTGGGGTCCAAAATAAAATATGAAGTGCATACTCGTTTGGTCGCTTAAATAAATTTTAAATCAGATATTCTTAATTTCTTAGGCACTGGAAATAGAGTGACATAATTATTTTGATTATTGAGCAGGCTTTTTCAGAAAAACGGAAGAAGTAAACTATGGAGGTAAATACAATTGAGTATACTGTCCCCGGAATTATCCCCCTCAATCCCCCTTTATAAAGGGGGATTGAGGGGGATTTTAAAATTGTTTTATATATAAAAATCTCCCCTACCCCTCTTTAAAAAAGAGGGGAGAAATATAAAAATACTGGATTGCCCAATCTAGTTGGGCAATGACAAAAAAGATATAAAAGACTCGAAGGAGACACAAAACTTAATGGAGTTTGAAACAGTCATCGGGCTGGAAGTGCACGCCCAAATGTTAACGGACACTAAAATATTCTGCAATTGCTCCACCAAATTTGGCGGAGCGCCCAACAGCCATACCTGCCCAGTTTGTCTGGGCATGCCCGGCGTACTGCCGGTGCTGAATAAAAAAGTTGTGGAATACGCCATGAAGATGGCATTGGCAACAAACTGTGTCATCAACCAGTCCTGCGAATTCGCGCGCAAGAATTATTTTTACCCTGATCTGCCTAAAGGTTATCAGATTTCCCAATACGCTTATCCGCTGGCTGAGCACGGCCATGTTATGCTGGATACAAACGGTGAGCAGAAAAAGATCGGCATTACCAGAATTCACATGGAAGAAGATGCCGGGAAACTTCTGCACGATGAGCATAATCCGGTAAGTTATGTAGACCTGAATCGCACCGGTGTTCCATTAATCGAAATCGTCAGTGAGCCGGATATGCGATCACCGGAGGAAGCAGCCGATTACCTGAAGCGCCTGCACGAAATTCTGGTGTATCTGGAAATCTGCGACGGCAATATGGAAGAAGGCTCCTTCCGCTGCGATGCCAACGTTTCCATCCGCCCCAGAGGCCAGAAGGAATACGGCACCCGAACGGAATTAAAGAACATGAACTCGTTCCGCAACGTGCAGCGCGCGCTGGAATATGAAATCAAGCGCCAGCAATATCTTGTGGAAAACGGCGGCACCGTTGTTCAGGAAACACGCCTGTGGGATGACGCGCAGGGAGCAACCAATTCCATGCGCAGCAAGGAAGAAGCGCATGACTACCGTTACTTCCCCGATCCCGATCTGGTTCCGATTTTGGTTGATGATGCGTGGGTGAAGAAGATCAAAGAAGAACTTCCCGAATTGCCGCTGGCCAAGCGGGAACGTTTTGTCAAAGAATATCAGATTCCGGCTTACGATGCCGGTGTGCTGACCGCCGACAAGGCACTGGCCCTTTACTATGAAGACGTGGTCAAACTCTGCGGCATGCCCAAAATCGCCAGTAACTGGCTGATGGGCGATGTCATGCGTTTTCTTAACGAAGACAAACGATCTATTCGTGAATGTCCCATCAGGGCCGAGTCGCTGGCCGATATGATTAAACTGATTGAAGAAGGCGCCATCAGCGGAAAGATGGCCAAAGAAGTTGTGGAAGATATGTATAAGACCGGCAAGTCCCCGCAGGATATCATCAAGGAAAAAGGCCTAGTCCAGATTACGGACGAGGGCGAACTGATCAAAACGATTACGTCCATCATTGAGAGCAATCAGGCGCAGGTCGCAGAATATCGCGGCGGGAAGGAAAAGGTCTTCGGTTTCTTTGTCGGTCAGGTCATGAAAGCTACAAAGGGCAAGGCCAACCCGCAACTCGTCAATGAACTTCTTAAAAAGATGCTTGACAAGAAAAATGATTAAACCAATTTTCTGGAAAAATAATACCGTTGTTTTGATTGATCAGAATGCTCTGCCGCTTGCCGAGAAATATGTGGTCTGCAAATCATACAAAGCAGTGATTGCCTGTATCAAAGATTTGACGGTGCGCGGAGCTCCCGCCATCGGTGTTGCCGCCGCAAT
Source organism: uncultured Smithella sp. (assembly GCA_964480875.1). Taxonomy (GTDB): domain Bacteria; phylum Desulfobacterota; class Syntrophia; order Syntrophales; family Smithellaceae; genus Smithella. The sequence continues at coordinate 16,998 of CAYZRT010000031.1, read as the reverse complement.
GGCCGCCGCTCTGGGGGCGCTTCACCTTCCCTCTTCATCGCCGGAAATATTCCGGAAAAAGTTTTACACCATTTGCGATGAGATTGCCCAGTCACGTCCCACGGCACGCAACCTCTTCTGGGCGCTGGAGCGCATGAAAAAAGTCATTGACCGGACAAACAGCGCAAACCAAAAATCTCTGGTAAAAGAACTGACCACGGAAGCCAAAGGAATCTGCAATGAAGACATAGCAATAAACCGCAAAATGGGGAAAAACGGCAGTTCCCTTCTTGTCGATGGTGATAATATCCTCACGCACTGCAATGCCGGCGCGCTGGCCACAGCCGGATACGGAACGGCGCTGGGCGTTATTCGCGCAGCACGCGAGCAGGGCAAGAAACTACATGTTTATGTGGATGAAACCAGACCAGTCCTGCAAGGCGCACGGCTGACCGCATGGGAGTTGAAAAAAGAAAAAATTTCTTACACGTTAATTACGGACAATATGGCTGGCTTTCTAATGCAGCAAGGCAAGATTGACAAGATTATCGTGGGAGCGGACAGGATTACCACCAACGGCGACACGGCCAACAAAATCGGCACTTATTCTCTAGCGGTCCTGGCGCAGGCTCATGGTATTCCATTATACATCGCTGCGCCGCTTTCCACGATTGACGCTTCTTTAAAGACAGGAAAGGCCATTCCCATAGAAGAAAGAAAAAGCGAAGAAGTAACAAGCTTCAAAGGTATCCGCAATGCACCTGAAGGAACGAAAGTTTATAATCCGGCATTTGATGTCACGCCCGCACGATTCATCACGGCCATCATCACGGAAAAAGGAATTCTAAGGAAACCTTTTCGCAACGCCATTGCCCGTTTGCACAAAGGAGCAAAGCGTTCATGAAGTTATTTCTTTTTGATTTTGACGGTGTCCTGGCTGATTCTCTGGAGGTTTACGAAAAGACCGTCAAGAACTGCCTCCACGACATCAAACAACCTTTAATAAAAAGCAGAGAGGAATTTTTGGAACTCTTTGAAGACAATTTCTATGAATCGCTGAAAAACAAGGGAGTTGATCTGGACGAGTTCATGAAAGCGGCGGAAGGTATTCTGGCACAGGTAAAAATTAAGGACATGAAACCTTTCCCCGACGTGGCGCCGGTGATTGCAGAAATGCATAAGCAACACTGCCTGATCGTTGTGTCTTCCAATGATTACGCCTCTATTAAGGAGGCACTGGATCATTTTAATTACGACGATTATTTCCGCGATATCCTCGGTTCCGATTTCATGTTTAGCAAAAAAGAAAAAATACTTTACTCCGCGAAGAAATATAAGGTAGATTTAAAAAACATTTTTTACATAGGAGACACAACAGGCGACATCAAGGAAGGGAAGCAGGCGGGGGTAAAAACAGTAGGCGTAACCTGGGGTTGGCACAGCAAAGAAAAAATGGCGGCTGCCGGACCGGATTATCTGTTTGAAGATCCGCGAGAACTTTTAAAACTTATATAAGGTTTGAATAAATTATGGTTGACTTACTGGAATATATCAGTACGTGGTCTATCCTGAAATGGATTGTGCTTGTTTTGATTGCCGGATTCATCGGACAGTTCGGCAGAATGGCGGCAGAGGTTATGGCTGAAAAAATTCGCGCCAAACGGGGGGAAAAAGAAATTGCGCCGCAAGGTCCGATAAAACCACAGGGACAACAGCAATCATCACTGGATATACCGGCAAACATACCGGGGCAACAATCATCGCCGGATGAAATAACCGACAAAAAAATTCTGAAATCCATGGCCAAAGTCAGGAAAAAAGATGCCAAGAAAAAAATTAATTTCATTATCGGTGCTTTCAAAAAGCGGTTCTAGATTCCAGGGGCTAATGCTTTTTCTTGCTCATTGCTGGTTCAGGCTTGCAACTTGTACCGAAACGTTTAGGAGCAATCTGTAAGATTGCTCCAGCAGTGGGAATGGCCAAGGCAAAAAAGAAGGAAGCCAAGAAAAAAGATTAGACTATTAGGATCACGGGTATGAACCCCAAGGCAAGCCCTAGACCCTAATTCCGCAGCAAGCTGCGGGTTATTATACCCTCCGCTGCGCGGGATTGTTCGACTTACAAATTTCAATACACTTCGTTTTTGAAATTTGAGTCTCACAATAAACATTTTAAATGCGTTTCCAGGATTCTGTTTTTATCAAAATCCTTGAGCTTAAGATATTCAGGTTTGATTCCCTTAAAAGCGCACTTAGGCGCGAGCCCTATTAATTCCGATTCCAGTATTTCCGCTCCGGCTTCGGCGGCAAGGTCTTTTACCCGGTCAAAAACCATTTTCAATGGAGTTTCTTTACAGTTGGTCAGATTAATTGACACCTGCGCCAAACTTTGGCCTTTCAATATTACCCCCATAGCCCGCACATGCTTCAGGCCGCCGCTTTTCTCTCTTATGCGCGAGGCAATGTGGTGCGCCAGAAGCAAATCATTGCAAGCCAGATTTATATTATAAGCCACCAGCAAATCCCGGGCTCCCACGGCCGTGGCTCCGGAACGGGCATTGAATGTGTTTTCTCCCACATCGGGAACACCTTCTGCACAGGACATCTTAGCGGCCAGACGTTCATAACCGCCTCGACGGACATCCGGAAGTTCCATATGATGATCATTTTGCGCCGCAAACCCGTAGAAATATACGGGGACATGGAAATGGTCATGGAATTTCTGTCCGAACGCGTGAGCCAAACCGATTGCGTCTTTCATTTTTGCCCCGCCCAAGGGGATAAATGGGACGACGTCAACAGCACCAAGGCGCGGATGCACCCCTGACTGCTTTCGCATATCGATCAACTCGAGAGCCTTACCACACGCTGCCAGGGCAGCTTCCAACAAATACTCCGGTTCGCCCAGAAAAGTAAAAACGCTCCGGTTATGATCGGCATCGCTACTGAAATCAACCAATCGTACGCCGGGAAAGGATTTGAAAACCCGGGCAATCGCGGCAACTTTTTTGTGGTCCCGTCCTTCGCTGAAATTCGGCACGCATTCGATGATTTTCATTGTCAAGCCTGATAAATTTTTATTTCCGGAAGTTCCACACAGGTAAGCTTTCCTCCGTAGACAGCCCCGGTGTCAATGCCTATCTTATTGATTTCAATCAAAGGACTCATCAGGGGGGTGTGGCCGAACACAACCGTTTTGCCAAAGTCTTTTTCATTTTCTATGAACTCATAGCGTATCCATAGAAGATCATCCAAGGTCTGTTCTTTAAGAGGAAGCCCCGGCCTGATGCCTGCGTGAACAAATATATATCCGTCCGTTTCATAGTACGGCAGAAGCGATTCGAAAAATCTCAGATGATTCTCCGGAATTTTTCTTTTTCTTTTTTCCGTTTCATCCGAAAGGAAAATTTCGTACGAACTAAGCGTGCTTACACCGCCATTACTCAGATACATACTTTCATCCATGCCTTCCAGATAACGCATAAACATTTGCTCGTGATTACCCAAAATACAGACTACATTTTGATATTCATTTTGCAACCGCAGGACATAATCCACCACTTCTTTACCCGATTTGCCGCGATCGATATAATCTCCGATAAAGACTAATGTATCTTTCTGTCTGTCGATGTCGAGCTTAGCCATCAGCTCCTCGAGCTTTTCCAGACAGCCGTGAATGTCTCCTATGGCAAAAATTTTGTTCATAAAACCCTTTTATCAAATGAACAACCCAACCGCAAGCAGCGGGGTATCCAAAGGAACTTCGCCCCAAGAGGCTGAGAATTAGACCCATGTTTATCCCGCTCGGCCTATAGTGACCCCATGGTGCCCTTTAGGGTATTTAGGTTATTCGCCTCGGGGATAATTCGACCATCAAATTTCAGTGCACCTATAGTGACCTTTAGGTTATTTGTTTCTGAAATTTGGGTCTCATTAATCAAGAAGCGCCCTGGTAAAACTTCCACTTTCGAAAACACGCAAATCATCCAACCCCTCGCCGACGCCTATATATCTTACGGGAAGGGCCAGTTCACTGGCAATTCTCACAACCACCCCGCCCTTGGACGTTCCATCGAGCTTGGTGAGGACGATGCCGGTTGCGCCTATCTCCTCTTTAAACGTTTTTGCCTGAACAACAGCATTTTGACCGGTTGTTGCATCCAGAATCAGCAGTATCTCCGGCGATAATTCAGGTAATTCCTTGTTAATGATTCTTTTTACCTTTTTAAGTTCTTCCATCAAATTAACACGAGTATGCAATCGCCCGGCCGTATCCACAATAACCACCCCGGAAAAACCGGCTTTAATTTTTGCCATGGCGTCAAAGACGACTGCCGCCGGATCGGCATTTGTTTTATGTTTTACAACCGGAGCGTCCACTCGCGAACCCCACACCTCCAACTGCTCGACGGCCGCAGCCCGGAAAGTATCCGCCGCAACCAGCATGACGTCATGGCCTTCGCTTTTGAGCATACAGGCTAATTTACCGATAGTCGTCGTTTTGCCGCTGCCGTTAACGCCAATTGTCATGATGATAAAAGGTTTGCCCCGGGGAATGGTCAAAGGTTTATCTATTTTTTGCAAAATAGCATTCATTCTCTCCTGCATAACCTTTTTTATTTCATCCGCATTCTGCAGATCATTACGACTCACCTTCTTCTTGACATCATCAATTAAATCATACGTAAATTGAGGTCCCATGTCAGCCGCGATCAGCAGTTCTTCCAATTTATCATAAAGATCTTTATCGATAACCTTTTTACTGAAAAGGTCATTTAAATCCATGGTAAGAACATCCCGGGTCTTGGACAATCCTGCCTTTATTTTTTCAAGAAAATTTAACTTTGCCATAGATACACCTTTCTTCCGCTATAGTTGATTCATAACTATTTTTTGTGAAGAAGTAAAGAGGTGGTTTAGTTGAGATTAACGGAAACCAGTGATGATATCCCCTGCTTTTGCATGGTCACGCCGAAGAGCGTATCCGCGACTTCCATCGTACTCTTGTTATGGGTAATCATAACAACCTGGGATTGCTGGGCAACATCCTTTATCAGATGGTTGAAGAGATTGGTATTCGCATCATCCAGCGCGGCGTCAACCTCGTCGAGCACCAGAAACGGTGACGGCCGATACTTCAAAATGGCAAAAATAAGAGCGACCGCAACCAGCGATTTTTCACCGCCGGAAAGCAGATTAACATTTTGCTTTCTCTTGCCGGGAACCTGAATATCAATATCAACCCCGGTTTCCAGCAGGTCATTTTCATCCGTCAGCAGGAGTTCTCCGCGTCCGCCGGGGAATATCTGCGCGAATACTTCCTTGAAGCATGCATTGACGGCTTCAAAGGTATCAGCGAATCTGGCGCGGGAGATTTTGTTAATGCGTGCGATTGTCCTTTGCAGAACATTCAGAGAAGAATTCAAATCGGCTATCTGAGTCGACAGGAAATTATACCGTTTGTCCAGTTCTTCATATTCATCCAGGGCGAGCAGATTCACTTGTCCAAAGGCATCCATCATCTGCTTGTTTTTCTCCAGCAAGGCAATGAGTTCGGCCAGTTTTTCTTCCGTGACCTTTTCAAATTCTGAAGCCATATTTTCCAGATCAACATCGTGTTTTTCAGCGATTCCTTTTCTCAGGTTTTCTCTGTTTAAGCTCACTTCCCGAAACTGAATTTCAATTTCATTTATCTGCTGGCGTAACGCATCAAGATTCTTTTTTATCTCCCTGATTTCATTTTCTTTTATCTTTAATTGCGCGTCTTCACGGTTTTGCTCGGCTTTCTTTTCCACTAAAAGCGTTTCCTGAGCCGAGAAACTGTTATATAAATCTTTCAGGGAAATTTGTTCGTTTTCGATCGTCTGAGTCAATTCAACAATCTGTTTTTCGCAGGCGATGATTTCTTCATCTTTTGATTTATTTTCGTTTTCTATTGCAATGACATCATCCTGCAACCTTGATACCGTCCGTAAATCGGCCTCCTTTTTTTCTTCCAGAGAAGCCATTTCTATTTTTTTACCGGTCAAATACCGTTCCTGTTCGTCAATCCCGGTACGAGACTGCTCTTTCTTTAGATTAAAAATAGAAATAATTTCGTTGATTTCTTTTTCCTCATTATCCTTTTGTAAAACGTCGGCCATGAAATTGCGTAATTTTTCTTCAGCTTCAATCTTCTCGGCATTAAGGGTTTGCCGGTTAAATTCCAAAACGGCAATCCTTTGTTTCAATCTGTTGGTTTCGTCTTCAAACCGTTCCAGATCTTTTTTTCTGCCGTTGATGGCTATTTCCAGCGAATGAATATCCGCTTTCATTTGACCGATTTCTTCATCCCAGCGGGCAATGGCCGACAGCAGGTTATTTTTCTGATTCGTTTTGATTTCCAGATCAACCGCCAGGACCGACACGTCGCTTTCCAATTCACCAATTTCTCTTTTGGTGGCCAGCAGACTTTTTTCCACGGCTGACCCGCTGCCCCCTGTTAATACGCCGTTCGGGCTGATAATATCTCCTTCCGGCGTTACAAAAGTTCCTCTGAAACCATTTTTCTTCCAGAGAGAAATACCATTTTCAATGGTCGGTATCAGCAAAACATCGCCCAGTAAGCAATCGGCGATTTGCTGAAAATCTTCTTTGACTTTAACTTTTTCCAGCAGAGGTTGCGCCTCGTTGAGATGCTCCTGGCTGTAAGTTCTTGTATTATGATTTCTCAATTCCACCGAAACAAAACTGCCCCGGCCCAGTTGGTAGTTCTTTAAATAATCAATCGCCCGAACACCGTCTTCCTGGCTCTTCACCACCACGTACTGTAATTTTTCCCCCAAAACGGCTTCCACGGCTGCTTCGTATTCGCGGGGCACGCTGATATGGTCGGCCACTACGCCATAAAACACATCGCTGTGCTCCTGATTTTCTATGATCGTCTTAACGCCTTCATTGCACCATTTATACGCTTCCTCAAACTCTTTGAGCGAAATTAACCGCGAAGATTTGATGCTCGTTTCTTCCTTGATTTTAGCAATATCCTCTTCATTCAACTGCAAGTCCGATTTCGAACGTTCACGTTCGGATAAGGTTTCTGTCATTTTTGCTTCCAGCTGCATTATCGCCGATTCATCTTTCTTTAATTCTTCATTGATCAATTGCAACCGGCCGGATACTTCCGCCATCATTTTCTGATCTTCGTCCAGCTCGCGAATTTCTCTCTCCTCGCGTCTCTTCAAGTCTTCAACATTTTTGTTTAAGCTGGAAATCATATTGTTCAGTTTGGCTTTCTCCGTTACAATATCGATAAATAAAATCTTTTTTTCTTCCAGTTGGCTGGTCAATTCTTTATCGGCATTGACGAGTTCCTGCACTTTTTGCTGAACGTCTTCATGTTCTGTTTTAAGTGCAGCAATTTTCTTTTCCGCCTCAGCCGAGCTTTTCTGGAGCATTTCAATTTCAGAGGCCAGATCGGCTTTCTTCATCTGCAACACCTGAATTTCGGCCATATCTTTCTGCTTACGCTCAGACATGTCCAAAATTTGCTGGTGGGCAAATTCGATGCTTTTTTCTTTTATGCTAATAGCGTTTTTAATTTCATAGAGATCGTGCTGGATTTTGGCTGTCAACTCTTCATTTTCCAAAAGTTTCACTTTCATCTCATCCAGCGCTGAGTCCTTTGCCTCCAGATTCGTGTGAACGAGAACATCCTGATTATGCAATTGAGCGCGTTGGACCTGCAGACTTGATTCTTTCTCGACGAATTCAACATAGCTTTGCAGGGCAACCGTTAATTCCGTTTCCTTGCTTTCCTGCTTGATTTTTTTGTATTGTTCCGCTCTTTTTGCCTGCCGTGAAATGGTATTGAGTTGGGTTTTTACTTCTTTGACGATGTCGTTGAGCCGCACCATATTTTGTTTCGTCGCTTCCATTTTGCGGACAGCGGCTTCCTTGCGGCTTTTATATTTGGAAACACCTGCGGCATCTTCGATGAACAATCGCCGGTCTTCCGGCTTGGCTTCAACAAGATTTTGCACGTGCCCCTGTTCGACCAGAGAATAGGTTCGAGCGCCAACACCGGTACCCATGAAAAATTCCTTAACATCCAGAAGTCGGCAAGGAACCTTGTTAATGTAGTACTCACTCTCGCCGTCGAGAACCACTTTGCGGGAAATGGACACTTCATTCAGGTCTGAATACTCGCCGGGGAAATGGTGACCATTGGCAAACAACGTCATTGTCACTTCCGCCATACTGACCGGAGCGGAATCCTGGCTGCCGTTGAAAACAACATCGTCCATCTTCGTGCCGCGCAGAGACTTGACTCTTTGTTCGCCCATGACCCAGCGGATGGCATCGACGATATTGGATTTTCCACAACCGTTGGGACCGACAATTCCTGTGACTCCATTGGAGAAATCGAGGACAACCCTGTCGCGAAAAGACTTAAAACCGGATATTTCCAATTTTCTTAGATTCATAAAAAAATATCTTTATTAAACTGTTTAAATTTGTAGAATGCTAACAAAAGATTGAGCCTTTGTAAAGAAAAAATACAACAAAATGTGGTTTTGTTAAATTTCCACCACAATATGTAGTGTTTTGATTTTTTTTAGCTTTTTCACTTCCAACTCAATAACACAGCAAAATTAAGCAAAAAATTACAAAAAATATCTTCAGGCAATAGAAAAAGGCAGGGCCGTCATAACCCTGCCTGAAAAAACAACCAATGAATACTTTCACATATTGAAACTACTGACTATTAATATCTACCTGCAATATAGTTACTTAATTGATTAATCAAAACATCTTTTTCGGAAATAGCTGACTTAACGGCGTCTCCTATGGAGATAAGCCCCATAAATTTGGAACCTTCAAAAACCGGAAGGTGCCTTATATGCTTGCCCGTCATCAAGACCATGCAATCTTCTACGGAAGTAGAAGGTTTTACCTTTACCATCTTATTAACAGGAGTCATAATTTCCTTGACAGTTGTCTTGGGAGACGTTTTTCCTTTCAAAACAATTTTTCTTGCGTAATCACGTTCCGTCATTATGCCAACAACTTTACCTTTTTTATCAAGAACCATCAATGCCCCGATTTCTTTTTCTGCCATGAGTTTAAGGGCCTCAAACACCGTAGCGTTAGGCTGAATTGTCCACATCTGTTTCGGTTTACTTTTCAAAATGTCACTCACTCTCTGCATAATCGAACACCTCCTTATTCAGTGTGCATTTTTTTAGTCATCTTAAAAGAAAATTTAAAATATGGCAAGCATTTATATAATCCGGAACAGAAAAATAAAACAGAATTTGTTATATTTCTTCACCGGCTTTATAGCCTTCATGAATGGCTTCCAGAATACGACGGGGACTTTTGGCATCTCCCACGACTCGATAAGGAATGGCTAATTCTTTAAGCACATCTTCCAGATTATTGTCTGACCTGGCGCCCATCGCGGTTACAATCAAGGCTGCTTTTTCCTCTTTTTCTTCACCCATCTGTTGATAGCGCACAATATCATCTTCAATAGTCAGTACTTTAGCGCCGAAGAGCAGTCTGCCACCACCTTCCTTGATTCGTTTGTGCAGCCAGTAACCATGAGCCGTAAGTTTTCCCACCGGCGGGAATGTCTGCATCTCCAGAACAGTCGCCGTAATCCCCCTGGCCAGCAGGTAATCCGCGGTTTCCATTCCCACATATCCGGCACCCAAAATCACAGCCGGACTTTTGAGTTCAGCCTTGCCCGTAAGCACATCGCGCGCATCGGCTACGATTTTCGAATCCAGACCGGAAATTGGAGCCGTCACCGGATAAGCACCGCAGGCTAGTATGACCGCATCGGGTCTTTGCTGTTTTATTGTATTGTCGTCAACGGTATGGCTGCATTTTACAGAAACAGAGGCTTTATCCAGAGAACGCAAAGACCACGAAACCCAATCCATGAAACTCTTTTTATGCGGAGGACGGCTGGCTGACAATAACTGCCCGCCTGCTTGTTCCTGTTTTTCAAAAACGTCCACCTTGTGCCCTCTTGCGGCCGCCGACATGGCCGCGGAAAGACCGGCCGGTCCTGCTCCGATAATCAAGATGCGCCTGGGCGAATCAACTTTGGGTGCCGGTCCCTTGTATTCGCGTCCGCACTCCGGATTGAAACTACACGTTGCTGATTTCATCTCTAAACTTAGTCTCTCAATACACCCCTGATTGCAAGCTGTGCAGTAACGGATATCATCAAGATTTCCTTCGCAGGCTTTGTTGATAAAATCAGGATCGGTCAAATGCTGCCGTCCGAAACTGATCAGGTCGGCATCACCTCGCGCGATGGCTTCATCCGCCAACCGCGGATCATTAATGCGGCCTACTCCGATAACAGGCACGTCAACAACATCCTTGAGCGAGCGGGCGCGAAACAGATTGAAACCGGGGTCGGTGTCCATGGAAGCAATGGATAAACTGCCGGGCGTGGAATAGACTCCCACGGAACAGTGGATGGCATCAATTCCCGCCGCAACCATTTTGGGTGCATACTTTTTCATCAAAGACAGATCATACCCGCCGCGTACCAGTTCGTCAGCCGATACGCGAATCCATACCGGGAAATCACGCCCCACAACTTTGCGCACGGCGGCGATAATTTCCAGAATAAAGCGCATGCGATTTTCTTCGCTTCCTCCGTATTCATCTTCACGCCTGTTGGAAAAAGGCGAAAGAAACTGATTCAATAAATAACCATGAGCGCCGTGAAGCTCCACGGCATCAAATCCAGCCTGACGCGCCCTTCCCGCCGCCCGGGCAAATGCTTCTGTGATTTCAGCAATACGTTCCAGAGACATCTCCTCACAGGGCTGACCCAGGATAACACTGGGTATAGCCGAAGGCGCCTCCGGCATGGCTCCCGCAGCTGCTTCAAACGTTTCGCGTCCGGCATGATGTAATTGTAATGCAGCCTTGGCCCCATAGCGATGCAAGGCCTCTGGAATGCGCGCCAGTCCCGGAATAAATTCATCGCTCCAGACGCCGATTTCGTTGGGAAAGCCCTTGCCGCGCGGCACAACAGCACATACTTCCGTAATAATCAGGCCGGTACCACCCTGCGCCCGCCGCGCAAGATAAGCAACCAGCCGATCACTGACCGTGCTGTCGGAATTACCATAACCTGTACCCATGGGTGGCATGACCGCTCTATTCTTTAAAATCATACCCTTAATAATAATTGGCGAAAAAAGATGCGGAAAATTCATTGATGCCTCCATTACTGTGATATTAAAAAGAGAAGAATCTTGATGAAAGAAAAAACGTCATATTGTTGGAAATGTCAAGTCAAAGATTATATCAGAATTATTTATCTTTTTGCTCTATGGAAGGAATATACGAGTGAAGTTTCTGCATCGCCGGCATTGGAAATCCGGTTTTTGCGGCAAGTTCTTCAAGTTCATTAAAAAGGATCTCGGCTTCCGCGGCGGCATGTCCTGCATGACCGAACAATGCCTGTTTGACAAAGTTACTGGAGAATGCCAGCCACAATACCGGATAAAATAATGTAACCGGCACATATCCGAGAAGACGCATATTAAGAGGAGTCCATCTTATATTAAGACGTCGCAAAACCACAAAACATTCCTTTATCGCAGTTGTTATTAATTTTGCTTCCGACAGAGTAAAATGAAATCCGGAACGCTTTTCACGGATATATCCTGAAGCAATAAGCGGCGCCATAAATGCTACATGCGTTTTCAGCCACGCGTCCATGTTATCCATGCAAGCTGCCGGAAAACCTGCAGAGTGAAAAAGTGATTCAATTTCCCTAAGGGCAGTATCGGCAGTACCGCTTGAACGACCCAGTGTGGTTATTTGGGCAAACCTTAAATAATCGGGAAGAAGAGTGTAATGAGTGACATCATCAATAATTTCACCCAGCGCCGCAGGAAATCCCCAGAAGACTCGCTTCCCTCCGAGTTTTTCGTTCCATTGATCCGCACCTGAAGCGCAGTTAAACATAAGCACGATTCTTTTACAGGCAGAGGCAGCCAGTAGAGGTATTGCCGATTCTATCTGTGAGCGTTGTACCGTTACAAGCACCATATCGTAATCATCATTAGCATTCAGCGTATCTGAAATTTGTATATCGGTAATTTTATACGTATCTCCACCGGTTGACGATTTCATCCAGAGGCCACGATCTCTTAACGTGGCTAGCCTTCGACCACGCGCAATAAGTGTTACATTATGCCCTGCTTGCGCAAACCTTGCAGCAAAAATACTCCCCATCGCTCCGGGACCGAAAATAGCAATTTTCATACCCAAACCATTAAATAACTATTAACAGCCAGCTTTCGTAGACATTGGCTGAAAAATAAAGAAATCTGTTTTGCATATTGCAATCTCCCTAAAACATTGTGAAGGAAAATTTTTATTCTTTATTTTCTTCAGATTTATTTACTTGTTCTGGCTGTAAATCCTCTTCTTCCATGCTGTTTTCTATGACTGGCGCTGGCGCTGGCTCCTGCTCTGGAGGCGCTTGTTGCTCTTCAACGACCGGTGCCAGAACTTCCTTAACAGGTTCAATATCAGCAAGCCAAAGCGGATGGCGATGCCGCGCATAATCCAGACGCACGTTGCCGGTGAATATCCCGCGCACCATCGGCCAATTCGACCGCAGGGCAATCGCGGCCATGTGTGCCAGAAAAGCCAGAAAAAACAAAACAAAGAAAATATTATGAATCCAAGTTGCCCAGAGCACAATAGTAAGCGACATATCCGGCGCGTAGATATTCTTGTATGTTTTCACCAATCCTGAAATTATCAGCATCACGATAATAAAAGCCATTCCTACATAGGCCAGACGCTGTTCCGGCAGGTATTTATGCATGGGCGGTTCTTCTCCAAAGCCAAAGAGACTTTTGATAACGGTAATGGATTCGGAAAAATCACCCTTTTGGGGGAGCAGTTCTTTTTCACCGCGCAGACCATGATAGAAAACGTGAAACATCGCCGCCGCTGTGAAAAATATCGCCGCCGCGTAATGAAGATATAATGAAGTCATATAGTCGGCGGACCAACCCAGTCCCGGCACGCTGGAAATATAGTAGCGCTTGCTCATGGGAAGCTCAAACATACCTGTTAAAAAAAGAACAAGGCCGGAAATGGCTATCGCCCAATGTTCCATTAATTCCAAAGCGCTGTGACGGACAACAAGATTTTTTTCAAATAATATTTTTTCAGTCATTGTCCTATTCCTCCTTTCCCGTCTTGTCTCTACGACTGGAAAACCAATTCCATGCACCGGCTATTCCAGCCGCGATAACCCCCAGAACAGGCGCGGCCAGAGCCGCTTTCCCCACAGAATCAGTTCCAGCCATTCGTCGCTTAACATCAACTTTCATATCCGGCTGTCCCGGTTTTTTAGTCATGGTTTTATTGATTTCCTCAAAAGGAACCGGCGAAACATAAAGAGTGGATGTGCCGCCATTTTGTGTCTTGCCGTAGATGTAACCGTTCATCCGGTTGGCACGAGATTCGGTTATTTTTTCAACTGCGTTTTTCCTTCCGATAAGCAGAGCCTCCCGAGGGCAGGCCTCGACACATCCGGGAAGTTTGCCTGCTGTAAGACGCTCAACACACAAATCGCATTTATACATCACGCCATTACCCATCAGCCCCGGCAACACATTAAGGTAGATACCGACACCGGACTGACGCTGAGGAATTTCCCACGGGCAGACATCACGGCATTTTGCACCGCCGAAGCAGATGGTCTGATCAATGACCACCGCACCATTTTTATTTTTATGATTCGCGGAAAACGGACAGATTGTCGCGCAGGCCGGATTATCGCAATGCATGCAGCGACGGGGCACAAAAATTGTTTTCTTCTGACCCGCCAGATTAACTTCGGCTTTGTGCACGTAAATAAAATTATAAGGGGTAAGGCGGGTGAATACTTCTCGTTTTTTCGACCAGTCCTCAATAGTTTTTCTTGGCCAGGGAATGGGAATTGGTTCTGCCACCTGCGGAATTTTATCTTTGTTGATTGTCTTACAGGCGCTCACGCAGGCGGGAACTTTCCGGGCAACACATCCGTCACAGAGACTCAAATCAATGAGCGTTGATAATTGTTTGTCAGTTTCGGCAAAAGCTTTATTCGGAAGACCAATGCTGGAAACAACTGCCGCCCCCGCCGTTATCTTCAAAAAAGACCGGCGGCCGATTTGGATAATGTTTTGTTTGCTCATAAAACACCTCCTTTTACTTTTCTGAATAAATCATTTAATGTCTTTCGACTGCCGTCGGATGCGAGTAATCGATTGGTTCATTCTCCGATATCTTATCGCGCCGACAAAGCCGGTGATAAGTCCCGTTGGAATGCATGCAATACCAACCGCCCAAAACCAACCTTTGTGCGAAAAATGAATAATTGATACACCAGCGATTAGAAGAGCGACACCGGAACGAAGATATGAAAGCAAAGTTCTTTCATTGGCGAGGAGCGTCCTGTCAATGGCCAGTTCGTCCCGCAGAATCAGATCATCGTTCTGGAATCGCTTATAAGGGAAATTCTTCATGTCAACTTTTTATGCCTTTCTCAAATCCGGTTGTGAGCCATAACCTGTTTTATCGTATCCAAACGTTTATTCGAGAAAATAAACAGTCACAGGCTTTAATGACTACCCGGTTTTTGCGCATCCGGTTTTTTATCATTGACTGTCACGGGTGCCTGCGGGTCCTGTGTCCATTCCTGCATCGATCCAACATAGAGACGGACATTGGTGTAGCCCAATATCTGCTTCAGAAGATATGACCATGTCGGACAGCATTGACCCGTGTCGCAATAAGTGACAATAGCTTTGCCACGGTCTTTTCCGGCAACAGGTTCAACGATTGCAGCGAGTTCTTTCCTGGTTTTAAAGGTCTTGTCGGCATTAAACGCGCAGGAGGTCGGCATATTGAAAGCTCCCGGAATATGCCCCGCTTTAGCAACGCAATCCATCTTCTTCTCTCCGGTAAAGAATTCACGTTCGCGGACATCGAGGAGGACTAGTTTTCTCTCTCTTGCCTTAAGATAGTCCTTATTCGCAAAGACTTCCCTCGTGTATTTGCCACGAAAATGACTTGCCTGGCGCTGTTCAATCTTTTCCGATAGAGGTTTTTTTTCCTTCATCCACTTGTTGACGCCACCATCGAGCACCGCAACGTTTTCAATACCGGCATATTGCAGCGTACAGGCAACGCGGGCGCTCTGGTAACTGAGTCTGGGCGTATCCATGCAGCCGGTAACCACCACCCAGTTGTCATAACCTATGCCCATGTAGCCAATCGTGTCATCAATGTCATCTTTTTCCGGCAGCGAGCCGAACAAGCCGTCTTTCATGTAGGCCCAGGCTCTATAAAAAGCGCTCATTGCTCCGGGAATGTGTCCTTCGCGATAATCTTCAACGCGGCGGACATCCAGAATAATCAGTTTGGGGTTTTTCAGGTTGGCCATAAGCCAGTCGGTGGAAACGACAGGAGGAATATCGCGTGCCAGCCCCGCTATCGGCATCAGCATGATGAAAGCAACAAGGATAAGGAGTTTGGTTATAAAATGATTTTTCATATGACAACCTCCTTTATTTTTTTTACGACCCGATCAAAGCGATTTGAAAGTAATATAATACTACGTTATTTAAAGAACCATTTGAGTGTTTTTAGATTTTTGTATTATACCTCCTTTCACTTTGTATTGCGATCTATTTCATCCAGCAGCGTTTTTGTTTGATCCGGCAGCAGAGCGAATCCCATGTCATTTCTGTAAATGATATTCATTTTTTTATCGATGATTACATACACGCGTTTTGACAGAGGCAAAAGCCAGTGGTCCGCGTCGTACATTTTAGCAACCGTACCTTTTTCATCCACCAGCAGGGTCATGTTTTTCAGGCTGTGTTTGGCTATAAATTTGCGGTGCGATTCCGCCGAATCTCGTGACAGACCAAAGATTTTTATTTTTTTGGCTTCGTATTTTTTAATGTTTTGTTGAAACTCAACAAACTGACGGATTCAAAGTTTTGTGTCGTCTTTGGGATAAAAGGCGAGCACGACAGCACGATATTTTTTGACTGCGTCGCTGAGTTTCCATACTTTGCCGTTCTGATCGGACAGCGTGAAATCAGGGGCAACCTGACCAGCGGCGGAAGGTGTCGTTCTGACATCCGTTCCCGCACAAGCGAATATTACAAAAAGAAAAATGAAAAGAAATAAAGAAGAAATGCGTCGCATAAGACCTCCTGAATAAAAAGGTTACGGCGGGCAGTCTTTTCGGAAAAGCTGCCCGCCGTTGGTATTCAAAAAAATTAGTCGTCAAACGCCATCTTGGTTTTCCATACTTGCCAGACCTTGCCCACCAGGTCCGGACCGGGTTTTAGCGTTTGTTTGCCGGGTTTCCATCCGGAAGGCGTTGCTTCGGCACCTTTGGTCTTGCGGATGTGCTGGAATGCCTGAATCTGCCGGATACTTTCCATCACGTTTCTGCCGACCGGCGGGGTAAGAACTTCGAATCCCTGGATGATTCCATCGGGGTCAATGATGAATCGGCCTCGCGCTTCCACGCCGGCGTCCTCCAGATAAACACCGAAGATACTGCCGACCTTGCCGCCGCCGTCGGAGAGCATGGGGAAGGGAATTCCCCCCTTAACCATCTTGGAGAGTTCGTGATCATTCCACATTTTGTGGACAAAAACACTGTCCACACTCATGGAAAGAACCTCGACGCCCAGTTTCTTGAATTCGGGGTATTTCTCGGCGACCGCTGAGATTTCAGTTGCTCAGACAAAAGTAAAGTCTCCTGGATAAAAACACAGGATAACCCATTTGCCCAGATAATCGGAGAGTTTAACATTGATGAATTTTCCGTTTTGATACGCGGGTGCCGTGAAGTCGGGTGCTTTCTTTCCTACCGTGACCATGTTTTTGACCTCCTTAACAGGCGTTTGTTGGGGGCTTTCCTTTTTCGCATCCGGTTTCTCGCCGACCGGACCGCCGGTGGGTCTGGCGCAGC
>CAYZRT010000030.1:0-26375 GCA_964480875.1 uncultured Smithella sp. | reverse complement strand
TGTGCCGGAATATTTGTATATTGCGTGATCCATTTATTATTAGGTGGATTATTTACTAGACTATCAACCGTGCTGCCTGATTCTATTTTCGACAACGCGCCAGGGGGAAGATCAAACATAATTTCAATTGGCACGGAGGTATTATTGATAAAATACCCATAATACATTGAGGAAGTTCCTTGCTTACTTTGTTCTTCACAAAGGGTGATAAAATACTCGGCGTTTTCAACATTAGTTGCCTTGTGAGTGTAAATATAAGGATCTGTTTTTTTATCAGGGAATATATATTTTTTAAATTCAACATTTGTTCGTATATAGGTGCCATCATCATCGCCCAAAATTATAGTCAATGACCACATTTCATTATCAGAAGCATCTTTAAACTTTTTCGCCGTCAAATTGATTCCACCACCAAAACCAGAATTAAGGTATTTTTCATCATCAAAATCAATTAACCCTTCTTTAATCAGCAAATCCTTCAATTCTTGTTCAGATGCATTTTCAATATCAAGAGACGATATGTAAACCGTGATAAAACTAGAATCAGAGCGATACCAGTATTCAATTCGGAAAGGGCGGCCATCGTGTAAAGTTCCTTCGGCCCACGATATATCTTCATGTGGATCAGACAAAAAATGCCCTCTGTTGACTTTGGGATAATGATTGTTTGTTTTCTCACCTTCAAGACACAGGGACATCTGTTCTTGAATAGAGTTGAGCTCTTTTGGGACTTTTTGCGTCTCGCTGACCGGCGTAGGGTTATTATTTTGGCACCAGCTCGGTTGCATTACCTTCCCGTTCTCATCCCGTTCCGGCTGATATGACTTTTCCATTTGCTCCGCTGTCCGAAAGATGAATAGGTGACGGCTTTCCTGCCAGGCTTCCTGCTCCGTCAAGCCCCCCAACATCAAGGTTTTCATTTCCCTCATTGTCAGTTTCGCTGCCGCTTCGCTGCACTCCACCAGCGCCTTGTCCTCTACCATTTGCCGGTAGATTTCCGGATTCGTCACCTTCCAGTGTTCCCTCGCCTGTGCTGCCATCTGCGGAATGTTCATGGTTTACGCCTCCTTCTTGGCCCTCTTTTGTGACGCCTTCCAAAGCAGCCCTACTTTGGAGAAACCTTTGGAGAAGTTCATCAACTTTTGATACGCCCTCTTTGTCTCCGGCGACCAATTTTGATATTATTTCTTGGATTGCTGCGTTGCGGGGGTGAAAGAAGTCTGTTGGCGATTGTTCGCGTCTAACATGTTTATCCCTCCCTTCATCTTTATATTATCCATTAAAGATCTATTTGACAAATTAATAATATTGTATTATATTATAAGTGAAACTAATAGATAAAAGGGGCAAAAATGGAAATTCAGCAGCTATTAGGTTTCATTGCCGTGGCCAAGAGCGGCAGCTTTTCCCAGGCTGCCAAGAGTACCTTCCGTACACAATCAGCAGTCAGCCAGCAGATCAATGCCCTGGAGAAGGAGTTCAAGACAAGGCTTTTCGACAGGCTGGGACAGCAAAAAGTGACATTGACGGACGAAGGCAGACTCTTTTATGAATTGGTTGATCCGATTGTAAGAGACATTCAATCTATTAATGAACGCTTCCAGGAAGCCCGTAACACTCTTGATAATTTTCACGTGAGCGTGGCGAGCCACAATTCCGCGATACAATATCTTCTTCCCCATGTTGTAAAAGCCTTCACTGAAAAATATAAGACAGCAAAGCTGACAATAGTACACCGAAATCGTGATGACATCCTTTCTCTTGTCCGTAATGATGAATTTCAGATCGGCATTACGCCGATTATCAGGCCACCGGCATGGGCGGACTATACAATATTGGGAAAATTCGGCAGGGTTCTCATATGCAGGAAAGATCACCCTTTAAACAGTAGCAAGAAAATTACATTGGAAGAGATCGCTAAATATCCTCTCCTTTTGCCAGACATCGCTAGTGATACCAGAAAGGCTATAGATAAGGTATTTAATGAAAAAGGGATTACATACCAGTTGGCGCTTGAGGTCAGAGGTCGTGAAGCTGTAAATAAATTTGTGGAAATGGGGATGGGAGTTTCTATAATTAGCGATTATTATCCTACCAGAGAAAACCGGCAGACCCTAATTGCAAAGGATGTAAGTGCAATTTTCGGCTACAGTGAACCGGGACTATTGGTTCGCAAGGGCAGGCATCTTAATCATGCGGCCAAGAGTTTTATAGAACTTGTGCTTAAAGAGGCGGGGAAGGGGTAGAATATCACTTTTTCTTTCCTTGGTGTGAATATTTCGGATTTACTTCTTTCAGGTGTGCGAATGCCTTTTGAAAGAAGTCGTTGGCGTCTTTCTTCGATTGCTGCAACTGCTCTCTTTCTGAGAGTGTCAACATCTCGGAAACCAATGAGGTATCCGTGTTCTGCTGCGGTGAGGGCTTCTGTCTCAAAATGGATGATTTTTCTGATTGCACTGCCGTACCCCCATAAATCATTTTACGTGATGCTATTGTTATGCCATCTATTCGTATTCGATTTCTGATTTTTGTTCATTGATTAAATTTTCGGCTGTAGATGTCGAGGATAACCTTCCAGGTAATGTAGCATCAACTGGTCGCTGATTGTCAAGAGTATCTGATCGGCCAGTTCCTCCGGGTTGTTCTTAACCATTTGCCAATCCACTGGATCGCATTCCTCCCCGGTGTCTAGGTTCGTCGTTAGAAACTTCATTACCTTGTTCGGATTCCAGCCCGGCATTATTTCCTCAACCATTTCTTGCAGTCTGCCGTCCCGATCTTCCAGATTGTTGTTCAGGCTCCACTTTGCTAATTGCAGGCAATAAAGAGCTGTTCCGTCTGGTGACTGATTCAGTTCCTTGAGCGCCTTCTTGCTCTCTTGGTTCAGTTGGTCGTTGTTTTCTGGAATTAATTCTTTTAATATATTGTCTCTCACGACGCCACCGCTAGAGATATTTTTCTTTTCCAGATTTATATGTTCATCGATAATTTTGAAAACATCGCCAACCAATTCATGTGTTGACTTAGTTGAAAGATCAATTGCTTCGCTTTCTGATTTTATCGGAATATCCGTGTTTTGGGAAGATAACTTCTTTCTTAAAACGGCTCTAGCTTTGATTGCCTTTTTCTCAGTAAATATGGTGTTCTCGGCGCCAAATAGCTTAGTTGAGCTTGCTTCATCAACTGAACTGGATATTCCAGTCGCTTCAGCAACAGGATTTTCTGTCCAAATAGCATTAGGGATCATGTGAGAGCTTATGGTCGCTTTATGTTCTTTTAGCACCTGAATAAAAACGGTGGGACTGACAAATCGTTTTGGGAGATGCCGAAAGAGTTGACGGGCTGACATAGTTAATGTGCCATTAAATGTTCCTATTGCGGGGCAAAATACTACATCATCCTTGGCCTTTATTTTGAGTTGTCCATCAGCGTGTGAGAATTCTATGTCATAATCTTCGTTTGCCCAATCGTTTCTCTTCTCAAAGTAGGTAATGCAGAATCGGAAAAAAATCTTTTCAGCCCAAACTTTAGGCCGTCTTTCGTATTCTTCCCGTTGCTCTTTGTTATATTGATCCCACTCCATCTTTCCCCACATAAGTTCTTTCGGAGGTTCTTCATTGCGAAATAATGAATCGCAGTTACAATAAATTATGATGAGAATATCAATCGGTCGCATAGTACGACCTATAGAATGCTCTTGGGGCAAATAATTGGTACTTTTGCTGTTTTGTTTTATTGTAATCAATAATTTCCATTCCCAAATCCACGGCCCGGCAATAACTTCAATCCGCCCCCAGTTTCTTTTTGGAAGGCCGCATTCGCTTCTCTCGACAAAACCCAGGCGATTCAAGGCAGCTTCTATTGGTAAATTTTCATAAAGTGTGGCGGGAATATCTTCGTAGTTCATTTTCTCTCCTTCCATAGGAAAGGTTTGAAATTTATTAAATGTAAGCAATGGTTATTTGTATAAATACATTGTTGTCAATAGTCAACAGAATATAACTCTCGATTCTGTTAGGTTTCTTCCAATAGGAGGCGAACTTGACAATCGAAGAGGCATTTGGAGAAGTAATAAGAGATCTCAGAAAATCAAATAAAATCTCTCAAGAGAAACTTGCTGAGCTTAGCAATCTCGACAGGAGCTTCATTTCGCTCATGGAATGCGGCCACAAGCAGCCTTCGTTGATCACAATCTATCAACTCGCAAAAGCGTTCAAACTTTCTGCGTCTAAATTATTAGCACTCACCGAAGAAAAAATCAAAAAATAATAAACTTCAATATTTGACACATCGGCTTAAAAGGTGTAGATAATTCATCGTTAACGCTAATATTTCAGCGTTTTCAGACGTATTTCCCACATAAAAAGATGCAAATTAAACTGTCATTGTGATTAAGTAACAATACTATGGCTAATTTCATCACCAATAACAGAAAGAGCGATCTTAAAAGACGGCTAATTGAGTTAATTTCTAAAAGTGAAGAATTGAAATTTCTCGTTGGCTTTTTTTATTTTTCCGGAATTAGAGAACTTTATTCAGCCCTGAAAACAAATCCAGAAGCTTCAATCAAGATTCTGGTTGGTCTGAATGTAGATCGCTATAACCTTGGTCTAATAGAACAAGCTGAAACGGATCAATCATCTGATGAAGAAAAGACATACAAGTTTTTCGAGTCCATTAAAAAGTCTCTAAACACAGAGATCTTTGATACGGAAGAATTTTATCAGCAGGTCAGGTATTTCGTCGATTTAATTAAAAATGATAAACTTATTATCCGAAAAACATACGAACCCAATCACGCCAAATTGTATATTTTTAAACTGGAACAGGATCAGGTTGGTAAAAATGCTTTATTCATCACCGGTAGCAGTAATTTAACCAAAGCAGGTCTTTCCACGCAAAACGAATTTAATGTCGAAATCAGTGATTATGGTTTTGAAGACGCGGAAGAATATTTTGATGATCTCTGGAATCAGGCAGTAAAGATTACAGAATATGAAGAAACGAAGAAGAAACTGATTGATGTAGTAGAAAAAGAAACGCTCATCAAAGAAGTATCGCCGTTTGAAGCTTTCTGTTTGATCTTGAAAACCTACCTTGATTCTTTTGATCAGAAAAAAGTCAGTGATACGCTTATCACGATCATGGAAAAAAACGGCTACAAACCATATCAATACCAGCTTGATGCCGTCAAACAGGCCCTCAACATGATTGAAAATTACAACGGCGTCATTATCGCTGACGTTGTCGGTTTGGGTAAAACAATTATTGGATGTGCTATTGCCAAGCAACTTACCAAACGCGGTGTCGTTATTTGTCCGCCCGGTCTGGTGGGAGACAGTAATTTAAATTCCGGCTGGAAAATGTATGTTGAACAGTTCAAATTGATAGATTGGGAAGTTCGTTCGTTAGGTGATTTGGAAAATACAAGCGACTTTGTAAAAAAACTGGACGATATTGAAGTTGTTATTGTTGACGAAGCACATCGTTTCCGCAATCAGGATACCCAAGATTATGACTTACTCAAAAATATTTGCCGGGACAAGATAGTTATCCTGCTTACAGCGACGCCTTTTAATAACCGACCTGGTGATATTCTATCACTGCTGAGCTTGTTTATCATGCCAAAACAATCAACTATAACTCTGGATAGTAACCTTGTTGACCAGTTTAGGGGATTCAAGGGTATTTTCGACCGTTTGGGTTACATAAAAAAATATTACAATTCAAAGGATGATAAAAAACGTCAAAGAGCTCAAAACAACTACAAAGGTCTTTTTGAGGAAGATAATATTGATCTGAAAAAAGTCGACCAACGCTCACGTTACTTGGCAAAAAAGATTCGTAACGTTATTGAACCTGTAACTATCCGGCGAAACAGGTTGGATTTGGAAGGTAATCCTTTTTATAAAGAAGAAGTGAAACAGCTTTCCCGATGCGCTGATCCAAAGGAATGGTTTTACGTATTAACAAAAGAACAATCTGAATTTTATAATCGGATTATTGAACATTATTTCGGCGATCTCGACGAGGGCGGACTATTTAAAGGCGCCATTTACAGGCCATTTGAGTACAAAGAGGGTAAAAAGAAAAAACTGGATGAAAAAGGCAACCGGCAATTCATGCAACAGCGGAACTTGTTCGATTTTATGCGGCGTATGCTGGTTAAACGCTTTGAGAGTTCATTTGGCGCTTTTGAACAGAGTATCAAAAATTTCAAAGACATTACTACAATCGCACAGGCTTTTATTAATAGAAAAGAAGAATATATTTTGGACAGGGATTTGCTTGAACGGATATACAAAGCCGATGACAATGAAATTGAGAAACAATTGCAGGAATATGAAGAGAAAATCAACAAGGGCGAATACCCGAAAAACCATGAACGCTACAAACTGAAGGATTTTAAAGAACGCGAAAGGTTTGAAAAAGACATTCAGTCTGATTTGGATTTATTTGACGAAATTCTGGAAGAACTAAACAAATTGGATTTGGTCAAACAAGACCCCAAAACGGCGTGTCTGATTGAAAATGTCAAAAAACAACTTACGCAAAAGCCGGATAAGGGAGAACCGCGGCGCAAAGTCATTGTTTTTTCCGAATATGTAGATACCGTTTTATATTTAAAAAAAGCGTTAACAAAGCACTTCGGAGAAAAAATGCTGGTTGTTGCGGGTGACTTATCAGTTTCTAAAATCCATCAGATTAATAAAAACTTTGATGCCATGTATCCAGAGCAGGAAGATACATATGATTTGTTGCTCACCTCGGATAAACTATCTGAAGGATTTAACCTTAATCGAGCCGGCATGGTTATCAATTATGACATCCCCTGGAATCCTGTGCGTGTCATTCAGCGTGTGGGTCGTATCAATCGTATCAGCAAGAAAGTCTTTAACGAGCTTTATATTGTCAACTTTTTCCCCACAGAAAGAGGAGCTGAATTGGTAAAGTCGCGTGAAATTGCCGCAAACAAAATGTTTTTGATTCATGCCGCTTTAGGAGAAGACGCAAAAATATTTGATGTGGATGAAGAGCCGACGCCTGCCGGACTATATAAACGTATTCAGCAGAATCCAGACAAACAGGAAGAAGAGGGTTTCTATAACAAAGCATTAAGGGCTTTTCTTCAGATTAAGAAAGATCATCCTGAAATTATCGGAAATCTGACGCATTATCCACCGCGTGTGAAAGTAGCCAAACAATACAAAGAAGATGAACTTTTGGTGTTTTACAAAAAAGGAAGATTGTACGTGACCACCTTGCCCTACAGTGATGATAAGTCAGTTCCGAATCAGCAATCTTTTGAAGAAGTATTTGATAAAGTTGCTTGTGAGCCTGATGAAAAAGGATTGTCTCTCAGCGAACAATTCTGGACATCTTATGACTCTATCAGAAATTATAAACCTTATATTCCGGGCGGCACCAATGAAGAAAGCCTTGAACAGCGGGCACTCAATCAACTGGGCACACTGATTAATAATGTGCAAGTGGAAGCACTAATGCCTTATAAAGATTTTCTCCGGATATTGCGGGAAGATATTCTTCATTACGGCACGCACTCGGAATATTCTTTGCGCCGAATAAGCAATTTCTCTGCCGCTGAAAACAAATTAAACGAAACCATCAAAGAGATTGAAAAACTGCAAAAAGAACTTGGACGGGATTATTTGGACAGAGCTGTTGCGGGCCAGAAGAAGCTAAAGAGAGACATCATCATTGCAATTGAGAATCAAAAATGAAACAGCGAATTTTTATTAGCGGTGTTCAAAAAGAATTTATAGGAGAACGTCAGGCACTAAAAGCATACATCCTAGGCGATGCCTTGTTTAGCCGCTTTTTCGATGTTTTTCTCTTTGAAGATATACCCGCAAAAGATCGCCGTGCCGATGAGGTCTATCTTGAAGAAGTTCGCCATTGTAATATTTATCTGGCTTTGCTGGGCAATCAATATGGTGTGCCTGACAAGGCGGGTTTTTCACCAACCCATCGGGAATTTAATGAAGCAACCAATTCGGGCAAATATCGCATTATATTTATTAAAGGAACGACTGATGAAGATCGGCATCAGAAAATGAAACAAATTATTGAAACGGCAGGCGAACAATTAATCAGAAGGCGTTTTTCAGAAATAGAGGATTTGATTGCAGGTATTTATGCCAGTCTTGTGGAATATCTGGCAGTCAAGGAATTGCTTCGTGTCGGCCCGTTTGATGCCTCCTTTTGTCCGGGCGCGGCGATAGATGATATATCTGCTGAAAAGATTAAAATATTTGTTGGATTGGCCCGCCGTGCGCGCGCATTTCCGCTTGTGGAAGATACCGCCGTTGAAAAAGTGCTGGAGCATCTCAATTTGCTCAATAAGGGAAGGCCAACTAATGCTGCGATACTTTTATTCGGCAAAGCGCCTCAGAAATTTATGATTTCTTCCGAAGTCAAATGCGCTCATTTTCACGGAACGCAAGTAAGTAAACCTATCCCATCCTATCAGGTATACAAAGGAACTGTTTTTGAACTGGTGGATCAGGTGATTGATTTTGTTCTTTCCAAGATTAACCTGGCCGTAGGCACGCGTGAGCACAGCGTTCAGGCGCCGGTAGCCTATGAAATACCCCGGGAAGTAATTAGCGAAGCCGTTGTCAATGCCGTTGCGCATCGCGATTACACCAGCAACGGCAGTGTTCAGGTCATGCTCTTTTCAGACAGACTGGAAGTATGGAACCCAGGTTCCTTGCCACCCTCGCTCACGCTGGAAAAGTTAAGGCATACGCATGGCTCTGTTCCAGGTAATCCACTTTTGGCTGAATCTCTTTATCTAACAAAATATATAGAACGTATGGGCACCGGTACGGGTGACATGATTGAACATTGCAAAAAAGCAGGACTGCCAGAGCCTGAATTTGCTCTTACAGACGGCTTTGTTGTAACCATCCGGCGCAAGCCAGAACTGGCTTTTGAAACTGTTGGCGGTCAGAGTGAGGCACTTGGTAGGCACCAGGTAGGCACCAAGCTGGCACTAAGCGAAAACCAAGTTAAAATACTCTATAAATGTAATGAAAACAGCTCCATAGCTGAATTGATGAAGTTGGTCGGTCGAACAGACCGCACCAAGTTCAGGAACCAGGTCTTAAAGCCACTTATTGAAGAAGGTCTTTTGCTTATGACCATACCGGATAAACCGACAAGCAGTATTCAGAAATACCGCTTGACTGATAAAGGCAAGACACTTCTCGCAAAACTTAACAAGAAAG
The DNA here is from genome assembly GCA_964480875.1 of uncultured Smithella sp. Lineage (GTDB taxonomy): Bacteria > Desulfobacterota > Syntrophia > Syntrophales > Smithellaceae > Smithella. Next base: position 17,124 of record CAYZRT010000030.1, on the reverse strand, counting down.
ACGGTAAGAAATGACTACTGAAGCCCGTCCGATTCTGGAAAACATTATTGAAGAATTTAATCCTGATAAATTTGTTCATTTCTTTCGTCGCAAAAGCAAGCAATTTTCACCATCAAAAGATGATCTGCGGGCATACAATGATGAAAACTTTTCTAATACTAAGAAACTTGGCGAAATCAAATTTGCGGATGCTGATCGTCTGATTATCTGCGCCTTTGCCGCGCAAAAACCGTTGACCGAACGCTCCGGCAAAAAAGCGCAATATGAAAAAGCGAAAAAGATTCTCAAAGAACAACAAATATATTCTGCGGGAATTTTTATCTTTTACGACAAAGACGGCAATTTCCGCTTTTCCCTGATTTATCCGGAATACGCAGGTCGTAAAAGAGAATGGTCTAACTTTCGCCGGTTTACGTATTTTGTCAGCAAAGAATTTACCAATAAAACTTTCTTGCAGCGCATTGCAGCACGCGATGATGATTTTATATCGTTTGATATAGTTAAAGAAGCCTTTGCCGTCGGTCCCGTGACGGAGCTATTTTATAAAGAATTTTTTGAAGAATATGGAAAACTTGTTCAGGCTGTCAGGAAAATAAATAAAATTGATGAAGAAATAGCACGGGACTTTGTGCTGCTTTTTGCAATTCGTACCATATTTCTTGGTTTTATTCAGAAACGCCGCTGGTTGGACAACAATGATAAATTCATTCAAAATTTCTTTCAGGCTTATCAAACCAGCAAAGCGGATAATAAATTTTATGAAGACTGGCTGACGATTGTATTCTTTGAGGCGCTCAATAAAAAGTTCACACCGAGGAAATATCTTCCGAAACAAATCAATGACGCTTTGCTGCTTACGCCATATCTTAACGGCGGCCTGTTTAAGGAGAAAGCCGGATACGATGATAAAAGCTTGATAATACCCGATAAGGAAATTGAAAGTTTCTTTACCTTCTTATTTTCCCATAGCTTTACTATAGAAGAAAGTTCGATTGATGATGCCGAACTCCAACTCAACCCAGAATTTCTGGGCATTATCTTTGAGCGGCTGGTCAATAAAGCCGACGGCGCGGTTTATACCCCGCGCACCGAAGTAGATTTGATGTGCCGTTTGAGCCTCGTCAAGTGGTTGATGAAAAATCTCTCACTTCCAATTGCCCCTATCAATCTTTATGAATTGTTTTTCCGCGAAGGCGTGGCGGAGGAGGATCAGAAAGATGGCAGCTTTTCACCAAAGGAAGCAAAAGAGATACTGGAGAAGCTGGAAAGTCTTGCAATTTGTGATCCAGGCGTCGGTTCCGGTGCATTTTTGGTCGGTATGATGCAGGTGTTGGACGAAATCGAACAAAAACTTCGAGAAAGATTTCATTTCCCCTCACCGGATGTTTTTGAACGTAAAAAACAAATCATTTCGCAATCCCTCTACGGTGTGGAAGTCAAGGAGTGGGCTGTTTGGATTTGCCAATTGCGCCTCTGGCTTTCGCTTTTTGTGGATGCGCCGGAAGAAATGCGCCTGTCACCCACGGCCATCCTGCCCAGCCTCGATTTTAAAGTTCGGCAGGGCGATTCTCTCGTGCAGCGTATCGGCAATAAGACTTTTCCTGTTACTGGCCATGCTGTCATAAGCGACAGCGTCAAGAAGAAAGTAACGCAACTTAAAATTTTAAAAACGGAATATTTTTACAACAAGACATCAACCAAGGAATGGGAAATCAAGCATCGTGAATTGACAATTTATGATGAAATAATTTCAACAGAGATTCGGGAGAAAAGTGATTATTTAAACGCTTTAAAAGGCAGCAAGCCTCATGAACAATCATCTTTTGACATACTTGATACAACTCCGAGTCAAACCAGAATTGAGTTGGATAAAGCGAAAATTGAAAAATTGACAAGCGAGATAAATGAACTTAATGAACAAAAGAAAAATATTCGCGAGGACAAACCTCTCATCTGGAACATCGAGTTTGCCGAAATATTTGTCGAGAAAGAAGGCTTCGACATCATCATTGGCAATCCCCCTTATGTCCGGCAGGAGGAAATCTCCGATCCGCTGAACAAAGTCAAAGACAAAAAAGAATACAAGGGTTATTTGCAGGAAATGGTGCGGCTGGATTTTGAAGATGACTTTTCCGCTAAAAAGAAAATAAATGCTCAATCAGATTTATATACATACTTTTATATTCGCGCATTGCGCCTGCTCAACCCGCGGGGCATTCATACTTTTATTTGCTCAAATTCGTGGCTTGATGTTGGTTATGGCGTATGGTTGCAGGAATTTCTGCTCAATCGTTGTCCAGTCGAATTAATCATTGATAATCACGCCAAACGCAGTTTTGAGGCGGCAGATGTCAATACTATTATTTCGGTAATTCACGCGCCGCATAAGAAGACTAATCCGCAGCATATGGTTAAATTTGTTGCCTTCAAGAAACCTTTTGAAGAAGCGATTTTCACCGAAAACTTGTTGGCAATTGAGGACGCAGATAAAGTTATCTCTAACGATATATTTCGTGTCTATCCCATCACGGTTAAGGAATTGTTAGATACAGGCACTGAATACGAAAACGAAGAAAAGAAAAAGCTGGGTGCGGGCAAATACGAAGGCGACAAATGGGGCGGCAAATATCTGCGAGCGCCGGATATTTTCTTCACGATTCTGGAAAAGGGAAAAGATAAACTGGTAAAACTTGGTGAGATTGCAGATGTACGATTTGGCATTAAAACGGGCGTTAATGAATTTTTCTATCTTGATGATGAAACGATTAGGAAATGGAAGATTGAGCCGGAATTTTTAAAACCGGTCATTAAAAGCCCACGCGAGTGTAAAAGTGTCATCGTTGATCCGAAAAACTTGAAATACAAAATATTTATCTGCAACAAAAGCAAAGCCGAGCTCAAAGGAACAAATGCTCTGAAGTATATTCAGTGGGGAGAAAAACAAAATATTCAAGTAAAACAAGGCGGAGATAAGGGTAAAAATATATTTGGTTATAATAATGTGTCTTCAGTGAAAGGCAGGAAATATTGGTACAGTGTAGGCAAAAGGACAGAATGTTCTTTTATTGTGCCGAGCAGTTTTAGTGATAGTTTTAAGGTTCTTAAAAATACAGGCGTATTAGTAGATAAAAGAATGTATGAAGTTTTGTCAAATGATGAGGAGGTAATTGTTTTTTTAAATTCAATTTTGTTTCCTCTTTTTATGGAATTAGGTAGCCGCGTTGGATTAGGCGAAGGTTTGCTTGACGTTACGGTAGAAGAAGTTCAAAGGATAAAAATAATTGATCCGCAGAAAATTTCTATTAAAAATGATTTATTACCAAAAAGAGAAATAAATTCAGTTTTTGAAGAATGCGGCATTGACCCGGAATCAAAAACACCTATCGAGGAACAGGAGCCCAAACCGCTGCTGGATCGCGCCGAACTGGATAAAATAGTTTTCGACGCACTAGGCCTGACCAACGATGAACGCAAAGATGTCTATCGCGCCGTCTGTCGTCTGGTCTGGAATCGCATCAGCAAGGCCAAAAGCGTATAAAATAAATATCAATAAACAGAAGTTTTCTTACAATTTACAGCTAATAAAGGAGAAAAAATTGAGATCAGATGATATTACCGTCCAGCAGTTATTCCAGGATCGCAGACAATACATGGTGCCTTTTTATCAACGTGCTTATGTCTGGACTCGAACAAATCAATGGGAACAGCTTTGGGAAGATATTCGCGCCAAGGCTGACGCGAGATTATTAAACAACAAGACAATACCGCATTTCCTCGGTGCTGTTGTTTTAGATCCACAGCCACGGGCAGGATTAAAAGGCGTTGATACATTACATATTATTGATGGTCAACAGCGTCTTGTTACCTTACAGTTCATCTTAAAATCTATTTTATTACTACTGAAAGCAAACAACATAACATCAATAACAGAAATTGTTGCTGGCGCCTTAAAAAATAGTAACCCAGATACTATGTTGGATCCGTCTATAGAAGTCTTTAAAGTGTGGCCAACTTTTCGCGATCAGCGAGACTATAAGTATGTTCTTGAAACAGATGACAGGAATAAACTTAAAGATATTTTCCATGAAAGTTTTACACAGAGAGGTCATCTACGTAGAATTGGTATCGCACATCCGCCTGCCCTTGAAGCTATATGGTATTTTACTGATTGTTTTGAAAAATGGATAGCACAAGGCACCAACGAAGAATTATCTCTGCGTTATGAAATGTTAGCAACGGCAATTTTACAGGATTTTAAAATAGTGTCTATTGTTCTAGGCGAAGATGATGATGCACAGGTAATCTTTGAGACTCTCAATGGTCGCGGTGCGCGACTTTATGCAACTGACTTGATACGAAACTTTATCTTTATGAGAGCAGACAAAGAAGGCAGTAACTCTGAAGAGCTTTATAATTCACTATGGTCGCAGTTCGAGAGTAATGACTGGAATAGAATACAAAAACGTGGACGTATGAATAAGCCACAACTAGAATGGTTCATACATTCAACCTTACAAGCAGAGTTACGTGAAGAAATTGATTTAGGTCGTCTTTATTTTGAATATCGTCGTTATGTATTTACTGAGACTGAAGCAAAGTCTGCAAGTGATCAATTGGCTATGCTTTCCAACTATGCCAAATATTATCAGGCGTTGATTGATGGAAATGGCGATGAGCCTATAGCAAGGTTTGGTCAGCGTATATCTTCATTTGACATTACAACATTGCATCCATTGGCACTTATGATAGCTGTTTCCTCAATAACATCTGAGGCAAAAAAAGTAATGTTAGATTATCTGGTGTCTTATGTAGTGCGTCGTGCTATTTGCGGCTTATCTGCAAAAAATTATAATAATGTGTTTGTCTCAGTTATGCGTAACCTCTCTCAAACAGTAATAGCGCCCGAATCTCTAATAAAAATATTAGGAGATTTAAAAGGCGAAGCATCTCGTTGGCCTAGGGATCCTGAATTTAAAAATGTTTGTATTAACGGATCAATCTATCCAAATAAGCTAGAAGCGGTGAAAATGAGAGCTATCCTAGCTGAAATAGAATTAGATTTAAGACAGACAACAAGGGTGGAAGATAACTTTGCACAGAACCTTGGCCATCTCGATATTGATCACATCCTCCCTACATCTTGGTATGAATATTGGCCTTTATTTGACAGTACCCAAGCAACTTGGCTTGAAGCTTATCAAATAAAAGCTAAAAAACTTGCTGGGCAGGAATTAAGCGAGAGAGAAAAAGCTATATTTTTACGGGAAGAAAGCATTCAAACATTAGGAAATCTAACGCTACTCAATCTTAGTGTTAATCGGGAAGCGCAAAATAAATCATTTCAAGTAAAGCGGGACTTATTGCTTGCAAACACCAATCTACGACTTAACATTCCCTTACTCGGCTTAAATGATTGGAATGAAGAAACTATTAAAACACGTGGCGAGTTATTGGCCGATGTGGCTATTAAAGTGTGGCCCGGACTAGATGCTGAAGAATTAAATTGATTGGGTAATTATCTAAACGGGATATATTATTCCCAACGAACGGAAATGGAAAAGAATCAATCAGAAGCTCTATATATACAATACTTCAACGCAGTAGAAAAAGTGCGGGAACAAACTGATCTTCGTAAAGAAGAAAAACTCAAGCTGCTTCTGACACCCATAGTAGATTTTCAAAATTTCACATCTACCCCAAATAGGGAACACAAATTTGCACGCGAAGATCATATCAATCTCAATGAAGAACTGGACATCTCTGCTCTGGAAAGTAAATCTGAGGAATGGGATATTTTACCAAACTGGAAATTAGAGCAATTCGGAGATTTAGACATCAGTGCTGATCTAATCTACGTAGATTACACAAAATTCTTACCTGAAAGAAAATCAGTTTCCATATCAGCAGAAACTTCTAAAGTTCGTACATCCTTGAACGAATTATATCAGGATTGGTTACCACATCTGGACGAAAAAAGAATACGCAACAGGAATCTGTTGGACCAAGTCCTTGTGTGTTACACGATTAAAAGGGCTCAAAATGGCGACGAACAAGCGAGCGATAAATTAATATCTCTTTATACAGGAAGAGCTTCAAGCAAAGAGACTTATGACAACGTATTGAAGATGTTGGTCTGGCGAGAGAAAAATAATGCTGTGAACAATAAATTTTATACCAATGTATTGAAACAACTGACGTGGCCGGAGAAACAAAGGGAAGAAGAACAAGAAAATAAATCAAAGGGCAAATTTTATAATTATGATGTAGACGACTTTCAACAAATCGCCAAAATCTATCTGGCATTCATCATAAGAGGCTTCAGTCCGAAAAGTATATTAGACTCAATAATCAAGGAGCATCAATCGGAATTTCTGCCACTCCCTTCAGGAGCTGTCGATGTGTTTCTTTATTATTTTGGGGAATACATTCCCGGAATTGTTGAAAAATATACAACATACCTGGATGACGCGCGGGCATCATTAAAAGACAAGACCAATCCATTGAGCCTGATCAAATTGTTAGAATCATCCACTAATTTACTTGAATGTTTTAATATTCAGGAGAACACGTCATCGATAAACAAGATGAGTGCATTTCTGAAAAATAATGCACATCTCATACAAATCGAGCAAGTTATGGAAATATGGTTATTAATGCTTCCGGTTATTATGAAGATTCCCGATGCAGTTGCTCCTTACTTTGCCACCTTGTTTGATCCATACACTCCTATAAACAGTGATATTGCATTAATGAAGAATAAAAATACCGCGAGGATTCTTAATGTCTGTTACAGACCCCAGAAGATGGGTCCACGTACAAATCTCACCACATGGCTCTTCGGTGGACACGGAACTTATAACCTAGGTAAGTTGAATCAAATGTTAGCAGATTATTACTCTCGTAATGCAGATGATATAGATACTGTTCCGTCGAATCCTCCAGACTCTGATACATCTAATACTGAAGAAGCAGAACTAATGTTAGAAGGTAGCATTCACGAAGCTCGTGAATACATTGATCAAAAATCATCCACCTACCTCGACCTGCAAGCGATCATGAAAAAAGGTGATGTGACAAAAAAAGATTATGAGCTCCTTTTGGATTATTATGGGGATTTAACCGTAAAGGAGCTTTCAGAAAAATATAACCTTACCCAAGATCAAGTTCGCTACAAACTAAAAACCCTTCAAGAAAAACTTCAGAAAACAATACCTTAGATTAAAAACAAATTTTTCAAAAAAAATTCCCACTTTCCCCTCCCAAAAACCATTAATTGTTATGTAACGCTAATAAATCGTAAACGGAGGGCATATGGCAAAGACGCAAGTTATTAATCTGCTTGATATTTATTTATCATCCTTTCTCTCACTTCACGGTGTTGAACCTACCCTTGAATTGAAAAACGGTAAGGTAATCTTCACATTCGAGTCTACAGATCAGGTTTATCGTTTAATGAATCTATTTAACTCAAACAAGCCAGTACCTGTGGCAGATTTTGTAACCGTGGTAAAGACCCTGCGAGGGAAGATGCTGACAGCTAAGGAAAGCATTCAAGGAAATGGAGTGAAAAATGGAAAAGGAAGTATCTCATAGTACTAAATCATCAAGGCTATACACCGAAGAAGTTTTAAAATCGGCTTTAACTTACATAGAACACGGCTTTTCGGTAATTCCAGTTATGCCGGATAAAAAGCCATTCATTGAATGGGGTAAATTTCAAAAGAGGAAACCAACGACCGATGAGATACGGCAGTGGTTGAGTAAATGGCCTAACGCCATGATCGGAATTGTTACAGGGCAAATTTCAGGTTTGTTTGTTGTTGATTGCGATACACAACAAGGCTTTGACACTGTTCAGGAACTCTTGCCTGATTCTTTGGAAATTCCCACAGCAAGAACACCGCGTGGAGGCTGGCACTTCTACTTTCAATATCCTACGGATTCCGGCTTGACTGTTCAAGCGGCTATAATGCCCGGCGTTGATATACGCGGCGAGGGTGGCTACATAATAGCCGCGCCTTCAATGAATGGTAACGGAAAATGTTATGAATGGCTTGAAGGGTTATCACTGAATCAGATCACGCCGCCGCCGGTGCCTGGTGCGCTTAGAAGCGCACTTAATAATAATATAAATAGTTCTATATATAGTGGTGAAGTCAAAACTGAAGTCAGGTCATCTAAAATGTTTGAGAACGGCCGCCGGGATAATGACCTTTTTCATACTGCTAATTGCCTTGTCAAAGGTGGAATGCCTAAAGAAGAAATCGCCGAAGTTCTTGAAAGACTTATAAATTCATGGGGTGAAAATTCTGACAAAAAATGGATTCAGGCAAAAATCGAATCTGCATTGCAACGAGCCGATAAAAGAGAACTTAACTTTTCCCAGGAAGTCCGGGATTTCGTTTTGACTTCAAATGGCTTCTTCCTGACTTCAGATGTATTCAACCGACTTCAAGTGACTTCAAGGCAGGAAAAGAAGAATGTTGTCTTAACTCTTTTACGTTTAAAGAAAGAAGGAATAATTGAAAAACACGGCCAGAAAGACGGTTGCTATCGCCGAATTGAAACAGAGATTGAAGAAGTCAATTTTCTGAACGCGCCAACAGATGAATTTTCTCTTGTCTGGCCTTTGGGTATTGACACCTACTGCAAATTATATCCTGGAAATATTATCATTGTTGCCGGGAGCAAATCATCCGGGAAAACAGCTTTTCTTTTGAACATAGTCAAAGAGAACATGAAACAGCATGAGATCGTTTATCTCAATTCTGAAATGGGCGATACGGAATTTAGAAAGCGGCTGGAACTCTTTGAAGATGTAAAACTTCAAGACTGGAAAAATGATAATTTCAAACCCATTCACAAAAAATCAGGCTTTGCCGATCTGATTACGCCGGAAAGAAAGATTTTCATCATAGACTTTTTGGAAATAACCGATCAACTTTGGAAAATATCGGAACCCATTTCAGAGATTCATAATAAACTGAAAGAAGGAATCGCTATCATTGCCTTGCAGAAATCACAGGGCAAGGATTTAGGGCGTGGCGGTGACTTTAGTCTCGAGAAAGCGCGGCTGTATCTAAGCCTTGACTATATCCAAGATCAGAAACGCAATCAGTTAAAGATCGTTGATGCGAAAGCATATCGCACAGATATAAATCCTCGCGGGTTCTATTGCAATTACAAACTCGTTAAGGGTGCAAAGTTTATCCAAGATAGTGCATGGAATGAATAACGGATAAGAAAGCAATAGGAGTAGCCCATTGACAGTTAATTTGTCATATAGTAAGCAAAGCCATTCTCAGAAAGGTCTTGGAAGTGAGATCATGGCTGAACTTATTGCACGGGGATCAATTAGCTGTCAGCGTTGCGGCATAACCAGACGGGAAAGGGTTTGCCCAAAGTGCGGTTATGATGCCTGTCTTATCCGTATATCTGTCAGGGGAAAGCGCCTTAGAATATACCACGATAAAAATGGGATTGCTCTTTCGTTCTCAATGGCCTTTCAGGCCTTAACTCAGATCAACAAGGAAATCAAAGACCGCGCTTTCAACATCAATGATTGGCTTCAACCGGCTATTCAGGAAAATAAATTTAAGAATAAATATGATGTTTGGATAAAACAGAAAAACATTGAGGCTGAAGCCGGCCGTTTTTCTTTTGAAACCCTTAAACTATATCAATCCTATAAGAAAAATCACTACGGGTCACTGTATGACCTTGACGTTCGCGAGATTGAACTTTCACATTTACAGGAACTCGTAAATGGATTAACAGGGCTTTCCGAAAAATATATTAAAAACATTGTTGATTGTCTCAAGACTTTTTATAAATGGCTGAACAAATGGGAACGAGTAAGATTGCCGATCTTCCCGGAAATTGAAATCACGACCGGCGAGACACAACGGGCGATTACCTATGAAGAGCAACTTTCAGTTATTGAAAAGTTTCCGGCAGAGCATCAAGATGTTTTGTTTTTTATTCGGGAAACCGGCCTAAGAGTATCTGAAGGCTGCGCTCTTCAAGTGCGTGATATTGATATTCCAGGGTTAAGGGCATTGATTCAACGGACATACTCCGGCTATCGCCTTGTTGAAAGAACAAAAGGGAAACATCGTAAATGGATTCCTCTATCAAGACGCGCTTTAGAAATAGCACAAAAATACGCCATTGGACGTTTTGGCGCGGACTTTCTTTTTATCAATCCATCTACTGGGAAAGGATACAAACCAGCCTATCTTAGGGATTTGTGGGCTATCTATGGTATCAAAGGATTGAAGCTATACGAGGCAACACGGCATAGCACCATAACTGATTGGTCAAAGAATGCTTCGGCATTTCAGGTGAAGGATTTGGCGCGACACGGTGATATTAGAACGTCTCAAAAGTATGTCCATAATGCAATGACCGATCTTCGCGAGATTGTGGATCGGGACAATGTAGTACCCCTTCAGTCTAATATGATTAATAAATAACAGCAATTGATCCTGGTATTCTAGTATTCAGTTTTAAACCAAAGGTATTATTAATGCAGAATTATGAAGGGTTCAAAAAGGCAGGAAAATTCACGCTCGCGACCGGCATGGAAGTACAGGGCGAACTTTCACTGAAAGGAGAGGCTACGACTCTTGATCTCTATTCAGATACGTTATTTGATGTGGATACGAGCTCTGATATTTCTGGGTTGCTCTATGATTGTTCAAAGGTATCATTGATTAAATGTGTTACAAAATCAAATATGTCTGGCTCAAATGCAGGTGGAACATATCACACCTGTAGTGTGTTTCCTCACTTTGTCATCTTTGGCAACCAATATATCAGATCATCTGACCGAATAATTCGCAAATTAAACTTTACCGTCGATGATGCAACAACGCTGTTCCATGATTTTGATACTTTCGGATTAGTCATCAACCCAAAACCCCACTTGGAGCGTATCGCTGAGGCAAAGGAAGGCGGCAGGAATATCGAAATCGGTGAACACCCGCATCTTTTTTACTATACGGGTAAGTATGAGATATTTGCTGTCGACACGATACTCGGTAAGGTGTCTGCGTCGAATGTCATCTCATACAGGTTTCCTGGATCGGAAGGCATACACGTAGATAACACAATTAAACTCAACATAGAGTTTAATTCTGATAGGACTATCAAAGAGGCTATCGCAAGCGTTCTTGATATGCTAATGCTCCTCGCAGTCATTGCAGGTAGGCCACAGAACTTATCGAATCTATGCTTATTGCCCGTGAGAAGAGAAGGGTATCCAGAAGAATTTGATGTTTATTGGTGCATCCCGCCGCACCGCAATAATGACAGCGAATCGCGTAAACCTTTCCATTTTGACATACCTATAAAGGCGACTACGAATCGAACTGAATTCACCAATATTCTGAAGCACTGGTTAGAACGACATAACGAGTGGCGAAATGCCAGATCTAGGTTTTCTATGGCATCCGCCTATCAAAACATTTACAACATTGACCGCATGGTCGGTGCAGCCAACATGTTTGATATCCTACCTTCATCTGCATTCTCAGAAGCAGTTGTTCTGTCACCTGACCTTTGTCAAGCCCGAGACAACGCACGTATGACGTTTCAGGCCCTGCCTGTCAGCCAGGAACGGAACAGTGTATTAGGTGCCCTAGGACGGATAGGCAAAGCGACACTAAAAAGAAAAGTTCAGAGCCGTGCCAAACTAATCACTGATAGAATCGGCAATCTATTTCCGGAGCTTGATAAGGTCGTGGATCAGGCCATCGACTGTCGTAACTACTATGTCCATGGATCAGTTGCAAAGATAGATTACAGTAAGCACTTCGATCAGGTCCAGTTCTTTATCGATACGCTTGAGTTCGTCTTTGCGGCCTCAGACCTTTTGCAATCAGGATGGAACATCTCTCAGTGGGCGAGAAAAGACTCTACGCTTTCCCATCCGTTTGCACAATATCGCTCCAACTACGCACTTCAGCTTAGTGAGTTGAAGAAATTGCTAGAACAATACCGTGCCGATAGTGTGCCGATAGACAAAAACGCATAGTGTTAATTCAAATACTTAGAGCGAATTGCAAGTTTTCGATTCCCATGCACTTCCGCCAATAAAAATTTTTTTGATTTAAATTTATTATTTGAAGCGTGTACCGATAAACAGGATGTTGTTAAGCTGTAATTTATCGTTTGGAGCATCCATACCCGTGTAAAATTTATAATGCCCCAATAAATCATTCTATCAAGATTTTATCCTTTTCCAATGAACTATTGCCTAACACTTCCTGTAAATTCCCTATGAAGATCGGTCATAGCACCTTCAGTTTCGGAAGTGAGAATTCTTCGGCGAAAAGTCATCATCAAAAAAAAAGAAGGAACAACGTTCCTTCTGATAGGTAATAATACAAAAATATTTTCAAGTCTGCTTTGCAGCGAAAAAAGTCCTTATTCGATCATGGAGAATCCCACCTTGGTAATCTTGTCCTCCAGTGCTTTAATCCAGGCTACTTTGGCTTTTACCTTGGGAAGCAAACCGATTTCGCAAAGGACTTCCTGCCCAACCTTGAAATTTAATTCACCCACAAAAACAACACAGCAACCTTGGAAACTTTCATTTTGACCTAGCCCCACTCGCTGTCCCGTCTTCTTCGTATTGTCATCCAAATAATAAATCGTAACAAGTTCATTCGCCTCGGCGGGATATCTGATGTATTTTCTTTTATCGAATTCACTCATTGAAAATTACCTCTGGTATTTTTATTCAATAGGATTTGTAGTTAAATTCAATTTTCAGCGGGAAAACGTGATTATAAATCATATTCGCTTGCCATGATTTTAAGGTAGCGTTATTTTTATGTCAAGAAAATCTTAAGGAAAGCATAATCTTATTTGTTCGTTCTGTTATTTTGTGTTATGCATCACACATAGTCGAAATGGCATGATGCTAACTTTAAAAAGAGGGGTGTGCTATGGATTATACTGTGATTAGTGTTGTTGTCATTTTTTTGCTGATTATTGTTCTGATATTGCAAGTCCAGTTGAGCGACCTTAGTAAAAAAATTGATGATTTAATCAAAGAAAAAAAAGAGCCTAAAGTTTCCTGAAACACAAATTTATATTCTTAAAGACTACAAAAAAAATTGCGAACGTTCGTTCGGCAACTTATCGGGTTTTTTTGTATGGCATTATCGTTCTTTTTATAACCTTTCCCATTTATATATTTGCTTTTTCCATGCTTGAATGAACGATTTTTATTTTTCCCATAGGATATTCAGACTATATTTGCAGTCATTTGGGAACAAAGATGTCCTTTATTCTATATGTTGTTATAAATGGCTGTTGTTTGTAAAATACGAAAGTCAACAATATCGAGGATAATATGTTCTTAACTCATATCAATAAGGAGCAGGTGAGATGGATTTGGTAGAAGCGATACAACAACGTAAAAGTATTCGAGCTTTTACAGACAAACCGGTACCGAAGGAAATCATCATGGAAATTTTGAATATCGCCTGCCGGGCGCCATCGGCCATGAATACGCAACCATGGGAATTTATTGTGTTAACCGGCGAAAAGCTTAATAAGCTTAGAATCGCAATTGTGGAAAAACTAAAAAGCGGAGCGCCCATCGTGCCGGATCATCTGGTCGTAAGCTGGCCCGACAAGGGTGTTTACAAAGATCGTCAAATAACTCTTGCCAAGCAGTTATTCAAAGCGATGGATATTACCCGAGAAGATAAGGAAAAACGCGCCTGGTGGCTGGAGCGTGGTTTTCGCTTTTTCGACGCTCCGGTTGCTATCATCATCGCCCGTGACAAAGCGTTAGGTGAAACAGGTCCTCTTTTGGATTTAGGCGCGGTCATGCAGAACATCTGCCTTGCGGCACTCCATTTCGACCTGGGAACATGCATTGAAGATCAGGGCGTGTTGTTTCCGGAGGTCATTCGCGAACAGACAGGCATTTCTCCAAACAAACGCCTTATGATTGCAATCGTTCTTGGCTATCCAGATCCTACATTCCCCGCCAATCAAGTCATCTCTCAACGGGAACCGGCGGAGAACCTGACCACCTGGATGGAATAATAAGTTGTTTGATTTATACATATTCCCCCTGTCATTCAGGTACTTGAATTTGTATTCCACAAAACTGTGGACATGGCTGTTAATAACTCTGTTGATAATATTCATAAGTATGTAATTATTACGACTTTACACCAAACTGCCCAAGATTCATGCAAGTTAAATATTCAATAAAATCATAAGCTTATAATTATGTCTTTTCCGATAATGCGTTACGCACCTGATATTTTAAGATATACTTGAAATGAACAAAAACGGGTTTAATTTATGGTTTTTTAAGAGGATTTTTTTTGGTTGAAATCATGGAATAACGAATGAGAAATTCTTCCAGCATATCAACACATTCCTGAATGGATAACTTCCGGGTGTCGATGGTTAATTCCGGTGACTCCGGAACTTCATAAGGAGAAGACAACCCCGTAAAATCTTTTATCAATCCGGAATGAGCTTTTTTGTATAACCCATTTGGATCTCGCCTGCGGCATTCATCGATTCCGCAACTAACATAAATTTCGATGAATCTTCCCTCCGGGAAAAGACTTCTTACAAACTCCCTGTCCTGTCTGAATGGAGAAATGAATGTACAAAGGACGATATGGCCGTTATCGAAGAATAGTTTGGCAACTTCCCCCGCCCGGCGAATATTTTCCTTTCTGTCCAGCGCGGAAAAACCCAGATCGGAACAAAGACCGTGCCGGACATTATCGCCGTCGAGAAGCATCGTCCTGCAGTTGCGCTGAAACAACCTTTTTTCCAAGGTGGCGGCAATGGTTGATTTACCCGAACCGGACAATCCCGTAAACCACAGAACAACCGCCTGATGAGTATTTTGTTTTTCTCTTTCGGCACGTTCTATATTCAAACCGCGCCATATCGTGTGAGGCGATTTCTTGGTTTTATCAGCATCACTTTCTTCGGTTTCGGCGTAATCCTCAATATTTCTGACAACACCCCTGATCATACCGGCGGCCACCGTATTGTTGGTCAGAGGGTCAATCAGGATAAAACTGCCGGTGGCATGATTTAATTTGTAAGGATCAAAGAAAATCGGCGTCAAGGTGTTCAACTCAACTCTGCCTATATCATTGAGGACAAAAGTTTCCGTGGGCTGGCGATGCAGCGTGTCAACATCTGTCTTATAAATTATTTTGGTTACATGAGCCTTAACCGATCGGGTTGTGTGTTTTAAAATATACTGTCCGGTCATGTTCATGGGTTTTTCATCCATCCAGCAAATCATCGCTTCCAGGCGATTTTCAATCTGCGGCAGATTTTTCTTCCGGACAATCATGTCTCCCCGGCTGACGTCAACCTCATCATTAAGAGACAAAACAACCGACTGTGGACAAAACGCTTCCGGCAGATCACCATCATAAGCACTTATGGATTTAATGGAACTTGATTTGCCTGAGGGGAGGACAACAACTTCTTCTCCCGGCGTTATTGTGCCGGAAACGATTTTCCCCGCAAAGCCCCGGAAATCCAGGTGTGGCCTGATGACAACCTGAACGGGGAAACGAAAATCCACCAGATTGCGGTCCGCCGTCACATGAATATTTTCCAGATAATGCAGCAATGTCGTGCCGTCATACCAGGGCATCTTTTTGCTCTTGACAACAACATTATCTCCCTTGAGGGCGGACACGGGAATATAAACAATGTCGTGAATATCCAGCTTTTGAGAAAAATTCTCATACTCTTCGACAATGCGGTTAAAAACATCCTCCGCGTAATCAACCAGATCCATTTTGTTTACCGCGACGATCAGGTGCGGAATCTGCAAAAGAGAAATAATGAACCCGTGACGTTTGGATTGCGTCAAAACGCCGTTGCGGGCGTCTATCAGAATTACAGCGCAATCGGCCTTGGAAGCGCCCGTCACCATGTTTCGGGTGTATTGGACATGTCCCGGAGAATCCGTAATGACAAATTTTCTTTTCGGCGTTTCAAAGTAGCGGTAAGCCACGTCAATCGTAATGCCTTGTTCACGCTCCGCGGCCAGGCCATCCAGAAGATAAGCCAGCTCCACTTCTTTCAATCCCCTCTTTTTGGACGTTTTTTCAATTGCCGCGAACTGGTCATCATAGATGGATTTCGTTTCATATAACAAACGACCGATCAGGGTTGATTTACCGTCATCAACACTGCCGGTGGTCGCAAAACGCAGCAAAGATTTTTCGCCCGAATACACTAGAAATAACCTTCCTTCTTTTTTTGCTCCATCGAGCTGTCAGACGTCAAATCAATCACGCGATTTTCTCTTTCCGATTTTTTCGCCGCTCTGACCTCGCCGATGATCTCGTCAATCGTCGCCGCCGATGACGCGATAGCCCCCGTACAGGGGATACAACCGAGGGAGCGGAAACGGCACAGGACTTTTTTAACTTTTTTTCTGTCATCGGCAAAATCTTCAGCCACGGGGATAAGAATGCCTTTTTGAGAAATCACTTCCCGCTCCAGCGCGAAATAAATCGGCACAACGGGAATCTGTTCCAGCTTGATGTATTCCCAGATATCGCGCTCCGTCCAGTTGCTCAAGGGGAAAACCCGCATCGTCTCACCCTCATTGATTCTGGTGTTATAGATATCCCAGAGCTCGGGACGCTGATTTTTCGGATCCCACTGGCCGAAGGCATCCCGCAGGGAGAAAACTCTTTCCTTGGCGCGGGATTTTTCTTCCTCTCTTCTGGCGCCGCCGAAAGCGGCATCAAAGCCGTGTTTACGCAGAGCATCCAGCAGGGCGCCGGTCTTCAAATGGCTGCAACACTTATCCACGCCGATTTTTTGCGGATGACATCCCCGGGCAATCCATTCTTCGTTTCTTTCCACAATCAGGCGGGCGCCGATTTTTTGGCAAAATTCTTCGCGGAATTTGTACATTTCCGGAAATTTGTAGCCGGTATCGATATGCATCAGCGGGAAAGGAAACGCGCCCGGATAAAAAGCCTTCTGCGCCACCCTAACCATCACACTGGAATCTTTGCCCACGGAGTAAAGCATCACCGGATTTTTAAATTCGGCGACAACTTCACGCATAATGTGAATGGATTCCGACTCGAG